>JBARCX010000368.1:0-17569 GCA_049794535.1 Rhodanobacter sp.
CTGGGCGAGTCGTTCGAGCGCATCGTTGCCACGGTCGAAGCGCTGCAACCCATCAACGGCCGTATGAATCGCCTCGGTGGCCTGCATGGCGCGCCATTAGTCGTGATCGACTACGCACATACACCGGATGCACTGGAGCAGGCACTCAATGCATTACGTGCGCATTGTGCTGGTCGGCTGATCTGCGTATTTGGTTGTGGCGGGGAGCGTGATGCCGGAAAACGGCCACAGATGGGTGCGATCGCCGAGCGGTTGGCTGATGTTGCGATCGTTACTGACGACAATCCGCGCGGTGAAGATGGTGATGTGATCGTGGCGCAGATCGTCGCCGGGCTGAGCCGGCCGCAAGCCGCGCTGGTCGAGCGCGATCGCTCCGCTGCGATTCACATGGCACTCGGCATGGCGCGAAAGGGCGACGTGGTGCTGATCGCTGGCAAAGGGCACGAGACGTATCAGGAAGGTGCTGCTGGCAAGCGGCCGTTCGATGATCTCGCGGTAGCGCGTGACGCACTGGATCGGGCTGCTTCGGAGCGACGCGCATGATGCGACTAAGCGCTATCGCCATGTGGACAAGCGGTCGCCTGTTGGGTGCGGATGTCGATGTGACCGGCGTCGCTATTGATACGCGCAAGCTTGCGTCGGGCAACTTGTTCGCGGCCTTCAAAGGCGAACATGTGGACGGCCACGACTATCTTGCCCAGGCGATCGCACGTGGTGCTTCGGCAGCGCTGGTCGAGCGCAAGGTCGATATCGATCTGTCACAAGTCGTCGTGGACAACGTCGAGCTGGCGCTGGGTGATTTGGCTAGCGCGGTACGTGCGCAATGCAGTGCGCGTGTCATCGGTATTACCGGTTCCAACGGCAAGACCACCGTGAAGATGCTGACGGCATCGATCCTTTCACTTCACGGCCGTACGCACGTCAATGCTGGCAGCTACAACAATGAAATCGGCTTGCCGCTGACGTTGTTGTCGATGCCAGCAGATACCGAATATGCGGTGTTGGAAATGGGTGCGGGCAAGTTGGGTGATATCGCCTACCTCGCTGCCATCGCACGGCCCGATATCGGCCTCGTCAATATCATCGCGCCCGCGCATCTTGAGCGAATGGGTAGCGTGGAAGGCGTCGCCGAGACCAAGGGGGCGTTGTATCAAGCGTTGCCCGCCGACGGCGTGGCGATCATCAATGCGGACGATGCATTTGCCAGTTTCTTCGACGGCTTGGCGGGCTCGCGTCGCGTGTTGCGCTTTGGGTTGAATCACAAGGCGGATGTCGGTGCCGACATCATCCAGCAGCGCGTGGACGGTTCGCACTTCGTGTTGAGCACGCCGGTAGGCGACGCCGAAGTGAGGCTTCCCCTGCCTGGGCGACACAACGTAGCCAATGCACTGGCGGCAGCCACGATAGCGTTGGCGCTCGACGTACCGCTGTCGACGATCGTCACTGGGCTTGAGCAAGCCGCTGCTGTTACGGGTCGACTCAAGCGTGAAGCCATGGCCGGTGATTGGACGCTGATTGACGACAGCTACAACGCCAATCCCAGTTCGATGTCCGCCGCCATCGATACGCTTGTACTGGCGTCGGGCGAGCGTTGGCTGGTGCTGGGCGATATGGCGGAGCTCGGTGCAGATGCCCGTGCGCTGCATGCGGATGTCGGTGCGCATGCACGTGAACGCGGTATCGAGCACTTGTATGCGGTGGGCTCATTGGGCACGGCCACGGTCGAGGCATTTGGCACGTCGGGCGAACATTTCGAGGACAAGGCCGCGCTGATAGCTGCCCTGGAGTCACGCTTGCACAGCGGCGTGACGTGTTTGATCAAAGGCTCGCACTCCGCGGGTATGGAAGAGGTGGTTGCCGCATTGCGAAATCGTAAGCAAGGGGAGGGCACCTCCGATGCTGCTTGAATTGGCTGACTGGATGGCACGGCACTTCACCGCGCTGCATCTGTTTCAGTACATCACTTTCCGCACCATCATGGCGGCGCTCACAGCGCTGTCGATGTCGCTGCTGCTCGGCCCGTTGCTTATCCGCAGGCTGGCAGCGATGAAAGCGGGCCAGGTGGTGCGTAAGGATGGTCCGCAGACGCATCTGTCGAAGGCGGGTACGCCGACGATGGGTGGCGTGATGATCCTGTTGTCGGTGGCGGTGTCGACCCTGCTGTGGGCTGATCTGCAAAATCGTTATGTGTGGGTCGTACTGGCTGTGCTGATGTGCTTCGGCGCGATCGGTTTCTATGACGATTACCGCAAGCTGGTATTGAAGGACAGTCGCGGCCTCGCATCGCGCTGGAAGTATTTCTGGCAATCGGTGTTTGGACTTGGTGCGGCGGTGTTCCTGTACCACGCGGCCATCGTGCCAGCAGAGACCGCACTGTACGTGCCGCTGTTCAAGCACGTAGCACTGCCGCTGGGGTTGCTCTTCGTGGTGGTCGCCTACCTGATGATCGTGGGCTTCTCCAACGCGGTAAACCTTACCGATGGGCTGGATGGCCTGGCGATCATGCCGACCGTACTGGTTTCCGGCGCGCTCGGTGTGTTCGCGTATCTAGCCGGTAACAAGGTGTTTTCCGAATACCTCGGTATCCCTTCGATTCCAGGCGCCGGTGAGCTCGCGGTGTTCTGCGGTGCGCTGGCTGGTTCAGGACTCGGCTTCTTGTGGTTCAACACCTACCCGGCACAAGTGTTCATGGGTGATGTTGGCGCACTCGCAATTGGCGCGGCGCTCGCGGTGATTGCGGTGATCGTGCGACAGGAGATCGTGCTGCTGATCATGGGCGGCGTGTTCGTGATGGAGACGGTCTCGGTGATGTTGCAGGTGGCCAGCTTCAAGCTCACCGGCAAGCGCATCTTCCGTATGGCACCGATCCATCATCACTTTGAGTTGAAGGGTTGGCCCGAGCCGCGGGTGATCGTGCGTTTCTGGATCATCAGCGTCGTGCTGGTGTTGATCGGCCTTGCCACGTTGAAGGTGCGCTAATGCAGATCTTCGACTCCACCCAGGCGAAACGGCGGCAAGGGCCGCGCGGCAAGTTCGATCCGTTGCTGCTGGCGGCATTGATTGCCTTGGCCAGCGTTGGCGTGATCATGGTGGCGTCGAGCTCGATCGCGGTGGCTGATAGTCAGCACATCGGCGAATTCTATTTCCTGAAAAAGCACTTGGTCTTTCTCACCCTGGGCATCGTGGCCGCTGGTGTGGCGATGCGCACCGAGCTGAAGTTGCTGGAGAAGCATGCGTTCCTGCTGATCCTTGTAGCTTTCATCATGTTGCTGGCAGTGTTCGTGCCTCACCTTGGCATGCGCCTCAATGGTGCGCGGCGCTGGTTGAATCTGATTGTCACCACCTTTCAGCCGGTGGAGGCAGTGAAGCTGATTTTGGTGGTGTATGTCGCCAGTTACCTGGTACGCCATCGCGAGAGCATCGAGACCCGTTTTATCGGTCTGATCAAACCACTCATCGTGGCTGGTGGCATCGTTGGCTTGCTTTTGCTGCAGCCGGACTTTGGCTCGGCGATGCTGGTGATCACGGTGACCATTGCGATGGTCTGGCTGGGCGGCGCACGGCCGCTCTTCCTCTGCCTGATGGGGTTGCCGTTGATGCCGTTGCTGGCGGTTGCAGCGACCAGCGAAAGCTACCGCATGAAGCGACTGACCACCTTCCTTCATCCCTGGGAGCATCCTTTCGATGATGGTTTCCAGCTGACACAGTCGCTGATGGCGATTGGCCGAGGCGAGTGGACCGGCGTGGGGCTGGGTTCGAGCGTGCTCAAGCTGTCCTATCTGCCCGAAGCGCATACCGACTTTATCTTTGCGGTGATCGGCGAGGAACTAGGCCTGACCGGCATCGTGCTGGTGATGGGCTTGTTCGCGCTTGCCGTAGGGCGCGGTTTGCATCTCGGTTTGAAGGGCGTGGAAATTGGGCAGCGCTTTGCCGGCTACGTGACGTTCGGTATCTCGTTGATGATCGGCTTGCAGACGATAGTGTCGGTCGGCGTGAATCTCGGGGCGCTGCCGACCAAAGGCCTGACTCTGCCGCTGATCAGCTATGGCGGTTCATCCATGGTGCTGACCTGCGCGATGGCTGGTGTGCTGCTACGTGCGACTTATGAGATCAATCGCGCCCTCGATGCGCGGCAGATGGCGACGCGGATGCCTGCGTTGGCTGTGCCGGATGCAAATGCCGCAGCGGAACGCGAGCGTGAGGCGGTGGCCGCATGACGGTGTCAGCCTCCATGTCGACAGCACCCGTGCTGATCATGGCCGGTGGCACCGGTGGCCATATTTTCCCCGGCTTGGCGGTCGCCGAAGTGCTGCGCGCGCAAGGCGTGCCGGTAGTCTGGCTAGGCGCGGTTGGGGGCATGGAAACAAAAGTGGTGCCGGCGCATGGCATCGAGTTGCACACCATTGCTGTCGGCGGCTTGCGTGGCAAAGGTCTGAAGACACGTTTGATGGCGCCACTCATGTTGGCTCGCGCACTGCTGGCCTCACTGGTGGTGCTGCGCAAGTTGAAGCCGCGCAGCGTGCTGTCGATGGGTGGCTACGTGGCGGGTCCCGGTGGCGTCGCTGCGCGATTCACGGGTTGTCCGCTGCTCGTGCACGAGCAAAATCGTGTTGCCGGTCTCACCAATCGCAAGCTTGCCGGCTTCGCCCGTCGCGTACTTGCCGGTTTTGCTGATGCCTTGCCGAATGCCGAGTGGGTAGGTAATCCGGTGCGTGCAGCGATTGCTACGTTGTCGCCGCCCGCTCAACGCATGAGTGATCGCACAGGTAAACCGCGACTGCTGGTACTCGGTGGCAGCCTGGGTGCGCGTGCATTGAACCTGGCACTGCCGCAGGCGCTGTCGCAACTATCGCCGGAGAAGCGTCCCGAAGTGCTGCACCAATGCGGCAATCGCGGCCTCGATGAAGCGCGCGATGCCTATGCAAAGGCCGGTGTCGATGCGCAGGTGGTGCCGTTTATCGAAGATATGGCCGGCACCTATGCCTGGGCCGATCTCGCGGTGTGCCGTGCAGGCGCCTTGACGCTGGCCGAACTCACCGCGGCCGGGCTTGGTTCCGTACTGGTGCCTTTCCCTTATGCGGTGGATGACCACCAAACCCGTAATGCCGAGGCGTTGGTGGCCATCGGCGCGGCCGAATTGATTCAGGAGCGTGAGCTGGATACGCAACAACTGGCGCAGCGCCTCGACGCGTTGCTTGAAAACCGTGCTCGTTTGCTGGCGATGGCTGAGGCTGCGCGCACGCTGGCCAAACCCGATGCGGCTGAAGTGATTGCTCGTGCCTGTGTGGAGGTGGCTGCATGACGCCGCGTCGCCTGCTCGCGCACGAAGACTTGATGACCACCTATCGCCGTGTGCATTTCATCGGCATTGGTGGTGTTGGCATGAGTGGCATTGCCGAGGTGTTGCATAACCTCGGGTATGCCGTCTCAGGGTCCGATCGTGCGAATTCATTGACCGCCCAGCGGCTGGCGCAGCTTGGCATCGTTGTGCACGTAGGCCATGTGGCCGAGCACGTCGGCGATGCTGACGTCGTGGTGACCTCCAGCGCTATCCATCAGGACAACCCCGAGCTGGTTGCCGCGCGCGCTGCGCGCATCCCGGTGATTCCGCGTGCGGAGATGCTGGGCGAGCTGATGCGTTTCCGCCGCGGTATCGCGATCGCTGGCACGCATGGCAAAACCACCACAACCAGCCTGGTCGCCAGTGTGTTGGCCGAGGCCAATTACGACCCAACGTTTGTGATCGGTGGCCAGCTCAACGCAGCCGGCGCGAACGCGCGGCTGGGCACGGGCCAGTATCTGGTGGCTGAGGCAGATGAGTCGGATGGCTCGTTCCTGCTGTTGTCGCCGGTGATCGCGGCCGTCACCAATATTGATGCGGATCACCTTGAGAACTACCAGGGTGATTTCGCGCTAGTGAAGAAGGCTTTTGCCGATTTCCTGCACCGACTGCCGTTCTACGGCTTGGCTGTGCTGTGCGTGGATGATGCGGAAGTCGCTGAGTTGGCGAAAACCACCACGCGTCGCGTCATGACTTACGGCATCAAGACGCAGGATGCCGACGTGCGCGCAGTGAATCTCACGCAGCACGGCTTCGAGATGCACTTTGACCTGCTGCTGCCAGGTCGTGCCGAAGCACTGCCGGTGACGCTGAATTTGCCCGGCGAACACAACGTACTGAATGCGCTCGCTGCCGCCAGCATTGGCTGGCAGCTAGGCGTGGAGGCTGAAGCGATCGCCCACGCGTTGGCGAACTTCCAGGGCGTCGGCCGGCGTTTCCACAGTCGTGGTGAGATCGCATTGGATAAGGGCTCGGCACTGCTGATCGATGACTATGGGCATCATCCGCGTGAGCTTGCGGCTGTGTTTGCTGCCTGTCGCGGTGGCTGGCCAGAACGTCGTCTGGTGGTGGGTTTTCAGCCGCACCGCTATAGCCGTACGCGTGACTTGTTAGACGACTTTGCCAACGTGCTGGCCGAGGCCGATGTGTTGGTCTTGACCGATGTCTACCCGGCTGGCGAAGCGCCGATTGCTGGCGCTGATGGTCGTGCGCTGGCACGCGCCGTGCGCGCACGCGGCAAGGTCGATCCCGTACTGGTTGAGCATCCGCGTGATCTGAAAGAAACGCTGCCTGCATTGCTGCATGACGGCGATCTATTGCTGCTGCTGGGTGCTGGCGATATCGGTTCGGCGGCGGTGGAGCTGGCGCAAGTTGGCAATCTGAGGACAAGCAAGTGAGTAAGACGATTACCGATCCCGCACAGTTTGGCCGCGTCGCCGTCGTCATGGGCGGAAGTTCGGCGGAGCGCGAGGTATCGCTCAATTCTGGGCGGGGCGTGCTGGCGGCGCTCAAGGCGCGCGGCGTGGACGCGCATGCCATCGACGGGATTCCAGCGCTATTGGACGCGGTGCGTGCGGGCCACTTCGCTCGTGTGTTCAACATCCTGCACGGTGGCGGCGGCGAGAACGGTGAGCTGCAAGGTGCGCTCCAGTCGTTGCGCATTCCCTTCACCGGTTCGGGCGTGCTTGGTTCGGCACTGTCGCTGGACAAGATCCGTGCAAAGCAGGTGTGGCAGTCGCTGGGTCTGCCGACACCGCGCTTCAAAGCACTGCCGCGCGGCGCCGATGTGCATGCTGCCGCACGTGAGATTGGCTTTCCGCTGATTGTGAAGCCGGCCTGGGAAGGTTCCAGTGTGGGTGTTACCCGCGTGTTCGACGAGAAGGATCTCGACGCCGCTGTAGAGCTGGCCCAGCGCTATCCCGGCGACATGCTCATGGAAACCCTGGTCGAGGGTGATGCCACTGAAGGTGGTGAGTTCACGGTAGGCATTCTTGGGCGGGAGGTATTGCCGACGATCAAGATCGTGCCCAAGGGTGAGTACTACGACTACAACGCCAAGTACATCGCCGAGGATACGCAGTACATCTGCCCCGGGCTGACGGGTGACGCCGAACAAGAGATGCGCCAGCTCGCGCTCGTGGCGTTCGATGCCCTGGCTTGCGGCGGCTGGGGTCGTGTAGACGTCATGCGCGATCGGCATGGCAAGAACTGGCTGCTGGAAGTGAATACCGCGCCGGGTATGACCTCGCACTCCTTGGTTCCAAAAGCCGCAGCGATGTCGGGTATTGATTACGAGGCACTGTGCTGGCGCGTGCTTGAGACGAGCTTCGGGGAGGGCGCGTGAGGGGAACCGTTCGCCTCGTTGCCTGGTGTCTAGCCATTGCGCTGGTGGCGCTGCCGATCGTTGGCGTGCTGCGCGGATGGTTTGCGGCCGATCGTTGGCCGGTGACCGAGCTGACAGTGCAGGCTGAGTTCAAGCATGTGAGCGCGGACGATATCCGCGCGGCCGTGCAGCCGCGCCTGGGTAAAGGGTTCTTCGCGCTGAATCTGGATGCGGTGCAAAAGGCGGTTGCTGCGTTGCCGTGGGTGGAGTCAGTGGAAGCGAGTAAGCGCTGGCCCGATACCTTGCTGTTGCGGGTTTACGAACGCCAACCGTTTGCGCGCTGGAATGACAAACAGTTGATCAGCCGCCAAGGCAAAATATTCGATGCGCCGAACTCTGCGATCGACGCCAAGCTACCTGATCTGCAGGGCCCGGATGCACGACTCGCCGAAGTGGTGAGCTTTTACGCTGATGCGCAAAAGGCATTCACCGGCACACATTTGAATATCACCGGTGTTGCGTTGACCGAACGCGGCAGCTGGAGCCTCACCACGGACACCGGCGCACAGATCGTGATTGGCGATCGCAATCAGGCTGGGCGACGGTTGCGCCGATTCCTCGACGTTTATTCGCAGGTCACCGCTGGTCACAGCGACAGCTTCGTTTACGCCGATCTTCGTTACACCAACGGCTTTGCCGTGAAGTGGCCGCAGCCAGCGGTCAATGTCCCTGCTGGAGGCACGCCCCGCACATGAAAGGCAAGAATGAAAAACAGCTGGTCGTGGGCCTCGACATCGGCACCTCCAAGGTGGTGGCGATTGTTGGCGAGTACGAGCCAGGCGAACCGATCGAGGTGATCGGCATCGGCTCCCACGTGTCGCGCGGACTCAAGCGCGGCTCGGTGGTGGATATCGAATCGACCGTGCACTCGATTCAGCGCGCTGTCGAGGAGGCCGAGTTGATGGCCGGTTGCGACATCCGCTCGGTATTCGCTTCGATTTCCGGTAGCCATCTAGAGACGCGCAATTCGCACGGCACGGCCCCGATTCGCGATCGCGAGGTCACCCCGGGCGACCTGGAGCAGGTGCTGGAAGCAGCTAGCGCTGTTGCGATCCCGGCCGACCGCAAGGTGCTCTACAAGGAGTCGCAGGAGTACCGCATCGATGGCCAGGACGGTATTCGTTCGCCCGTCGGCATGAGCGGCGTTCGCTTGGAAGCCTCAGTACATTTGGTTACCGGTGCGGCCGCTGCGGTGCAGAACATCAGTAAGTGCATCCAGCGCTGCGGCTTATCGGTGGATGAGCTGGTGCCTTCGGCAGTAGCGAGTGCCAAGTCCGTACTTACGGATGATGAGCGCGAGCTTGGCGTGTGCCTGGTCGACATCGGAGCTGGTACCACCGACATCGCTATCTATACGCAGGGTTCGATCCGCTATACCAAGTCACTTCCGGTGGGCGGTGATCAGGTCACCAACGACATTGCCTACGGTGTGCATACACCGACCGCGCATGCCGAGGAGATCAAGATCAAATATGCCTGTGCACTGGCGCAGCTGGCACATGCCGAGGAAACCATCCAGGTACCTAGCGTGGGTGATCGTCCGCCGCGGCGGTTGGCGCGGCAGTCGCTCGCGCAGAGTGTGCAGGCTCGTTACGAAGAGATCTTCGAGATGGTGCAGGACGAGTTGCGCCGCTCCGGCTACGACAGCCTGGTTGCCGCGGGCATCGTGTTGACCGGTGGTGCTGCGCGGATGGAAGGCGCACTGGAGCTGGCCGAAGAGATCTTCCACAAGATGGTGCGTATTGGCGTGCCGCAGCACGTGAGTGGTCTCGGTGAAGTGATTGCCAATCCGCTGCATTCCACGGGTGTAGGTCTGCTGCTGCACGGCGCGCGTTCTGGCGGTATGCGCTCGGGTGGTCCGGTGGGCGGCAGCGTAGGCGGGATCGTTGACAAGTTACGCGGCTGGATTACCAAGAATTTCTAGCCGGGGGTAACCCCGGTGCAGGCCCTGGATGGCCTGTCGTTGGATCGGATGCGACATGCAAACGATTCGGCAGCCTGATCCGGACAAGTACCGGGCCAGGCAGGTCGAGAGGGCAGGAGCCTTTCACCGATCACCAAATGCTTTAGGTGGCATAGGAATGCCATCACGGACGACTGGAGGTTCGTCCACCACCTCGGGCTGACAGGAGTTGCTCCGCGGTTACAACGACAACGAAAGTTCTACGGAGGACGGGAAATGTTTGAACTGATCGAAAAACTCGCACCTAATGCGGTCATCAAAGTCATCGGCGTGGGCGGCGGCGGCGGTAATGCCGTGGCACACATGGTTAATGCCAACATCGAAGGCGTCGAATTTGTCGTCGCCAACACCGACGCGCAGGCGATGAAGAGCTGCGGTTCGCGAACGCACCTACAGCTGGGCGCCAACGTTACTAAAGGCCTCGGCGCTGGTGCGAACCCGGAAGTGGGCCGTCAGGCTGCACTGGAAGATCGTGAGCGCATCGAAGAAATGCTTGAGGGCGCCGATATGGTGTTCATCACCTGCGGCATGGGTGGTGGCACCGGTACCGGCGCAGCACCCGTCGTGGCACAGCTGGCGAAAGAAAAGGGCATCCTGACGGTGGCGGTGGTTACCAAGCCGTTCCCGTTCGAAGGCCGCCGTCGTATGCAGGTGGCGCTGAAGGGTATCGAGGATCTGTCACAGCACGTCGATTCGCTGATCACCGTGCCGAACGAGAAGCTGCTCAGCGTGCTCGGCCGTGAGGTCACGCTGCTGAATGCGTTCAAGGCCGCCAACGATGTGCTGCAGGGCGCCGTGCAGGGTATTGCCGATCTGATCACCAGCCCCGGCCTGATCAACGTCGACTTTGCTGACGTACGCACCGTGATGAGCGAAATGGGTCTGTCGATGATGGGCTCGGGCACTGCCCGTGGTGATGACCGTGCCCAGGCTGCGGCCGAAGCGGCGATCAATAACCCGCTGCTGGAAGACGTTAACCTCAACGGTGCCTGCGGCATCCTGGTGAACGTCACCGCGGGTCCGAACCTCACCATGCGCGAGTTCGACGAGATCGGCCGCGTCATCCACGACTTTGCCAGCGAAGATGCCACGGTGGTGATCGGTACCTCGCTCGATCCTGAAATGCAGGATGACGTGCGCGTGACCGTGGTCGCTACGGGCCTCAACCGTGCTATTGCTTCGCGCCAGCCGGCACGTCCGACGGCGACCCAGCAGGTGGAAATGCGCCAGCGTCCGCGGCCGGTGGTGTTGCGTACCGGTAATGAGGTGGTGGACTATGCCCAGCCGGAAATGGTGGTTAGTTCCAGCTCGCGTAATGAGGCGCCGGCCAAGAGCGCTGATCCGAGCTTCGACTACCTGGACATTCCGGCCTTTCTGCGTCGGCAAGCGGACTGAAGCAAGCTGATTGAACGAGGAGTACGCTGATCGATTGAACGAAATGCTGTTCGGGCTTGTCTGTGAATGCACTGCGTTGGTTACGAATATGTAATTCGTGCCCGACCGACCCACTGTCGCCAGATGATGGCTGCGGTAGGTCGTGCATCAACCATGACGAACGGATGGCGTATTCCTGTTGCGAATGCGATACGACGGTGCGTACTGGGATGGCGCATGGTTATGGCCGGGTGGGGGATGTTTCTACCAGGCTGACTCACCCCTTTTGCCGGACTCCCGTCCCTGGCAAAGGGGGTGCGTTGATTCGCAAGTCCTTGACGGAGTTGAGGTACTTGTCCTGCATCCAGTGCGAATGAATCGCATTTGTAGATGAAAGGAAGATGAAGGTTTGGACAGACTATACGGAGTGGTATGCTTTTCACTGGTTAAGACTGTGTTAGCATCCGCTCCCTGATTGGCTGCTGCCCCTACAGGTACCAACAAAAATGATCAAGCAGCGTACGCTCAAGAACATCATTCGTGCCACCGGTGTCGGTCTTCATACCGGTGACAAGGTGTACATGACCCTGCGTCCCGCCGCGCCGAACACTGGCATCGTGTTCCGTCGCACCGACCTCAATCCGCCGGTGGATATCCACGCGCGTCCGGATAACGTCGGCGATACCCGCCTGTCGACCACGTTGGTCAACGGCGACGTTCGCGTGTCCACGGTGGAACATCTGCTCTCGGCAATGGCAGGCCTCGGTATCGACAATGCCTATGTGGATCTGTCCGCGCCGGAAGTGCCGATCATGGATGGCAGCGCCGGTCCATTCGTATTCCTGCTGCAATCAGCGGGGATCGAAGAGCAGAACGTCGCCAAGCGCTTTATCCGCATCAAGAAGCCGATCAAAGTGCAGGAAGGCGACAAATGGGCCAGTTTTGAGCCATTTGAGGGCTTCAAGGTTGGCTTCTCGATCGAGTTCAATCACCCGATCATCTCCAAGCGTACCTCGCGTGCTGAGATCGATTTCTCCACGACATCGTTCGTGAAGGAAGTGAGTCGCGCGCGTACGTTCGGTTTCATGCGCGACATCGAAGCGATGCGCGAGCAGAACCTGGCGCTTGGTGGTTCGATGGATAACGCCGTGGTGCTGGACGATTACCGCGTGTTGAACGAGGACGGCCTCCGCTATGAGGACGAGTTCGTCAAGCACAAGATTCTGGACGCCATTGGTGACCTGTACTTGCTTGGTCACAGTCTGATTGGCGCGTACCACGCCCATAAGTCAGGTCACGAGCTCAATAACAAACTGCTGCTCACGCTGATGGCCGACGCCACAGCATGGGAAGAGGTGAGCTATCAGGATGATCCTGCCACTTCGCCGATTTCATACGCGCATCCCGCCCAGGCGATTTGACCTAAAATTCACGGGAATCCAGCCGAAAGCCGCGCCGAAAGGTGCGGCTTTCGTATTTTTGTGATGTTCGTCACATTTTATGTGCGCGTACACTCACGTCCCTGCCTTGTGGACAGATATTGCTGCGATGCGTGCGTGATATAAATTGGGTCTTGCCTAGGCGGCAACATGGGTTGAAGCGTGTCCAGCCGAAAGCAGTGTCCCGTATCAGGACATCGTGTCAGGGGGAGTCAGTAGTTTCGGCGACGGACGCCAGTTCCAGGAACAGCGCCCGCAATTCGGGGTCTGTGATTGACGCTGCAGCAGCCTTCAGATGAATGGCCGCTGCGGCAGAAAGCGGTTTTGCCTGCTCTGGCCCAACGGGGGGTGGAGGGAGTGGAGCCACTTTCACGGTAACTGAGCTGGCTACTGCGCCGACGGCGCGGGCGGCGACGAGGATCTGCGTTTGCATTAGGCGCAGCCGCGACGCCCAGGCTGGTGAGGATGCCAGGAAAACAAGGCGGTCGTTACGTAGGTTGGCAAACCTGACCTGTTCACGCAGGGGTGACGGCAACGTCTGGCGTAGCGCGCGATCCAATGCGTCCAGCTCACCGGCTTTACGGGCCAGTGCAGCAACCGGACCGCATTCGGCGAGGGCCTTTGGGCCAGAGCCGGTGCGACGGGGTGCAATGGGGGTGTCGCGCTGCATGTGGCGGACAACTTCGGTGTGGTAAAGACATGCAAATTATACTCGTCTCGCGTGCCAGGAAGGTGCCGAAAACACTTGATCTGGCCGATCGACGGCTGCGTTGGCGGCTGTTGGGCATCGCGGCGGCAGTCGTGCTGGGATGTGCCGGTCTTGGCGCGGGAGTGGCATTGGCTGTGGCGAGTCCGCGTGACCGCGCGCTAGCCGAGATCGACAGGCTGCATCATCAAGTGCAGCAGCAGAATGACCAACTCGGTGACATGCGCAAAGATGCCGGTCGGCAGCTGGATGCGCTGGCAATCAAGTTGGGCCAGCTGCAGGCACAGTCGACCCGTCTTAATGCACTTGGTGAGCGATTGGCCCAGGTAGGCAAGCTCGATAATGGCGAGTTCAATTTCGACCAGCCACCACCTGTCGGTGGTATCGAGGATGGTGCTAGCACCGCTTACGCTCTGCCGCAGTCACTCGACGTCAGCATCGACCAACTAGCAAGTCAGTTTGATAGTCAGCAGGCGCAACTCTCCGCGCTTCAGAGCTTGCTGTTGAATGCAAAGATCGACTCGAACCTCAAGCCGACGGGTATGCCGGCGGACGGCTATATCTCGTCCTATTTCGGCGGGCGCCCTGATCCATTCAGTGGACGCAATGCGCGACATACCGGTATCGATATTGCCGTGCCCCTTGGTACACCGGTCCACACTGTGGCCGAGGGTATGATTACCTTTGCTGGTGTACGTAATGGGTATGGCAACGTGGTTGAGATCGACCATGGCAACGGCTACATGACCCGCTATGCGCATAACAGCAAGCTATTGGTGCATCCCGGCGAGCGAGTACAGGTGGGCGACGTGATTGCCAATGCGGGCTCGACGGGACGCTCGACCGGTTCGCACGTGCATTTCGAGGTCTGGTACAAGGGGCGCGTGGTCAATCCGCTGGCGTACGTACGTAATCATCGCTGATCATCATGGCAGGCGGCCCTTGAAAGCGGAGCGTCACGCCGCCACTCCTAACGAGCCGGAACGTTGATGCGCCGCGGTTATTGCCGGCGCCCGCGTTTGGGATAGCCGGCTGACCCTAGTATCATCAACCCTTTCGTCCCGACCGGTAATGTTCCGGCGGGCCGCCCCGACTCCAGATCCGGAAGATCGATGTTCAATCGCGCCCTGACCAGCCTTTTCGGTAGCCGTAACGAACGCGTGCTGCGCCAGCTTTCCAAGTCCGTATCGCGTATCAATGTGCTTGAGCCTGAGTTCGAGAAGCTCAGCGATGAAGCCTTGCGCGACAAGACTGCGGAGTACAAGCAGCGCATTGCCGATGGTGAATCGCTAGACAATATCCTGCCAGAAGCATTTGCCACGGTTCGTGAAGGTGCCAAGCGTGTGCTAGGCATGCGGCATTACGACGTGCAGATGATCGGCGGCATGGTGCTGCACCAGGGGCGTATCGCCGAGATGCGCACCGGCGAGGGCAAAACCCTGGTCGCCACGCTACCGGTGTACCTCAACGCGCTGGAAGGCAAGGGCGTGCACGTGGTTACCGTGAACGATTACCTCGCTCGCCGTGACTCCGCCCAGATGGGCAAGCTGTACAACTTCCTCGGTCTTACCGTGGACGTGGTGTGGCCGGGTATGGATCACGCCGACAAGCATGCCGCTTACGCCGCGGACATCACTTACGGCACCAACAACGAATTCGGCTTCGACTACCTGCGCGACAACATGGCGTTGAGCAAGGATCAACGCTATCAGCGTGGTCTGCATTACGCGATTGTTGACGAGGTGGACTCGATCCTGATCGACGAAGCGCGCACACCGCTGATCATTTCCGGCCCGGCTGAGGATTCGCCGCAGCTCTATCTTGCGGTGAACAAGATTGTTCCGCGGATGGTGCGTCAGCAGGTTGAGGACGGTGCTGGCGACTACTGGGTCGACGAGAA
Source organism: Rhodanobacter sp. (assembly GCA_049794535.1). GTDB lineage: Bacteria > Pseudomonadota > Gammaproteobacteria > Xanthomonadales > Rhodanobacteraceae > JBARCX01. The sequence continues at coordinate 15,107 of JBARCX010000368.1, forward strand.
GCAGAAGCAGATACATCTGTCTGAGGCGGGCATGCAGCACGCCGAGGAGTTGTTGCGCGAAGCGAAGGTTATCGATGAGGACAGCGGCCTCTACGATTCCAGGAACCTGGCCATCGTGCATCACCTGAATGCGGCGCTGCGTGCGAACGCGATCTACCAGCGTGATGTCGATTACATCGTGCGCGATGGTGAAGTGATCATCGTTGACGAATTTACCGGACGTACCCTGGCCGGTCGTCGCTGGTCTGATGGTTTGCACCAGGCGGTTGAGGCGAAGGAAGGTGTGCCGATTCAGCGCGAGAACCAGACGCTCGCCACGGTAACGTTCCAGAACCTGTTCCGTATGTACAAGAAGCTTGCCGGCATGACCGGTACAGCCGACACCGAGGCGTTTGAGTTCCAGAACATCTATGGTTTGGAAGTGGTGGTGATTCCCACTCACAAGCCGATGATTCGCAAGGACAACGCGGACATGGTGTTCCTGGGTCAGGAGCACAAATACAACGCAGTGATCGAAGACATTAAAGATTGCTTCAAGCGTGGCCAGCCGGTGCTTGTGGGTACGGCATCGATCGAAGTCTCCGAGTTGCTTTCTGAGCTGCTCAACAAGGCGAAGATCAAGCACGAAGTGCTCAACGCGAAGCAGCACGAGCGCGAAGCGATTATCGTGGCGCAGGCCGGTGCACCTGGCTCCGTGACCATTGCGACCAACATGGCCGGTCGTGGTACCGACATCGTGCTTGGCGGCAGTCTGGAGTCGGCATTGGCCGCGCTGCCGGAAAACGCGAGTGATGTCGATCGTGCACGCGCCAAGGCCGATTGGAAGAAGCGGCACGAGCAAGTGCTTGCGGCTGGTGGTCTGCACATTGTCGGCACCGAACGGCATGAGTCGCGCCGTATCGACAATCAGTTGCGTGGTCGTTCCGGCCGCCAAGGTGACCCGGGTTCCTCGCGCTTCTATCTGTCGCTGCAGGACAATTTGCTACGCATCTTCGGTGGTGAAGGTCTGGTGCGCTGGATGAAGCGCTTCGGAATGAAGGAAGACGAGGCGCTGGAAGATCGCATGATCAGCCGGCAGATCGAGAAGGCGCAGCGTAAGGTCGAACAGCATAACTTCGATATCCGTAAGCACCTGCTGGAATACGACGACGTTGCCAATGACCAGCGCAAAGTCGTCTACCGTCAGCGCGATGAGCTGCTGGAAGAAGATGACGTCTCAGCCACCATCGCCGATATCCGCGAGGATGTCGTCCTTCACATGACGCGTCGTTATGTGCCGGCCGATAGCATTGACGATCAGTGGGATATTGCGGGTCTTGATCGTGAACTCGAAAGTGAGTTCGGTGTGTCGTCGAACCTGAAGCATTGGGTCGAAGAACAGTCCGAGGTCGATGCTGAAGGTATTCTCGAGCACGTGCGCACGTTGGTTGACGATCTGTTCCGTAGTAAGGAGGAGCAGATCGGTACCGAGACCATGCGCCAGCTTGAGAAGCACATCATGCTTAGCGTGGTGGACAATGCCTGGAAGGAGCATCTGGCCAGCATGGACTACCTGCGTCAGGGTATTTATCTGCGTGGCTACGCTCAGCAGGATCCGAAGCAGGCGTTCAAGCGCGAATCGTTCGAATTGTTCTCGCAGATGCTCGACCGCATCAAGACCGAAGTTATTCAGATGCTCGCTCGTATTCGCATCCGCAGTGAAGATGAAGTCACTGCGATGGAAGCTGAGCAGCAGCGCATGGCCGAACGTCTGCAGCGGCAAATGCTCACCAGCGGTGGCGGGGCACCCGTCGGCGCGTTGGGTGCGGATCCGGAGGCATTGGCTGCATCCGGTATGGAGGCCGCGCCAGCTCTTAGCGGGCCAAAGGTGGGTCGCAATGACCCGTGCCCGTGCGGTTCAGGCAAGAAGTATAAGCACTGCCACGGCCAGTTGGTCTGACGCAGAGCGTAAAAAAAGCCCCGCTTCGGCGGGGCTTTTTTATGTATAGGATTTAATCGCCGCCGCCCGGTGGGCGTTTGCGATGTGGTTCGGCATCAACACTGATGTACTGGGGTTCTTCTCCATCGAGACGCAGTGCGGTGAGCTGGCCGCCCCATACGCAGCCGGTATCGATCGCATAGACACCCAAGCCGGCGAATCGACCCAATGCGGACCAATGGCCACAGACGATGCGGGTTTCACGCCGCCGCATGCCCGGTACTTCGAACCACGGATACATGCCAGGCTTCTGCGTACCCGGAATGCCTTTACCCTCGAAGTCGATGCGGCCGTTGACGTCGCAGTAACGCATGCGAGTGAGTGTATTGATCGATGCACGCATGCGATCGATACCTTGCAGGCGGCTTGACCATGCGGCTGGACGGTTACCGAATAGATTCTTTAGCAGACGAGGATGGCGCGGGCTGGAGAGTTCGCGCTCGACCTCCAGTGCGGAGCGTTGGGCTTGCCTCAATGTCCAGAAT
>JBARCX010000369.1:0-1968 GCA_049794535.1 Rhodanobacter sp.
CAACGCCACCGATCCAGGCAATAGCGACAACCTGCTCAAGCTGATTGAACTGCGCAAAGACAAGATCACCCTGCCCGGCCTTGGTGAAGTATCGCTCGGCGATGCCTACACCATGCTCGTCGGCAAGCTTGGCTCGGCCAGCCAACAGAACAAGGCATCGCTGGCGACGGCCGGGGAAATTCGCGAACAGGCCGAGCTGGCGTGGCTATCGGTGAGCGGCGTCAGCAGCGAAGACGAAGTCGTCAACATCTCCGAATATCTGAATATGTACCAAGCGAACATGAAGGTGATTTCCGTCGCCAACGACCTGTTCACTTCCACGATCAATATGTTTTAAGCGAACGAGGACACACCATGCGCATCGCCAACGGTCATTTCAGTACGTCCATGCTGCATAACCTGCAGGGCTCCAACAGCAAGATCGCCGACCTGATGGACCGCATTTCCAGTGGCAGCCGCGTACTGAGGCCGTCTGACGATCCGATCGCCAGTGTTCGCCTGCTGTTGCTCGATCGTGACAATAAAATGCTGAGCCAGTACCAGAGCAACATCGGCAGGCTCTCCAATCGGCTGCAACAGAACGAAGTGCATCTGGATGGCATGCTGAAAAACGTGATGAGCGCACACGACATGATGTTGTGGGCCGCCGATGGCAGTAATTCGCCGGGGGATTTGAATGCCATGGCCGGCACCCTGGATCAATTGCGACAGAATCTCGCGCAGGCGGCCAATGCCACCGACAGCGATGGCAATTATTTGTTTTCCGGCACGCGTACCGATACGCCGGCGGTCAGCTATGACCCAAGCCAGCCGGTCGGCCAGCGCTACAGCTTCACCGGCAACAACGACAAGCAGCAAGTAGTGATCGGTATCCTTGCCGATCAAAGGCGGCCAACGCGCGGAGCGTGACCTACTGCGTCAGCTTGATCACGCCTTGGCCCCCACCGGTATTCGCGCCACCCTCGCTACGGATCGCAGCCTGGTGTTTTCCGTCAGCGAAAGTCGTTGGCCAACCATCCGCGATCAATTGATGCTGCAGGGTGGTGGCAACCGCTACCCGGGTGGCTGGCCAAGCCGTGCCAAGACGGAAGCCTTGCCGGCGGCGATCGAGCCACGGCACTGGCAGGTCACCGATGCATCGGCACAGCGCGCCACCCTACGCCGGGTCATGCAGGCACTGGATCAGATCAACACGGCACGTACCTCGGTCGCTAAAGCACTCGATCAAGCCGGTTCGAAGATGCGCGCCGTCAGCGACAAACAGGTCAGCGCCGCGGCACAGCGTGTCGCCTCGGAGTTCGCCACCACACTGGAACAGACCGGCGACTTTCAACGCTTCGCCACCATCGGGTCCGCCTTGCGTGGCGTGACGCGTGATCGGGTGCTGTCGGTGTTGAAGGAAACGCGCGCCAAGTAGCTGGCCACGCAAGTCCTTGCGATCACCCTCCCGTTTCACCAATCCCTCACATAATTCCGCGTAAGAGTGCGAACCGAACCCGGCCGGCGCATACACAATGCTATCGCTGTCTCGATAGCGGTGCTCCTGGGTTTTCGCCGAACCTGCTAAGGTCAGCGACTCATCAAGTCACTCCATCTATTAAGAAGGCGCATCATGGCAACGGGAACAGTGAAGTGGTTCAACGACGCAAAGGGTTTTGGCTTTATCAGTCCAGATGACGGCAGCGCAGATCTATTCGCCCATTTCAAAGAAATACAGGGCGGTGGCTTCAAAAGCCTAAAGGAAGGCCAGAAGGTCAGCTTCGAGGCCGTGAAAGGCCCCAAGGGCATGCAAGCCTCAAACATCCAGCCCTTGTAGAGCTCATGACGCAGTGATCGAGGGTAATCCCTAAGATCCATGTCATGGCAGCTTTATTTGAGATCGGTATCTACGCCGGGTGCATACACAGCGCTCTCGCTGTCTCGATGTCGAAGCTTATGGGTTTTCGGCGAACCTGCTAAGGTTAACGC
>JBARCX010000370.1:0-6911 GCA_049794535.1 Rhodanobacter sp.
CTCCTTGACCTGTACGGTGGTGCTACCGATCTGCGTATCAGCCTTGCCGTCACGAACGATGTAAAGGTTCACCGTCCAGGTACCGGTAGGTGCGGTTTCGGCCGGGGTATAGCTCAGCTCACCGAAACCGGAAACATCCATCGTCAATGGCTGTTGCTTTACCGTGACGCCGCGCGGATCGACGATTTCCGCCTGCAGCGGAATGCCTGCCACGTTGCGTGTCCAGCTTGCCGCACGCACGATCAGGCCGATATTAAAGGTATCGCCCGGCCGATAGATGCCACGATCGGAAAACAGATAGGCCGACAACTGCCCCTGGTTTACGGCATTGGCTTCGCCACCGATGTCGAAGCGAGAGTAGTCGAGCTGACGGTCATAGCCGGCAATCGGAAGGAAGGACAAATCATCGCCCTTCGTGACCATGTACATCACCGGCTGCTTTTCACGCTCCAACCCTTTGAACGTGGGGAAATGCACTACGCCATCGGCGCTGGTGGTTTGTGTGTACAGCGTCTGCCCGTTGACCGCGAGCACCGATACGCTGACGCCATCCACTGGCTGGCCGGTGTGAATGGATTGCACGAAAACATCCTGGCTGCCATCCAGAGCGCGCTTCACCAACATACCCAGATCGGTGACGACGATTAAGCGGTTATCGCTGGGCGATGCATCGTTGCTGTTGTCGGCATCACTGTCGTCGGCGCTGTCGGTGCTGGCATCGTCACTCGTTGCCGTACCAGGTGGCGGTGGCGCGATACCTTGTTGAGCTCGAGCGTTAGCTTTGGCCATCGCTTTCGCGCGCTTTGCTTCGGCTGCCGCATCGTAGTTGGAGAGGTGCAGCAGAAATACACCTCGCTTACCTTCCTTTAAGTACTGGCCGAGATCGACGCCCTCGTAATGCGCCTGACCAGGATCAGTTTTCGGGAAGGCGCGCTTGAGTTCAAAGCGTTCGACGATGTGTTCTTCGCCAAAGCCCTCTAACAATTGCGGATGGCTATAGTTGCCCTGATTGAGGCTGACCAGATGCTGCAGTTGATCTGGGAGAACGCGGCCGATCTCCATGCGCATGCCAGGCATGTTGCGCGACACGATCGAAAGCCGCTTGCTGCCACTGAGCGATAACAACGAACCGTCAGCTACGAAGCGCAGCAGCTTTGGATAGTCCGGCACGATGAATACGCTTGCCGCAGGCTTGCCCAGCACGTACCCGCCAAACGACTTCAGCCCCTTGCCGATGCGCACATACACACGCTGGCCAGGCGTAGCGTGGTATTTGAAACTCTGCAGCGCCTGATAGTCATCTTCGGTGGGCACGACATCGAGCTTCAAAGGTTGCGATTGACGTAGCACGTCCTCGCCGACTTCTGGGACATCCCAGTTGTAGGCGGCGTCATCATTGGACCCGTTGTTATCGGATGAATCCTCACCCGCTTTGTGCGTAGGCAATACCCAGGCCTGAATCAGACCGGCCAGATCGCTGTCGCGCACCGCGCCGCCGACATTCACTACGAGCACTTGCTCGGGCTCGTACTTGTCGTTATCGACCAGGGTGGGAGTGATGTCGTCGATCGTGAGGCTATACAGGCCTGGAATACGTACACTCGACTGCAGTGGCGTATCGGTGCCGTCACCACCCCGCGAGCTTCGTACGCCACGATCGATGCTGAGTGCCACCGCACCATCATCGCGTGGCAAGTCCAGGGGCTGTGAATGCACCCAGGCATGCAGCTTGTATTGATCGTAGGTCACGGTGTATTTCAGTGCCGGACCGCTCTTACCATCTTTATCGGCTAAAGCCAGCGCAATGCGCTTCTCAAACTGTGCGGGGTCTACCGGGTAATTGAAGTCGACCGGGACGATGGTTTTCTTCGCGGTGGCGTCTTGCGGGTCTTGGTAGAACTCGCCTTTACCAAGGGTCGCCTTGAAAGGTTCGGTATCGAAATCAAAGTGGTCATCGGCCATCAATACATGGCGGGCGAATGCTTTGGCGACATCAAAGCGCACCTTGTAGTGCTGGCCAATTGGCCAGTCTGCGGCGGGTGTGAAGCGCAGGGTGTGATCGTCGGTCCAGCTCCACTGCCCTTTCGTATCCGGCTGCATGGTGATGCCAACGGTTACCGGTTTGCCGACCAACTCGATCGGCGCAGCCGAGCCGGAGAAGCTCAGCTCCAGAGGATGAATGACGATCGGCTGCTTGGTGTAGTCCGTCAGCTCCGGCGCATGCACCTGCCAACTGATCCGATGCGGCTCTTGCGGCCGTGGCCGGTGCTTGTACCACTGCCAGCCATACCAGCTACCTGCGGCGAGCAATACCAGCGCCAGTAGCGCACCTGCGGAATGCAGTGGGCGGCGCTTCACCGTCAGCATCCAGCTCGGTGCCGACCACGATACGTTGCCAACCAAAGGCCGCAGAATCAGGCCAAGCACGTAGCCGAGGGCACGCAGCAAACGTACCGGAAGTAAGAGCAGAAACCGCAGCAGATCCATGATGCTTCCCCAGGTTTTCGTCCGTTAAACCGCAATGGCGCAAACGCCAATGCCGGGTTATCCAGTTGCAACAAAGCATCACGCTTGCGCGTGATGCTTTGTCAAGCAGTTTTTCCCCAAGTGCATCCTGCACCAGAAACATGGCAGAACGCAGACTTCATTCTGGCACGGCACGGCCGTGTGTCGGTCTGCTTAAAAAGCCGAGGTATTACTGACGCCGTCTTTAGAGCTGGCTAACGAACTCACGCACGGTCGGTGCCAATGCCGGATCCTGCATCGCCATATGCATGGTGGCCCGCACCAAGCCCGCCTTGTTGCCGCAATCGAAACGGGTACCTTCGAAGCGGTAGGCGAGTACTTTACCCTGCTCATGCAGTAACGCCTCAATGGCATCGGTGAGCTGAATTTCACCACCGGCACCTGGCGTGGTCTTTTCCAATAGCTCAAAAATGCGACCTGGCAGCACGTAACGGCCGACCACAGCCAAATTCGATGGCGCGTCCGCGGGCTTGGGCTTCTCCACCATATAGCGGATACGTGCGCTACGCGCATCGATCGGCGTGGCATCAACGATGCCGTATTTGTCGGTCTGGTCGTGCGGCACTTCTTCTACGGCGATAACACCGGCCTGCTCGGCTTCGGCCAGCTCGGCCATCTGACGCAGGGCACCCTTGCCTTTGGTCCAGATCAAGTCATCGGGGAGCACAACACCAAACGGTTCATCACCCACCACCGCTTTCGCGCAAAGCACCGCATGCCCAAGGCCGAGTGCCTCCGGCTGAGTGACGAAGATCGCGCGCACATGCCGCGGTAGCGTGCCCTGTACCAGCGCAAGCAATTCATCCTTGCGCTTCTCGAGCAGCTTGGCTTCCAGCTCGTAAGCCTTATCGAAATAGTCGGCAATGGCGTGCTTGTAACGGTTGGTAACAAACACCAAGGTGTCAGCACCGGCATCGACCGCCTCATCAACCGCGTACTGGATGAGCGGACGGTCCAACACGGGTAGCATTTCCTTGGCCACTACCTTTGTAGCCGGCAGGAAACGGGTGCCGAGACCGGCCACCGGGAATACGACCTTACGCAACGGCTTGCTCACTTATTCTCTCCGGTTTCATTACGACGTATCGAAATCACATTGACCGGCTGCGCTACGTCGCTCCAACGGAACGAGGGCAGCAGGTTCGATACGCAATATCGCAATTCGTCTTCATCAAAATTGACAACCGCCTCGGCCGCCTTTGCCAGCTGGACCTGCAAAAGATCCCACGACACTTGGCGATGCTGGGCTAGGAAAATCTTGGTGTGCGCCGTCTCGCTGTAATTCTCAAGCGGATGGAACAGTTCCTCGAACAATTTCTCGCCAGAACGCAGCCCGGTATAAACAATGGGGATCTCGCTCCCAGGCTTTTTGCCGGCGAGGCGGATCATCTGCTCGGCCAGATCGCGGATCTTCACCGGCTCGCCCATATCCAGCGCAAAGATTTCGCCGCCCTTACCTAGTGCTGCCGCCTGAAGGATCAATTGGCTGGCTTCGGGAATCGTCATGAAATAGCGTGAGATTTCCGGATGCGTAATGGTGACTGGGCCACCATCTTTGATCTGTTGGCGGAACAACGGCACGACCGAACCCGCCGAATCAAGCACATTGCCGAAACGCACCGTAATGAAGTGCGTATTCGAATGCGCATTGAGGTTCTGGCACCAAATCTCGGCCATGCGTTTGCATGCACCCATCACACTGGTCGGATTAACCGCCTTATCGGTGGAGATCAGTACGAAGCACTCGACCTCGCTGCGATCAGCCTGATCCGCCACGGTGCGCGTAGCTAGCACGTTGTTGCGGAATCCCGCGCGCAACTGACCTTGCAGCATGGGCACATGCTTATAGGCGGCGGCATGGAATACCACCTGCGGCTTGGTCTCAGCGAACAGCCGCTGCATGGCTACGGCATCGCCGCAATCAGCCAATATGCCGTTGAAAATCAATTCGGGATAAGCCGCGCGCAGTTCCTGCGAGATCTTGTAGAGGTTGTACTCGCTTTGCTCCACCACGGTCAGTGAATGGGCTCCGAGCCTAGCCACCTGTCGGCACAATTCAGAACCGATCGAGCCACCACCACCGGTGACCAACACCCGACGCCCAGTCAGCGTCTCGCGAATAGCCGTCCAATCCAGTTCAACGGTATCGCGACCGAGCAGGTCTTCAATGGAGACTTCCTTGATCTGGTTGAACTGAGCACGCCCAGCGACCACATCTTCCAGCTTCGGCACGGTGCGGTACGGCAAACCGGTGCGATCGCACAACTCTACGACTCGTCGCATCTCTGTCGTGGATGCGCCAGGCAAAGCGATCAACAACATTTGTACGGCGGCTTCGCGTGCTACGTCAGGCAGCTGCTCCAGTTGGCCAAGTACGGGGCGACCATTAATGCGTGCACCGCGCAGGTTGCGCTGGTCATCGACAAAGCCGACCACCATGTAGCGGCTATCCCGTTGCAGATCACGTACGAGTGCCTCACCAGCGCGATCGGCGCCCACGATAAGTACGCGCTGCGTCTTCTTGCCCGAAAACAGATCTAGTCGGCTGTCCTTCCAAAAGCGATAAGCCAGGCGCGGGAATCCCAGGAATATCGACAGTACAAACGGATAGAGCAGCAATACCGAGCGCGGCACACCTTCCAGGCGTCCATAAAGGAACAGCGCCAACCCGATTGCCAGCGCGCCTACGATTACCGCACGCAGAATGTTCCATAGATCCGGCAAGCTGGCGAAGCGCCAGACACCCTTGTATAAACCGGTCCAACTGAAGACCAGCCCCTGCACGAGCAGGACAATGGGAAACTCCCAGGCGGCAAAGCTCATGGCCAGATTGGGATCGAGTGTGTAGCGCAGCTCCTTAGCCGCCCACCAAGCGAGCGCTGTCATGAGCAAATCGTGCACTACCACTGCGATCCGCGGGTGGACGTTGCCGATGAATTTACGTAGTGACATGACGAGCCTTGTGCAGATCGCGCCGCCTTAGACGACGCTTCAGGGCCAACCAAGCTGCTGCCGCGACCCCATAGGCCACGATACAGACCGGCAAAGCCATCCGTGGATAACCCAAAGCAATCCCCGCAAGCGGCAGCGTGACCACCAGATTCCAGATCAAATAACGCACGCCCCCTCTGGCATGCGTATAGCCGCTGCGTACCATCCATTGATACAGATGTTCGCGATGTGCAGTGTACCAGCGCCGCCCGTTTAGCATGCGCGTCAACAGGGTAAGGGTAGCGTCCGTCACGAAGGATGAACACAGGATCAATACAGGCCATACCAAGGCATGATCGACCCTCCACAACATTGCGCCAAGCGCGAACAGCAAGAGGCCGATACTGCCACTGCCAACGTCGCCCATGAAAATGCGCGCCGGCGCACGGTTGAACCACCAAAAACCAAGGCACGACGATGCCAAACAAGCACAAGCGATAGCCAGAGCCGGCTGTGCGACAAGCCATGACAGCACCGCAAACGCACTGGCTACAAAGACGCATTGCTGCGCCAGCAGGCCATCGATACCGTCCATAAAATTATGCAGATTGATGCTCCACGCACCCGCCAGGATGAGCAGAGGCCACCACAGCCAAGATAGCCCTCCCGTAGCCAGCAAGGCACACGAAAACAGCGCTACCGCAAGCATCTGTACCCCGAATCGCGGCAGTACCGGCAATGAACTGTGGTCATCCCACCAACCGACCAGGGCTACCAGTACAGTGGCCACCACCAACCCCGCAACCAACGCCAATGGCCAAGCCACGGGCAATAGCCGCAAACAGAGGGGCATCGTTAACAGGGCCGCAATGATCACGCCGATACCGCCACCACGTGGCGTCGGCAACGTATGCGAACGGCGCTGACCCGGCTGATCGAACAAGCCACGTCGATGCGCGTACGCGATAGCCACCCTTACGATCACCAAAGCAAGCAGCAGCGATGCCAGCACGCATACGATCGCCAGCGTCGAGAATGTCATCCGCACCTCACTCGTTAGCGACGCCGTGAATCGGCCTGATCGTGCTCCAACTCTTGCAGCTAGGGCATTGCCAATGATGTGCCTTGGCCCCAAAACCGCAGCGGCTGCAACGATACATAGCCTGCCCTTCCAGCAGCTTACGCGTGAGGTCACGCAGGATGAGGAAGTTCTCGCGCGCCTCACCCTCGATTTTATCCATCGTCGCGTCGATCAGCGCCATCAATCCACGTACCGAAGGACGCTGGCGTAACTGCGAGGTAAGAAATTGAATCGCAGGTTTTTCACCATCACGCTGCTGATAAAGATGTGTCAGCGCTAGTACGGGCGAAATGCCGTGATAGCGGGCCAGGATGTCACGCAGAAAACCCTCTGCACGTTCCATCTGGCCAGAGTGCGCGTAGCTGTCCAGCAG
>JBARCX010000371.1:0-9689 GCA_049794535.1 Rhodanobacter sp.
ACGGTGCATTGAATGATGCGCAGTCAGCGGAGCAGGACTCGTTTTCGAACGGCTTGCTCGATTGTCCGCACTTCACCAAGCCGGTGCATGACGCATACGGTGACGTACCAGAGGTGTTGCTTTCTGGTGACCACTCGGCGATTCGCCGCTGGCGCCTGAAGCAATCGCTGGGACGGACCTGGTTGCGACGGCCCGACCTTTTAGCGCAGCACGTGCTGGATGCTGAGTCCCGTGCGTTGCTGGATGAATTTCGTCGCGAACATGCTTCACAAGAGCTGACGCGTCACAACAATGCGGCCACCGTGTGACCGCAGTTACTGAATTGACACAGGTGTTGCCATGAACAAGATCATCGAACAGTTCGAAGCCGAGCAGATCACCCGCCAGCTGCCGGAATTCGGCCCTGGCGATACCGTGGTAGTCAACGTCAAGGTGAAGGAAGGTAACCGCGAGCGCGTCCAGGCGTTTGAGGGCATTGTTATCGCCAAGCGCAGCCGCGGCCTGCATTCGGCCTTCACCGTGCGCAAGATTTCACACGGCACCGGCGTGGAGCGTGTATTCCAGGCTCACAGCCCGATCATTGATTCGGTTGAAGTGAAGCGCAAAGGTAAGGTGCGTGGCGCCAAGCTGTACTACCTGCGTGGTCTGGAAGGTAAGGCTGCCCGCATCAAGGAAGACGTCGCCGCTGCTGCTGCTGCCAAGGCCGCTAACAAGGCTGCCGCTGCTGCCGCCGCCGCTGCTGCTAAGTAATTCCAGCAGCCGTTACGGCGTGAATAAAAAACCCGCGGAGCGATCCGCGGGTTTTTTGTTGCTGGCTTTGAGCCCATTGCCCGAAGCGACGAGTGTTTAGCGTAATAAGCGTTTAGGAAGTCACCGTCAGCGGCTGGGGTTCTTGCAGGAAGTTGCCCTGTACGAAGTCCACGCCACAGGCGAACAGCAGCGAGGTGCTGGCGGCATCCTCAACCCACTCGGCAATGACCTGCCGCTTCATTTCGTGGGCTTGCTGGCAGATTTCTGCAACCTTTTTCTGGTTATCCGCATGCTGCGGCAACTCTGCCATGTAGCTACGATCGATCTTCAGGTAATCGGCGTCGATGTGGTTCAGCAATTGGAACGAATTCAGGCCAGAACCGAACTGCTCTAGCGCGAAACGCCCGCCAAGCTTCTTCCAGCCACTGACAAACTCCTGTGCAGGGCGCAGCAGCGTCACGACCTTGCTCTCAGTCATTTCCAGCACGATATGGCTATGCCGCAGTGGAATCTGTTGCATTAGGTCAGCTAGCCACGGCAGCAGAGTGGGCTGTTGCAGCGAGTGGGCGGTGAGCTTGACGAAGAAGGTGGACGGGATGCCCTGTCGATCGCGTGCGCGCAGCGCCTGAATGGTGCGATTCAGCACCCACCGATCGATCTCGGCGGTGAGGTTGTGCTTCTCGGCGATGGGCATGAAGAAGCCAGGCAGCACCTCGCCTTGCGGACCATTCATGCGCAGGAGGATTTCCGAATATTCACCCTCGGCGTCTTGCAGACTGATGGTCTGCTGGTGGTACAGCACGAACTCGTCTTGCGCTAAAGCCTGGCGCAGCAGGCCGAGCCAATAGCGCTCGCGCTCTTCGTCAGCCTTCTCACGTGCGGCGGGGTCGTGCAGTTCGCTGCGGTTACCACCTTGGCTTTGCGCATTGCGCAACGCCTGGCTTGCCTGGTTGAGCAACAACTCGGTGTTGGCGTTCTTCTCCCCCAGCAAGCTGCCGCCGATGCTGGTGCTCAGCGTGATCGATTGCGTACCCAGATCGAAGATCTCGTCGGCGACCCTGCTCTGTAGGCTGGAGATCCACGCCTTGATGTCCGAGTCGCTGTCCGAGTGAAGCACCACGCCGAGCGTGTGTTCGGCAAGCAGGCCGGCAACATCGTCTGGGCCGAGCTTTGCGCTGACTTGTGCGGCGAACCCGGCAAGCAGTTCGTCAGCCTTGCCTAGACCGATGTTGGCCACGATGCCAGCCCAGTTGTCTGGTTCGATCAATAGCAAGGTCTGACCCTTGCGACCCGATGCGGCTTCGGCCACTGCGTCATCAATGCTTTCCAGTGTGCGCGCACGGTTGTACAAGCCAGTCACCGGGTCGCGCTGCAACTGTGCTGTTAGTGCCGGATCGACTTGCTGACGGCGGAACACGATCTGGAGGCATGGCTCGCCTTCGAACGTGGCATGCGCGAATTCAGCCGTAGCGGGGAACGTGCTGCCGTCGGCGCGCCGTGCCCGCAGCTCCAGGCGCGAGGCCATCTTTTCGTCGCGCGAGTGGCCCCTGAGCAAGGCTTTAAAGGCTTCGGCATCGGCGTGATTGATCAGGTCGAGTATCGGCAAGCCGAGTAATTCGTCGAAATCACCGTAGCCAAAAGTCTCCAGATAGGACTGGTTGGCACGTACGTGCATGCCTTCATGGACATAGGCAATGGCATCGGTTGACGAGTCGAGCAAGGCGTCGCAACGACGCTCGGATTCGCGTAACGCCGTCTCAAGCCGGCGTAGCTGGCGGCGGGTATTGAGCGAATCGAACTCGCGCTGCATCACCGTCAGCATCTGTCGCGGCTGGCTGCGCGAGGTCACGCCGCGAACGCCGCCGGCGAACAAGTCCGACACGTTCTGATTGTCCATCTGGCCAACGTTGCCGATCAGGGCCACGTCGCGGCCGCTTGCGTCGATCCGCTGCACCACATCACGCAGCGGGAGCGTTGCCACGCCGGGGTTGAATAGCACGATATCCGGGCCGAGCTCATCCAATGCCGCCTGCAGTTGGTCGGCATCGGTGGCGCGTGCGGGACGCACAGCGATACCGGCGTTGCGCATGAGGCTGATGGTCTGTTCCGCGTCCTCGACCGAATTCTCGACGAAGAGGATCTTGATGACGGAGTCTGTCTTCATTGGCGCGTCGGGTTTCCGTAGTGACGGTCACGGCCGCAGGGTGCGGCGGCGCGGTTCATTCGTTGAGCATCTGTTGTAGCGGATTCTACCCGGGGTCGCCAGCACGAAAGCGCGCAATGGTGACGGATCGCAAGGGCGGCATCCGCCATGCCGTATTCAGATCGGCCGTTTGGATGCATCGCCGCCGACCTCGCGCACCAGTTTCGGCACCAGGTAGCCCGGCAAGCGAGTCCGCAGCTGATCCATTAGCCCCTGTGCGCGGGTGTCGTCTACTTCGAAGTGGGCGGCGCCTTGTACGCGGTCCAATTGATGCAGGTAATACGGCAGCACGCCAGCGGCAAACAGGCGCTCGGATAGGGCAGTTAGCGCATCGGCATCGTCATTCACGCCACGCAGCAGTACCGATTGGTTGAGCAGGGTGGCGCCGGATTGCGCCAAGCGAGCACAAGCGGCATCCACTGCGGCGTCGAATTCGTTCGCATGGTTGGCATGCAGTACCACTACCTTTTGGAGCGGCAATGCAGTTAGCCAATCGGTAAAGGTGTTGTCGATTCGCTCCGGCAGTACCACCGGCAAGCGGGTATGGATGCGTAGGCGGGTGATATGCGGAATATCAGCCAGACCCCGGGTCAGCTCTTCCAGTTTGGATGTAGCCAGTGCCAGCGGGTCGCCACCAGAGAGGATCAGTTCGCTGATCGTGGGATCTTGCCGTACGTGTTCCAGCGTTTGCCGCCACTGGCCAGCAGCGGCCATTTCATCGCTATAGGGGAAGTGCCGCCGGAAGCAATAGCGGCAGTTGATCGCACAGCTGCCGCTGGCAATCAGCAGGGCACGGCCGTGGTATTTGTGCAGCACGCCTTGCGCCTCGCGTGCGGCTAAGTCACCTACGGCATCGGTGACGAAGCCAGGCACGACATCCAGTTCGGCCAATTGCGGTAGCACTTGAAGTAGCAATGGGTCACGCGGATCGCCGCGGCGCATCCGGTCCACAAAGCCACGCGGCACGCGCAACTGGAAGCCGGCGTCTGCCGGTGGCAGTTGGCTGGCGAGGTGCGACAGGCCGAGCAGGGTTAGCAGTTCGTCGGCGTCGGTGATGGCGTTCCGCCACAGTTCGCGCCAGTCGGTGGCGAGCGAAGATAGGCGGGCGCTGGGGCTTGCGGTTATCATGGTGGGCCTAAAGCGGGCCGTGGTGCCCGTGACAGATACCTATTTTAACCGCCCAGAAGGGTGGTTTTACCTTTGGAGCAAACAGCGCATGGCGACCCTTGGCCTCAATGATGTCAAAACGGGCAAGAAGATCCTTCATAACGGTGATCCGTGGATCATCACCGAGGCCGACTTCATCAAGCCGGGCAAGGGCCAGGCGTTCACCCGTATTCGTATCCGCAACCTGAAGGATGGCCGCACCACCGAGCAGACGCTGAAGTCCAGCGACTCCTTCGAAGAAGCGGACGCCAGCGACACCGATATGCAGCTTTCGTTTGTCGAAGGCATTGGCAAGGACCGGGTGTGGCACTTCATGAACATGGAGTCGTTCGAGATGGTGCCGGCAACCCTGGCCGCCATGGGCGATGCGTGGAAGTGGCTCAAGGGCGAGGAAGAGTGCGTTATCACGCTTTTCAACGGCGGCATCATCGCCGTGCAGGCGCCGCAGTTCGTCGAGCTGAAGATCACCGAGACTGACCCAGGCGTCCGTGGTGATACCTCGGGTGGTGGCGGCAAGCCGGCCACGCTGGAGACCGGCGCCGTCGTTCGCGTGCCGCTGTTCGTCAACCAGGACGAGCTCATCAAGGTGAATACCAAAACTGGTGAGTACGAAAGTCGCGTTAGCAAGTAAGTCGATCGATCACCCATATCGATTACCCACGAGGTGATCGATGACAAGGGGCGGGCGCCGCGAGGTACCGCCCTTTGTTGTATTCAGATCAGTCGTATCCACATTAAGCGCAGGCGATCATGGTCGTCAGTGAATCAGGCAAAGTGAGGCGAAGATGAGTGCCACTCCCCCGAAGTCGGTCGATTTGGTCATCGAGGCCCGTTGGGTGGTTCCGGTACAGCCTCACGGGGTCGTGCTCGAGCATCACGCCGTGGCCATCGACAAGGACACCATCGTCGCCGTACTGCCGATTGCCGATGCCCGTGCCGCCTATGCGCCGCGCGAGTGGGTGGAGCTTGGCGAGCACGCGCTGATCCCGGGCCTGGTCAACACCCATACGCATAACCCGATGACCTTGCTGCGTGGCCTGGCCGATGACCTGCCGCTGATGGTGTGGCTGCAGCAGCACATCTGGCCGGCCGAGGCGAAAGTGATCGGGCCGGAGTTCGTGCGTGATGGCGTGGAACTGGCCGTAGCCGAGATGTTGCGTGGCGGCACCACCTGCGCCAACGAGAACTACTTTTTCCCGGATGCCATCGGTGCCACCTATCGCAAGCTCGGTTTTCGCGCTGTTGTAGGTTTGCCGGTCATCGAATTTTCCACCGCGTGGGCGAAGACGCAGGACGAATACTTCGAGCGCGCCATTGAAGTGCACGACAGCTTCTTAGGCGACGCATTGGTAAGCACCGCGTTCGCACCGCATGCGCCGTATACGGTTTCCGATGAGAGCTTTGAGCGCATTCGTGTGTTGGCCGACCAACTCGATATCCCGGTACACCTGCACACGCACGAGACCGCACACGAAATCGAAGAAGAAAAGAAAAAGAGTGGTTTGCGTCCGTTCCAGCGCCTGCAGAAACTGGGCTTGGTCAACGATCGTCTGATCGCGGTGCACATGACGCAACTCACCGATGGCGAAATTGCCGCCTGCGCTGAAGCGGGCGTATCGGTCGTGCATTGCCCCGAATCCAATCTCAAGCTTGCTTCTGGCTTCTGCCCGGCAGAAAAGCTCCGCAAGGCGGGCGTGAACGTCGCCCTCGGCACGGATGGCTGCGCCTCGAATAACGATCTGGATATGTTCGGCGAGATGCGCACCGCCGCACTGCTGGCTAAGGGTGTGGCGGAAGACGCATCGGCTTTCGATGCCGCCTTTGCGTTGCGTGCTGCCACGCTCAATGGCGCCAAGGCGATCGGCCTGGATGCGAAGATCGGCTCGATCGAGCCGGGCAAGCAGGCTGATCTGGCCGCCGTGCGCATGAGTGATCTGGAAACCCAGCCGTTGTTTCATATCGCATCGCAGCTGGTCTACGCCACGGGGCGTCATCAGGTCAGCGACGTATGGATCGCCGGCAAGCGCAAGCTGGCTGATCGTGTGCTGATCGGTATGGATGTGGATGCGATTCTTGCCCGCACACGCGCTTGGCGCGAACGTATCGCCGAGCACTGAGTTATTCGAAGGCGTTTCCCCAACGCGTATCTGGAGTTTCGATGAACCGTTATCTTGTTCTTGTCATGCGCCGTCCGCAGCTGGATCCGGCGGTAGTGCCGCAGCACCAGCAGTTTCTCGCGGAGCTGCGTGAGCAAGGACGCAACGAGATGCCTGGTCCATTTAGCGACAAAACCGGCGGGGCCTATCTGCTGCGCGCGAACGATATGGTCGAGGCCGAAGCTATAGCCCATCGCGATCCAGCCCACACCAGCGGCGGTTGGAACATCACGGTGTACGAATGGAATGCGCATTAAACTCGCCTGACGTATGGAGAACCCAATAATGCAGACCGCCAACGTCAGTCACGACGAAATCGCCCGCTTTGGCAAACTGGCCTCGCGCTGGTGGGATCCGGACGGTGAATCACGCCCGCTGCATGATCTCAACCCTGTACGCGCGGCCTATGTCGCTGCGCGGGTGGATCTACCTAACGCCAAGGTGGCCGATGTCGGCTGCGGTGGTGGCCTACTTAGTGAGGCGCTGGCACGTGCAGGTGCGCAGGTCACCGGCATCGATCTTGGTGAAAAGGTCATCGAGATCGCCAAGTTGCATCTGCACGAATCGAATCTCAACGTTGATTACCGCGTGCAGTCCTCGGCCGAATTGGCGGTCACACAGCCGGAACATTTCGACGCGGTGTGCTGCATGGAGCTGATCGAGCATGTGCCCGACCCGGCTGCGTTGGTGGCGGATCTCGCCGCCATGGTAAAGCCGGGTGGGCGAGTCTTCATGTCTACGCTCAATCGCACGCCGGCCGCATTTGGCGCGGCGATTCTCGGCGCCGAATACATCATGGGCATGCTGCCCCGAGGCACCCATCACTACGCGCAATTTCTGAAACCGTCTGAGCTGGGTCGTCTGCTGCGTCGCGCAGGGCTTGAGCTGGAGGATGTTTCCGGCCTGGGTTACAACCCGCTCAATCGCAAGGCATGGTTGAGTCGCATCACTGCGGTCAATTACGTGCTTTGCGCCAGGAAGTCTGTGTGAAATTGACGCCTGTTCGTGTCGTTTTTGCCGCTTTGGCGTTAGCTCGTCGCGTGGCTGCTGAAGGCAGTCCATGGCGGCAACGTGTCATGCCCTCTGATTACCATTTAGCGATAACACCGACCACGAGGAACGCATGAGCAGACCCCTGCCCGAAAACATCGAAGGCGTGTTGTTTGATCTCGACGGCACCCTGCTCGACAGTGCGGCCGATCTGTATGCCGCGCTGTGTGCGTATTGCACGGAAGTTGGCGTTCCGCCATCGCCTTATGCACCAGTACGTGCAGTGGTTTCGCGTGGCAGCCGGGCGATTCTGCGTTGTGCGTTCGACGAAGACGATGCCGCGTTGCTGTTGCGTATGCCGCGTTATCTTGAGATCTACGAATCGATGCTGGCGGAACATACACGACCGTTCGACGGCATCGCTGTTGTACTCGAGGCACTCGAGGCGCAAGGCCTACCGTGGGGCATCGTTACCAACAAACCGGCTTTTCTGACGGAAGAGCTGATTAAGCGCATGGACTGGGATCTGCGTGCCAGCGCAGTGGTCTGCGGCGATACCTTGCCGGTGAAGAAGCCTGATCCGGCGCCGGTGTTGCTGGCCTGTGAGCACGCTGGGATTGATCCCTCGCGTAGCGTGTTCGTTGGTGATGACCAGCGTGACGTGGAGGCAGGCCGCGCTGCTGGCCTCTACACGGTGGCGGTGCGTTGGGGCTATCTCGACGGCGGCGATCCGCTTGAGTGGGGTGCTGACGCTGTCATCGATCACCCGCACCAGATCGCCGACCTGCTTTCGCTCAAGGTTGACGCGTGAATCACGAATCTTCGCCACACGGTGCGCTGCAAAGCTACGTCGACAAGTGGTTGTCGGTGCAGCCGCAGCAGCGCGTTGCGCTGGTGTTTGTTGACCCAAAACAGTACCCCGGTCACATCGCACTGGCCGCACTGGAACAAGAGCTGTTATCCGCGGCCTATGGTATCCGCGAGCCACAGGTGGCCGCAGCCAAGCTCAACTGGTGGGCAGAGGAGCTCACTGGCGCGGCCGCCAGTGGTGGTAGGCATCCGCTGACCCAGGTACTGTTCGACGACGAGCGTGCCCATGCGCTGCCGAACGAACTTTGGTTGGCGCCCGTGCTTGCCGCGATGGCGCAGCTGGAAGAGGGCACTGCGGTGGATTTCCCTGCCCAGTTGGCAGCTGCCACGCAATTGCATGGCGCTTTGGCGTCGCTGGAAACGGCATGGTGGTATGGCGCCGAAGCGTCAGCAGAGCGCGCGACGCGGGTCGCAGCCCTGGCGCACCTTCTGTACGCGTTGCGTCGCCTGCAAGACGATGCCGAGCGCGATCGCTTGCCGTTGCCGATGGCCCGCCTGGCCCGCTATGGCTTGAGCCGCAACCAATTGAGCCAACGCAGCGACGCGCGTGACCAGGCCATCAAGGCACAGCTGATCGACCTGCAGGCTGCGTGGCGCGAGGCTGCGACGCTATCGGGGCCGCTCAGCGTGTTTCGTGGGCTGGAGTCGCGCCACGACGAACAATTGGCGCAACGTGCAGTGAAAACGGCCGATCCGCTCGCTGTGTTACAGCAAGACCCCGCAAGTAATGGGCTGGGCATCACCTTCAGCGCGTGGCGTCATGCGCGCGCCTGGCGCCAAATGACGGATTGAAAAACGCAGCGTTTCCGGCGTGCGCCTATTGTGAGCGGGGCTGTATGCCCCAAAATCCGGAAGTCTCGCGGGTATTTATCTGCCCGATTAGTAGGAATCACCATGCATAGCCACGAAAATACCGCTCGCCTAATGCCAGATGTGGCCGCGCAGGCGCAGCCCCACCTCGCCGGTGCGCTGGACTGGGTGGGTATGGATGGCATCGAGGTGCCAGTGCATTTCGATGCTGGCGACGGCAAAGTGGAGCGCGCTAGCGCGCAGGTGGGCGCTTTCGTCAATCTCACCCGGCCGGACAAGCGCGGCATTCACATGTCGCGGCTGTATCTGCTGGTAGATCAGTACTTAAGCGCACAGGCCCTGGACGCCGCGATGCTCGAATCGCTGCTTCGGGCGTTCCTCGATTCGCATAAAGACCTGTCCGACCGCGCGCGCATCAGCATCCGTTTCGAGCAGCTAGTGCGTCGCGCTGCACTACGCAGCGCCAACAGCGGTTGGCGTGCCTATCCGGTCTCAATCGAAGCCAATCTGTGTGCGGATGGATTCCAGCTGGAGCTGGGCACCGAGATTGTTTATTCCTCGACCTGCCCGGCGTCCGCGGCGCTTTCACGTCAGCTGATCCAGGAACAGTTCGCGAAGGACTTCGATGTCCATCATCCGGTCGATCATGCGGCTGTGCATGCGTGGCTGGGCAGCGAGCAGGGGATAATCGCTACACCGCATGCGCAACGCAGCGTGGCGCGTTTGCTGGTGCGCTTTAACGT
>JBARCX010000372.1:0-34089 GCA_049794535.1 Rhodanobacter sp.
CTCGATGCTATTGATGCGCTGGCGCATCTCCCGGATACCTCCGTTGTGGCGCGTTCGCGGCTGTACCGCACGCCGCCTTGGGGTTTACTTGAGCAACCTCCGTTCGTGAATGCGGTTGTATCGCTGAAGACCGAGTTGACACCGCATGTATTGCTCGATGCTTTATTGGCCATTGAGCGCGCTGCTGGCCGGAACCGCGATGGTGAACGCTGGGGGCCGCGCACGTTGGATCTGGATCTACTGCACATAGATGGCATGCGGCTTGATGACGCACGCCTGACCTTGCCGCATCCACGCATCGCAGAGCGCGCGTTCGTGCTGCTGCCGCTGCATGACATCGCGCCCACACTGCTGTTGCCTGGACAGGGACGAGTGGATGAACTGTTGGCTGCGGTTGATCACGCTGCCTGCGAAACCCTGCCTTAAGCGTTTAGGCAGATGCTCGAAGAGTCACTATCACCCCCGGATAACGGATAATCCGCTTTCGCATTCGTTTTCTGAGGAATTGCCGTGTACGTGCAGAACGCTGGCGCTCCCGTGCGCAAACCGGTCACCGTTCCGGGTTTGCATGCGATGAAGGCCGAAGGTCGTCGTATTGTGATGCTCACTGCCTATGACTCCAGCTTTGGCTGGCAGTTGGAGGCGGCCGGTGTTGATGTGGCGCTGGTCGGTGATTCGTTGGGTATGGTGGTGCAGGGACATCGCAGCACGCTGCCGGTAACGCTTGATCACATGGTTTATCACACCGCCGCGGTAGCACGGGGGGTGTCATCCACGTTGCTCGTTGCGGATCTGCCGTTCATGGCCGATCGCGATATCACACATGTGCTCGAGGCTGGCGCACGACTGGTAGGCGAAGCTGGCGCCGCGATGGTGAAGATCGAAGGCGCCGCACCACACATTCTCGAGGCGATCAGCGCGCTGACCGTGCGCGCCATTCCCGTGTGCGCACACCTTGGGCTCACCCCACAATCAGTGCATAAGTTCGGCGGTTTTCGCATTCAGGGCCGAGAGCAAGAGGCGGCTGATCGCGTGTTTGCTGAGGCCTTGGCGGTGCAGGCCGCCGGCGCGGATCTGCTGGTGCTGGAGGGCGTGCCCACCACCCTCGGCGAGCGGATCACCCATGCGATGAAGATTCCGGTCATCGGCATCGGGGCAGGCCCGCATTGCGACGGCCAGGTGCTGGTGATTCACGACATGCTCGGCATTACCCCGGGTAAGCGACCGAAATTCAGCAAGGATTTCCTCGCCGGCCGCGATTCTGTAGCGGCGGCGATTGCCGCGTATGCCGAAGACGTGCGCAGCGGTGCATTTCCGGCTCCCGAACACTGCTTCAACTAGTTAGAGCGAATCTCCATGCAGACTGTGCAAGACGTCGCGGCGCTACGAGCCACGATCCGCGGCTGGCGCACGCAAGGCCAGACGGTTGGTTTGGTGCCGACGATGGGGAACCTGCACGCAGGCCACCATTCGCTGGTCAAATTGGTGCGCGCGCGTGCCGATCGCGTGGTAGCGACTGTGTTCGTTAACCCCACCCAGTTCGGTCCGAATGAGGATTTCGACCGCTACCCGCGAACCCTGGTGCAAGATCAGGCGGGGTTGGCTGAGCACGGATGTGACCTGCTGTTCGCGCCGGAAGTGGCAACGATGTACCCGTTCGGCCCACAGCAAGGTGTGAGCCTGCATGTGCCGCAGATCACCGATACGCTGGAAGGTGCATCCCGACCTGGGCATTTCGACGGTGTCGCCACCGTGGTGTGCAAGCTGTTCAACCTGGTGCAGCCAGATTTTGCGGTCTTCGGCCAGAAAGATTTCCAGCAGTTGAAGGTGATTGAGCGGATGGTGCGCGACCTGTCGCTGTCGGTGAAGGTGATGGCGGCCCCCACGTTACGTGCCGAGGACGGCTTGGCGCTGAGTTCGCGCAACCAGTACCTGTCTCCCGAGGAGCGCGCATTGGCGCCGCAGATCCATGCCACGCTGCTGCAAATGCGTGAACTGATGGGCAAGGGGCATGCGTGGCGGGTGATCGAGCAGGCGGCGGCATCCAAGCTGGAGCGGGCGGGTTTTGTGCCTGACTACGCCGTTATCCGCCGTGCCGAGGACCTGGCTGAACCGGGTGAGGGTGAGCGAGAGGGCTTGGTGGCGCTGATTGCCGCCCGCCTTGGCAGCACCCGTTTGATCGACAACTTGCTGTTCGATTGATAGCCCCTATATAGGGGGTGGTTTCGTAGATGTTGCAGTGCAATGTCGACGGTTCGATAATATAGGGCTATGCAGGCTGTCCCTGCTGGAACGAAGTCATGCAACTGAACATGCTCAAGGCGAAGATTCATCGCGCCACCGTCACCCACGCCGAGCTGCACTACGAGGGCTCCATCGCCATTGACGGCCTGTTGCTGGATGCTTCGGGTATCCGTGAATACGAACAGATCCATGCCTGGAACATCAACAGCGGGCAGCGCTTCGTGACCTATGCGCTGCGTGCTGAGGAAGGCTCCGGCATCATTTCGGTAAACGGCAGCGCTGCGCGCCGTGCGCAAGCGGGTGACTTGATCATCATTGCCGCGTTTGTCGTGTTGAACGAAGTCGAGGTGGAGAAATTCCAGCCGACCCTCGTTTACGTGGGTGCAGGTAACCGCATCACGCACACCAACCGCTCGATTCCCAAGCAGATGGCTGAAGTCTGAGGCTTTAGCCTGCAGCAACCGGCGCGGCCGCTTGCCGCGCCAATGCCCACGCCACATGTTCGCGCACCATCGCTGATGGATGGTCGGCGCGGGCATGGAGTGCATCCCGCGCTGCCGCTGAGCGCGGTGCATTGCCAAGCGCCACTGCGATATTGCGCAGCCAGCCCTCATGGCCGGTGCGACGGATGGCCATGCCTTCGGTACGCCGTAGGAACTCCTCTTCGCTCCAGCCGAATAGTTCGATCAGTCTTGCGCCGTCCAGGCTATGGCGTGGTGCGAAATCCGGCTCGACGGCGTCTTGCGCGAACTTGTTCCATGGGCAGATCAGCTGGCAATCGTCGCAACCGAAGATGCGGTTGCCCATCGGCTCGCGCAGCTCTTCCGGAATGCTGCCTTTGAGCTCGATGGTGAGATAGGAAATGCAACGTCGCGCATCGAGTTTGTAGGGCGCAAGGATCGCCTGCGTGGGGCAGATGTCGATGCAGCGTCGGCAACTTCCGCAATGTGCCGTTGCCGGTTCGTCCATGGGCAACGGCAGGTCGGTATACAGCTCGCCCAGGAAGAAGTACGAGCCGGCGTTACGATTGATCAGCACCGTGTGCTTGCCGATCCAGCCGAGTCCCGCATTGCGCGCTAGCGCTTTCTCCAGCACGGGGGCTGAGTCGACATAGGCGCGGTAACCAAATTCGCCGACGACGTTGTGGATGCGTTCGGCCAGCTTCTGCAAGCGATTGCGCATCAGCTTGTGATAGTCGCGGCCAAGTGCGTAGCGCGCTACATAGCCTGCCTCGCCGTCACGGATGACATCCCATGCGTTGCGCGTACCGGGTGGTACGTAGTCCATGCGTACCGAGATCACCCGTTGCGTACCGGGCTCCAGTTCCGCCGGCCGGCTGCGCTTATTCCCATGGCGAGCCATGTACTCCATCTCGCCGTGATGACCATCGTCCAGCCAGCGCTGCAGATGTTGCTCGTCCTGACCCAGTTCGGTACCGCTGATGCCTGCATCGGCAAAGCCCAGCTCGCGTGCCCAGCGTTTGATGTCGCGGGCAAGGGCGGCGTAGTCGGGAGCAGGGGTAGAGAGCATGTGCCTATTGTAGGCGTCTGACTTGTAGGTGTCTGACTTGAGCCGGCGATCGCATGTCTATAATTCCGTTATGACTGCACACCCTCACAGCCACGATCTCTATACCGTCGAGCAAGTGCGCGCGCTGGACCGACAAGCGATCGATGGCCTCGGCATTTCAGGTTTCGAGCTGATGCGACGTGCTGCCTGGGCCGGACTGAGCAGCCTGCAGCGGCACTGGCCGCAGGCGCGACAGGTTGCGGTGCATTGCGGGCCGGGGAATAACGGTGGCGATGGATTTTTGCTTGCCACGTTGGCGCGTGAAGCCGGTTTGCAGGTGGTAGTGATTGCGCTTGCGGATACCGCGCAAGGCGACGTGGCACGTGCCCGGCAGGCATGGGAGTCAGCCGGCGGCGCGGTCAGTCTGTGGGATGCGAATGGCACCTTGCCCTCGGTCGATGTACATGTGGACGCGCTTTACGGTACCGGCCTGAAGCGCTCCCCCGAGTCGGCTGTCGCGACGCTGATCGAACAGATCAACGCTAGCGGTGAGCCGGTGTTGGCGCTCGATGTGCCTTCGGGCCTCGATGCCGACACGGGGCACAGTCCCGGTGCGGCGATTCGTGCGGATGTCACGGTGAGCTTCATCGCGGCCAAGCGCGGTTTGTACACCGGGCGGGCAGCTGCCTTGGCCGGCACATTGGAGCTAGATGCGCTGGGTTTGCCTGAATCGCTCTGGCAAAACACGATCGCCGATGCCCATCTGTTGAAACCCTCTCAGTTACCTGCGCGAGCACGCGACGCACACAAGGGCGATAGCGGCCACGTGCTCGCGATTGGTGGTGACCACGGTATGGCCGGTGCGATCCGTCTGTGCGGTGAAGCGGCTTTGCGTAGCGGCGCAGGCCTAGTGAGTGTGGCGACGCAAGCAGAGCATCTGATCGCGCTGAATAGCGCGCGTCCGGAACTCATGGCGCATGCCGTGAATGGTCCGCAGGCACTGGAGCCGTTGATCGCACGCGCTGATGTATTGGCTGTCGGCCCCGGCCTCGGGCAAAGTGCGTGGGGGCATGCGCTGTGGCTCACCGCGTTGGATAGCCGTAAGACGCTGGTGCTGGATGCTGACGGCCTTAATCTGCTGGCGCGTGAGCCGCACCGATTTGAGCAGCCAGCGGTAGTGACGCCGCATCCAGGTGAGGCCGCCCGTTTGTTGTCTACCAGCATTACCGAGATCGAGGCGGATCGTTTTGCGGCCGCGCGTGCACTGGCGAGCCGTTATGGCGCCGTGGTCGTATTGAAGGGGGCGGGCAGTCTGATTGCTGATCCGGATGGCCGTCTGGCGGTTTGTCCATGGGGTAATCCAGGCATGGCATCGGGTGGCATGGGTGACCTTCTCACCGGTGTCATTGCGGCTCTGCTGGCGCAAGGTTGCAGCGCATGGGAGGCGGCATCTTTAGGTGTAAGCCTGCATGCGCGCGCGGGCGATCGCGCTGCACGAAAGGGCGAGCGCGGCTTGATCGCCAGCGATCTGCTGGCTCCACTGCATGCACTGGGCAATGGGCTTGATGATGACTGAGCAAATCTGGCAGTTGGCCGACGAAGCCGCCACCATCGCCCTAGGCACGCGCTTTGCCAAGACGCTGCAAGACGGGCTGGTGATTTACCTGCATGGTGATCTCGGTGCCGGCAAAACCAGCTTTGCGCGGGCATTGCTCAGCGCGCTGGGCGTGGGTGAGCGCATCAAGAGCCCTACTTACAGTCTGATCGAGGGTTACCAGGCGCAGGGTCGAGCAGCATGGCATCTCGATCTGTATCGCATTGCCGACCCAGGCGAACTGGAGTGGCTGGGCCTTGATGCGCTGTCCGATCCCTCCGCGATAGTGCTCGTGGAGTGGCCGGAGCGGGGTCATGGCGCCTTGCCAGCGGTAGATCTGGACGTTCAGATGGCTTATGCCGGTGATGGTCGTCGCGCTGTGCTGCAGCCACGGACTGCGCGCGGCGAGCAGGCGTTGGCACGCCTGCGTTGAGGCAGTTTCGAGCGCCTGCGCAGAGGCTAAGTTATCGTTCCGTATAGGAAAATTTCAAGCAAGCTGGTCGGCAAGCTTGTCAGTGGAATGCGTGGCTTAGGGGCCATAGCTTGATAAAACCTGACGAATAGTGCGCAGGTTATGGATATTCAAGGGAAAACCTATTGCAATCGTTGATGCGCTGCGCTTCAATGCGGCGCTATGAGGGGTTCCCTGACTCGATGTGCCTGGATTGCCGGTGTCGCGTTCGCGGCAACGCTACCGCTGTGCGGTCTTCAGGCAGCGGAAGTAAAGGCTGCACGCGTCTGGGCAGGCCCGGAATACACCCGTGTGGTATTCGATCTGTCTGGGCCGGCCAGCTACAAACTTAGCCAGCAAGATGGGCAAGTAGTGCTCGACCTGAGCGACAGTCATGTTGCCGGGAGCTTCAATGCGCCGTCCGCACAGGGGCTCTACAAGGGTCTTAGCAATGCCCTCGCCGGTAGCAATCTGCGTTTGACGGCCACCATGGCGCCTAACAGCCAGCCCAAGAGTTTTGTGCTGGGGCCGTCTGGTCAGTCCGGTTACCGGCTGGTGTTGGATCTGTATCCCGGGACAGCGGTCAGTACGACAGCAGCCTCACCAGCGGCGCCCGTGCAAACGCCAGCACCGGTCGTGGCATCCACGAAGGATTCTGCGCCGTCGACCCCCGTGTCGCCGCCGCCGGCACCTACGTCAGTAGCCGCCAAGTCGAGTACTCAGTTAACGAGCAATAAGAGCCTCAATAGCCGGCAAGTAGCGGTGATGCTTGGCGGCGAGCGTAAGGTCATTGTGGCGATCGATGCTGGCCATGGCGGCAAGGATCAGGGCGCACATGGTCCTGGCGGTACCTTGGAGAAGGACGTCACCCTGGCCGTAGCACGCGATCTCGCTGCGCAGATCAATAAGCAGCCCGGTATGCAGGCCATCCTGACCCGTGATGGCGATTACTTCATTCCGCTCACCCGTCGTTACGAGATCGCCCGCGAAAACAAGGCGGACTTGTTCGTGGCGATCCACGCCGACTCCTTTTCCAGCAGCGACGCGCGCGGCTCGTCGGTGTGGGTGTTGTCTTCGCGTGGTAAGAGTTCGGTAGCGGCACGCGTGCTGGCCGATCGCGAAAACAGCTCCGACTTGATCGGTGGTGTGTCGCTGGACGATAAGAGCGACAGCCTGGCATCGGTATTGCTGGACATGCAGCAAGGCTGGGCCGTACAGGCCAGCGATGCGATTGCCGGTAACGTACTCAGCGCACTGTCAGGTCTAGGCCCCACCCATCGCGGTTATGTGGAACACGCCAACTTCGTGGTGTTGCGCTCACCCGATGTACCGTCGATCCTGGTCGAGACGGCCTTCATCAGCAATCCCGACGAGGAGCGCAAGCTGCGCGATCCTGCGCACCAGCATCAGCTGGCTGCAGCGGTGATGGGCGGAGTTAAGAGCTACTTCGAGAGCACACCTCCGCCGGGTACCTGGTTCGCGGCGCAGGCGGCCCGGCGTATAGGCGTCATGGTGGCTTCTGACGATACGCCTGCAGCGCAGAAGACGTCGACCAAGCTGGCAAGCAACGCGTCTTCCGATGCGCAGGACACGCACAAGGTCGCTGCTGGGGAAAGCCTGCGCAGTATTGCCCGCCGTTATGGCGTTAGCGTGAGCTCGTTGAAGAGCGCGAACAATATCAGCAGCAACTCCGTGCATGCGGGCATGGTTCTGACCATACCGACCAGCTGATTCAGTACAACTGGACTTCGTGCCGTATGCGGCACGCAAGTCTGTCTAAAGCACAGCTATTCAAGCGCATTCGCATAGCCTGTTAAGCTTGCCGGATGCCACAGATTCGTCCGCTTCCCCCCGAACTCATCAACCAGATCGCCGCCGGCGAAGTGATCGAGCGCCCCTCGTCAGTGGTCAAGGAACTGGTGGAAAACAGCCTTGATGCCGGCGCTACTCGCATCGAAGTGGATATCGAACAGGGCGGCGCGCGATTGATCCGCGTACGTGATGACGGCGGCGGCATTCTGCCGGACGAACTGTCATTGGCGGTGGCCTCGCATGCCACCAGCAAGATCGGCAGTTTCGATGATCTCGAGCACGTCGCCAGTATGGGTTTTCGTGGTGAGGCGCTGGCCTCGGTGTCGTCAGTGGCGCGCTTCGCACTGACCTCGCGTACGCATGATGCGGATAACGCGTTTCGTATCGAGGTCGATGGCGGCAAGCTGCAAGCCGCTCGCCCTGCACAGCATCCGCCGGGTACCAGCGTGGAAGTGCGTGACTTGTTCTACAACGTGCCGGCGCGCAGAAAATTCATGCGTGCCGAACGCACCGAGTTCGCGCACATCGACGATCTTTTGAAATCGCTGGCGCTGGCACGCGGCTCAGTGGAATTTCGTCTCAGCCACAACGGCAAGCCGGTACGTATCTGGAAGGCTGCGCGCGACGAGCATGCTGCTTTGCTGCGTGTCGCCGAAGTGCTGGGTGAAGAATTTCCGCGGCAAAGCCTGCGCATCGATCATGCAGCGGCAGGGATGCGCCTGTCGGGCTGGGTAGGGTTACCCACCGCCTCGCGTTCGCAGGCGGACTCCCAGTACTTCTACGTCAATGGTCGGTTGGTACGCGATCGTGTGGTGGCGCATGCCGTGCGCCAGGCCTATGCCGATGTGCTGTTCCATGGTCGTCACCCGGCTTTTGTGCTGTATCTGGAACTCGATCCAGTCGGCGTGGATGTGAACGTGCACCCTGCTAAACACGAAGTGCGCTTCCGCGAGCAGCGACTAGTGCATGACTTCCTGTTTCGTACTTTGCACGAGGCATTGGCGCATACACGAGCCGGGCAAGTGTCTTCGCAGGCACAGGCGACAGATGGTGCGTTACGCATGTCCACTGCGATTCCGCCACATCCAACACAACAGCATACGGCGCCATACGCATCTCAACCGTTGATTCAGTCGTGGCCGGCCCGCGCCGACCAGACCCGGTTGCAACTCGGCGTACGTGATGAGCCATTGGCAGATTATGCCGCGCTGCTCGGTGAGCCAGCGCGTATGCCAACGATGACACCCATGCCGGCAAATGATGCCAGTGAGGCGCCGCCGCTGGGCTTTGCCATCGCCCAGCTCAAGAGCATTTACATCCTTGCGGAAAATGAGCAGGGCCTAGTGCTGGTGGATATGCACGCTGCGCATGAGCGAATCACCTACGAGAAACTCAAGGCGGGTCGTGTCTGCAGCAATCTGCGCTCACAACTCATGCTGGTACCTCTGAATATTGCGGTGAGCGCTAAAGAGGCTGCCGCCGCCGAGGAGCACGCGGATGCACTCGCGGAATGGGGGCTGGAGTTGTCGCGTAGTGGCCCGTCAGGCGTGGTGGTGCGACGTATTCCCGCACTGCTCGAAGGCGCGGATGTCGGCCAGCTCACGCGTGACGTATTGGCCGAGCTGGCTCAGCACGGCAGTTCACGTCGTTTGCAGGAGCTGGAGAACGAACTGCTGTCGACGATGGCCTGCCACGGCTCGGTACGTGCCGGTCGCCGTTTGACCCTGCCGGAGATGAACGCGCTATTGCGCGAGATGGAAGAAACCGAACGTTCCGGGCAGTGCAACCACGGCCGCCCCACCTGGACTCAGTTGAGCCTGGGTGAGCTGGATAAGCTGTTTATGCGCGGACGCTGACAGGCGCATAGTGATGACTTGCCGGATCGGCAAATGGATGGCCATACTCGGGCCTTCCATTCCTGTGGATCGCGCCCATGTCACGTAGCGCCGTTCTCGTTCTTGCTTCGAGCCTTCTTGTCATGAGTTCTGGAGTCACCATCGTGCATGCCGATACCTCATCAGGCGCCGCTACTACGGCATACCCTCAGCAAATCGAGCAGTCGCGCGCTGATCGCGTCAAGCGACTGACTGCTCCGGATGGCTGGTTGAGCCTGATTGGTCTGGAGTGGTTACAGGCGGGCGACAACCGTGTCGGCAGTGCTGCGGACAATGACATCGTGTTGAAGGCTGGCCCGGCGCATCTGGGCACGGTGACGTTGTCGAAGGATGGCGGCATGCACATCACGCTGTCGAAGGACAGTGGCGCCACCATCGACGGCAAAGCGGTCAATGAGGCGACGCTGGTCGATGACATGCACGTGAAAGGTGATGCTTCGCCGACCTTGGTGAGCTTCGGTCCAGCGAATTTCTATGTGATCGACCGCGATGGCCGTAAAGCGCTACGCGTTAAGGATAGCGATGCTGCTGCACGCAAGGCCTTCGTCGGCATCGATTATTTCCCGATCGATCCGTCGTGGCGCATCGTGGCTGACTGGGTACCGTTCGATCCGCCACATGACCTGCAAATGGGATCGGTGATCGGCACCATCGACACGGTGAAAGTGCCGGGCAAGGCGGTGTTCAAGCACGATGGCCATACCTACGAGCTTTTGCCATATCAGGAAGAGCCCGGTGGTGAACTGTTCTTCGTGATGGCCGATCGTACCTCCGGCAAGGAGACCTACGGCGCCGCGCGCTTCCTGTACGCCGCATTGCCGCAGAACGGCAAGGTTGTACTGGATTTCAACAAAGCCTACAACCCGCCGTGTGCTTTCACCCCATTCGCCACGTGCCCATTAGCACCGCCGGAAAATCGGCTGGATCTAAGCGTCACCGCGGGTGAAAAGAAGTATCGCGGAGAACACTGATCGCTGCGTCTCGCAGCGATCAAAATCAAAGACGAAGCTCTGGTGTTGTTATGTTCAGCGCCCCTTGAACATTGCCTTGCGCTTCTCGAGGAAGGCGGTGGTGCCCTCGCGCATATCTTCCGTGGAGAACGCCAGGGCGAAGCCTTGTGTTTCGAATTCCAGACCTTGATCGATGCTCGTCTCGCCGCCTTGCAGCACGGCGTCAAGAATGCCGGCAGCAGCCAGTGGCGCAGCGGCGGCGAGCTGATCGGCCAGCGCGTTCACCGCTTCATCCAATGCCTCGGGCGCGACGACGCGAGTGACAATACCCAGCTCGTACGCACGCTGCGCACCGATCGGCGCACCGGTAAGGCAAAGTTCCAACGCGGCACTGCGGCCAGCCAGGCGTAACAGACGCTGGGTGCCACCAAAGCCAGGGATCAGGCCGAGATTGATCTCGGGCTGGCCGAACTTCGCCTTTTCGCTAGCCACGCGCAGGTGGCACGCCATGGCTAGCTCCATGCCGCCGCCTAGTGCGAAACCCTGGATGCGCGCGATGACCGGCTTGCCCAAGCGCTCGATTGAACTCATCAATCGTTGGCCTGTGCGTGAGAAACCTTGGGCTTGCACTGAGGTGTAGCCATTCATCTCGCTGATATCGGCGCCGGCCACGAAGGCTTTCTCGCCAGCACCCGCCAGCACTACCACGCGCACGGCGTCGTCTTGGGCGGCTTGCGCAAAGGCGATGGTCAGCTCATTCAGCGTGTCGCGGTTCAGGGCGTTGAGCTTGTCAGGACGGTTCACCGTGATGGTGTGCACCGCGCCACGGTTGGCGACTTCCAGGTTGCGATAAGCCATGTGCAGAACTCCGATGGATCTAAACCGTGAATGTTAGAGCTTGTCTCAGAGCCTGTCGTCATCGTCCGTGTAGCTCGCATTGAGTCGCTGTGGTTACCGTGTGATGACGCACGGAACTGTGCTGGCTGAAGGGGTGGGGACCTGCAGCGGGAACCTTTGACCCCGCTGGGTTTCTCAGTTCGATACGCTGGTAGGACCGGCATTGCTGCACGAAACAGCAGAACCGCCTACGATGTTGCGCGGTACGCCTGCTGCAATGGAGATTTAGGAATGACACGACTGCGTTGGCTGGCTCTGGGCATGCTGCTCGTCGCGGGTGCGGCGCTGGCACAGCAGCGCCCTGTTGCGCCCGGCGGCACGCAGCCGGTGAAGCTGGACAAGCACAAACTGTCCTATGCGATCGGTTACCAGATCGGTAGCCAGTTCGCCGATGGTGATCCGGCGGTGGATATGGCGACGCTGCAAAAGGCCATTGAGGACGCTTACGCCAAGCGCTCGCCTGCTGTACCCATGCAGGAGATGCACGAGCAGCTGCTGAGCCTCGGCGAGCAGATGCATGAGCAGGCGTTATCCGAGTTCAAACGCATCGCCGCTGACAATGAACGCAAGAGCGCCGATTACATGGTGAGCAATGCGAAGCTGCCGGGCGTTGTGCAGCTGCCGTCAGGTATCCAGTACGCGGTATTGCAGAAGGGGACCGGCACAACCAGCCCCTCGGTCACCAGCACCGTTACCGTCAACTATCGCGGCATGCTGGTAGACGGTACCGAGTTCGATAGCACCTGGGCCCACGGTTCGCCGGTCAGCTTCACCGTCAACAAGGTGATTCGAGGCTGGCAGGACGTGATCCCGCGCATGCACGTGGGTGATCGCTGGCGCGTGGTGATTCCGCCGCAGCTCGCCTATGGCGGACGTGGCGCACTGCCGCGAATTGGTCCGAACGAGGCATTGGTGTTCGAGATAGAGCTGCTGGACGTCAAACCCTGAGTCACCTGGGATTGAGCGTGCCCGTATCGCCCCGCCTGCGCTAGCATGACGGGGCATGACGAATAACTCCCTTGCCCCGACTCCATTACCACCCATCTTGTCGCCCTGCATCGGCGTCTGCCGGCTAGATCTGCGCGGCTATTGCGAGGGTTGCCTGCGCACCGGTGAGGAAATCGCTCGCTGGCGCGCCATGGACGATGCCGAGCGAAATCACTATATGGACGTGATCCTGCCTGCTCGCGAGCAGGTGTAATGGACGCGTTGCTGTCCGCGCTACTCCCGCTCTCGACACCGCCCGTGGCGCCTGGTTGGAACCATGCGCAGATGACTGAGCTGCTTGGCAACACTACGCGTCGCCCGGCTGCCGTATTGATCGCGTTGCGAGAGGGTGTACAGCCTCGGCTGGTATTTACCGTGCGCACCGACCACCTGGCTTCACACGCAGGGCAGGTGGCGTTTCCTGGCGGTAGCAGTGACCCAACCGATACGGATGCATTGGCCACGGCGTTGCGCGAAAGCGAGGAGGAGATCGGCCTCGATCGCGCGTTAGTAACGCCTTTGGGCTATCTCGATTGCTTCGAAACGATTAGCGGTTTTTGCATTACCCCGGTAGTAGCACGCATTGCCACACGTGCGCAGCTCTATCCCGCGCCGGCCGAGGTGGCTGAGGTGTTCGAGGTGCCGCTGGCGTTTTTCCTTGAGCCGGCCAATTTGCGCCGCTACGTGATGGAGTTCCGCGGCCATCGCCGCGAGATGGTGGAATTTGTCCACGGTGGTCATCGCATCTGGGGTGCTACTGCCGCGATACTGCTGAATCTATTGCAAAGGATGGGGCACGCATGAAAACCACATTGGTTTCGGTTGCTGAACTGGCTGCGTTGCCGCCCGACGATGTGTTGATCGTCGATTGCCGTTACGACCAGACGGATGCTGACAAGGGAGCGCGCGACTACCACGAGGGGCATATCCCTCAGGCGGTGTTTGCGAGCCTCGACCGTGATTTATCGGATCTAAGTCGCACAGGGCGGGGGCTGGGGCGTCACCCGCTGCCGTTGGAGCCAGCGTTCAGCGCGGTGTTGAGCCGTTGGGGCTGGCGGCCAGGCTTACAGGTGGTTTGCTATGACGCGGGCAATGGCGCACTGGCCGCGTCGCGGTTGTGGTGGCTGCTACGGTTGATTGGCGAACGTGCTGTGGCTGTGCTCGATGGTGGCTATGCCGCGTGGAAGGCGGCAGGGCGTCCGGTGGATGCGGTCATTCCTGAGCGTGTGCCGACTCAGGTTGCAGTGCATTACGACGCTGCCCAAGTGGTGATTGATCACGCCGTATTCCGCGATACATCTGCCCAACTGTTGATCGATGCACGCGCCACCCCGCGCTATCGCGGTGATATCGAGCCGCTCGATCCCGTGGCCGGGCATGTGCCCGGCGCGTTGAATCGGCCGTTTGCCGACAATCTGGACACTAGCGGCCTGTTCAAACCGGCCGATACGTTGAAGCAGCAATTCCTGGCGGTGATCGGTACACGTGCACCGGAAGAGGTCGTGCACATGTGCGGCTCCGGCGTTACCGCCTGCCATAACCTGTTGGCGATGGAGTACGCCGGTTTGGTTGGTTCGCGGTTGTACGCACCGTCGTGGAGCGGCTGGGTCAGCGATTCGTCGCGGCCGGTAGCGGTTGGCGACGCATAACGCGTATTGCGACGTCAGGCGCTTACGGTGAGTTCGTAGGCGCGGACCGGTGTAAACAACTAGGGGTGACAACGCGCGTAGCCGTCTGTCAGCGATGGCGACTATCACCTGATACCACCTTCATCACGGGTAGCCTCCATCGTGCTTAAGATCGTCTCGGCGTTCGCACTGGTTCTTTGTTGTGGTATTGGCTCTATCGTTCTGGCGGAGGCACCCACACAAAACGTGGATGGGATCATTCCAATCTCCCGGGCCGAACCTATCGGCGACGGTATCGTCGCCTTTCTGCCGCAGCCCCTGCAGAAATATCCGTCGTCGCTAGTACTCGTGGCGCCACCGACAGTGACGGCGACGTCATTGCCGACACAATGGCAAGTCCGCCCGCAGTTTGCACACAAGAACGGCCGTACGGTGGTTACTGTGGAGGTGCCCGCAGGCACCGATCTGTACGGCACCGGCGAAGTCACCGGCGCGTTGCGACGTAACGGCAGCAAGATCACGTTATGGAACACGGACAATTTTCAGTACGCACGTGATGATGGCCGCCGTTTATACCAGTCGCATCCATGGGTGTTGGGTGTGCGTGCGGATGGCAGTGCGTTTGGTGTGCTGTTCGATTCGACCTGGCGCGCCGAACTGAGCACCGATCACGAGATTGTGTTCGAGTCCAGCGGGCCGCCGATGCCTGTCATCGTGATAGATCGCTCGTCACCGCAAGCGGTGGTGCAGGCGCTTGCCGCACTGACCGGCACCATGCCGCTGCCGCCACGCTGGGCGTTGGGCTATCAACAGTCGCGCTGGTCGTACACGCCAGATACGCGCGTGCTCGAAGTCGCCAACGAGTTCCGCAAGCGGCAGATCCCCGCTGACGTGATCTGGATGGACATCGACTACATGGATGGTTTTCGCGTCTTCACTTTCGACCCGAAGACCTTTCCCGATCCGAAGGGGCTCAACAACAAGCTACATGCGCTCGGCTTCCACAGTGTGTGGATGATTGACCCAGGCGTGAAATTCGACCCCGGTTACAAGGTGTATGACAGCGGCGCGGCGTTGGATGTGTGGGTCAAGGATGCACATGGCCAGGACTATCACGGCAAGGTTTGGCCGGGCCTGGTGAGTTTTCCGGATTTCACCCGGCCGCAGACGCGGCAATGGTGGTCGGCGCTGTACAAGAACTACATGGCGCAAGGCGTGGATGGCGTCTGGAACGATATGAACGAGCCATCGGTATTCGATGTGCCGGATCAGACCATGCCCGGCGACAACTGGCATCGTGGTGGTGGCGAGCTCGCGCCGGGTCCGCATCTGCAGTACCACAACGTGTACGGCATGTTGATGACGCGTGCGTCGCGTGAAGGTATCCAGGCCGCGAATCCGGAGCGACGCCCATTCGTGCTGACGCGTTCAAACTTCCTTGGTGGTCAGCGCTATGCGGCGACCTGGACGGGTGACAACGCTTCGACCTGGGAAGATCTGCGGATGTCGATCCCGATGTCGATCAACCTCGGCCTGTCAGGGCAACCATTCAGCGGTCCTGATATCGGTGGTTTCAGTGGCGAGGCCACCCCGGATATATGGGCGAACTGGATTGCGGTGGGCGCGTTCTATCCCTTCTCTCGTGCGCACACGATCAAGGCACCACAGCAGAAGGAGCCGTGGGCCTTCGGGCCGACGGTGGAACACACCGCACGCATCGCGATCGAGCGCCGCTATCGCCTGCTGCCCTACCTGTACACCTTGTTCCGCGATGCTTCGGTGGATGGCACACCGATGATGCAGCCGGTGTTCTTCGCTGACCCAAGTGATCCACATCTGCGTGCAGAGCAACAGGCTTTCCTGTTAGGTAGTAACTTGCTCGTTGTGCCGGCGTTCGCTAAACATCCGTCGCTTCCGAAGGGCATTTGGCGCACGGTCTCGCTGGTTGATGGCGACAGCAAGGATCCCTATCAGGCCACACTGAAGCTGCGCGGCGGTGCCATCGTACCGGTGGGACGGATTGTGCAGAACACGAATGAGGATTCGTTGAAGCCGCTCACCTTGCTGGTGTGCCTGGATGCGAATGGCGAAGCGAAAGGCCGTCTGTATGAAGATGTAGGCGACGGCTATGGCTATCGTCATGGCAATTACCGCCTCACTACCTATCGCACGCGCCAGCAGGGCGATACGGTCAAGGTGGACATTGCCGGTCGTGACGGAACGTGGGCCCCTGCATCACGCGAGATCGTGGTGAAGGTGGTCACCGATCATGGGGTGTTCACCGCAAACGGAGCGGACGGCAACGTTACGGTACCGCTGCGTAGGTAGAGCAGGAGGCGGAGGATGTTGAACGTTCCCCCCGCCTCTGGCGTTCAGCCCTTGCTCTTGAGTCGTGCTACCAATTGCTGCAACACGGTCTGCGTCTGTGGATGGAAGAACGATTCAACGAAACCTTCGATCGGCAATGCATCGACATCGGCATAGGCTTCGATCAAATCGTTGCGGGCAATCCGACGCGTGGCCAGCATGGCGTGCGGAGGTAGTGCCAGCAGTTGGCCCAGCCAATGCAGCGCATGCGGGGTCACTTGATCGACTCCAGCGAGCTCGTCGACGAAGCCGCAGGCCAGAGCCTGTTCCGCATCGATCATCGCGCCAGCGACCAATAGCCGTTCGGCGCGGTAGTTACCCACCACGCGACGCAGTGCGAGCTGGATGCAGTCGGGCACAGTCAGCCCCACTTGCACTTCGTTGAGGCCGATCTTGTACGACCCCTGCGCCATCACGCGGTAATCGCAGAACAGCGAAAGCACCGCGCCACCCGCCGGGCTGTGACCCGTGATCGCGGCGACCAGCGGCACCGGCGAGTGTGCCAACGTGGCACACAGCCGGAAAAATTCACGCCAATAGTCACGTACGCCAGCGCGATCTCGCAGGAGCAGCGCCGGTACATCGACACCGGCAGAAAACATGCCAGGTGCACCCGACAACACGATGCCACGTGTGCCATCACGCACGGCATCGTCGATGCTCTCGCGCAGGCTGCGCAGCAGTTCGAGGTTGAGCGCATTGACCGGCGGCCGTGCCAGTTGGATTTCAGTGATGGCGTCGTGGCTGACGAGGTTGAGCATGGTGCGATTCCGGAAGGTTGGATGGCGGCTCGGTCATGAGCCGTGCCGGCAACTGTGAGAAACGTTATTCCTGCGGCTGATCGTCGGCCGTCCAGGTGTAATGCACAGCATAGTCCAGCACGGCTTTGCCACTGGCGGGCACGTCGACGCGGAACTCCAGTGTGTCCGCAGTCTGCTTGCTCGGCTTGATGCTCGACGAAGCGAGCTTCCATTCGCGCCAGCGATTCGGATGCTCGCGTACAGTAATGGTGCGTGCGCTTTCGCTGGCATTGGTGAGGGTGATGCGGAACGTTTCGTCCAGCGTGCGCCCCGCTTTGTCCACGTGAAAGTCGGTGCGCTCACGCGTGCCGCGCAGATCGAATGCCGTGCCCAAGGTGATCGTGGCATCGCTACCTTTCGGCGTATCAGCGATGCGGCCTTCGCCGATAAATTGCGGCACTCCGTTGCGATCGGCGGTGAGTACACGCAGATAACCGGCGGGCAGGCTGTCGAACGCGTTCAGCTGCAAGGTGCTGACGATGGCGCTGTTGCCACCCTGGTTGAAATCTCGACCCAGCATCGGCTGCGGTGGCATCCACTGGCCGCCGTTTTCATACAGTGCGGTGCGCACGCAACCCATGCTGCGGGTGGCATACAACGGGGTTTGGCTAACGCTGCCATCCGGCAAGTCGATGGGGGCGGGCAGGGCGTAACTGCGATAGTCGGCCAGTGTCGATTGCTCTGGCATCGGCGAAGCTGCCTCTGCTGCCATGGCTTTCATCATCATCGGCCGGGGGGCTGAGCTTTTGGCGAAATTTGGCTCGCCAGCGATGAGGGTGAGCTTGGCATTGTGCCAATCGCGGCCGCTGCGATTGGCGATGCTGGCACGCGATTCGAATTGCATCTGGCATGCGTTGCCAGGTTGCAGCGTGGCTACATAGGCAGCGCGCCAGCCAAGGCCGGACGTGGGGTAGCTGAGCACGGCATCGGTATTGCCGGCGCGTGTGGCGTCCACGCGCAAGCGCAGACTTGAGCCAGACGGGAAGTTGCCACTGCTTACCTGCACGCCGGCGAAGTTGCGTACCAAGGTGGTGCCGCCGTTGCTATTGCGCACCACTAGTCCATCGTTCCCTGCGCGTAGCAGGGTGCCGGTGGTTAGCGACTGGCCGTTGTCACCGAGCACTTCGATGGTGCGGCCGGTGAGCCCGGTCAGCGCTGCGTTCGTGCCCTGGCCGAGCAGTAGTCGCTGCGATATCACTTTCGCGGCACCACCGGGGAATCCAAGGGCCAATGCTTCGGCATCGAGCTGGTCAGGCAGGTCGCCAAGCACAATGTCTTGCGTACCGGCCTGCAGAGTTAGCGTGCGCTGTTCGCGCACCACGGCGTAACCCTCATTGATGTTGTTGTCGCCATGGCTGGCGTACAGCGCAGGGCTGTCGCTGCGATACAACGTGATATCGGAACCATCGGCAGCTTGTGCATCGGCGGCAAGAGCCAAGGGTGCGCCGCAGAGGGCGCTGACACAGGCGAGGGCAAGGGCGGTTCGATGCTGCAGTGTCATATCGCGCTCCGTCGGATAGGTCGACGGTCATCATAGCGGGCACAGGTGAATCGCAACTGTGCCCGCTTAGCGCCTCTTCAACTGTGGTTTTGACTCGCTGCTGCATCGCGTATGGCCTGCGGCAGAGGTACCGGTGTGCCGGTGGTGGGGTTCATCCACACCATGACCACGTGGCCGTCGCTATACAGGCGTTGCGCATCGTCAGCGTCGACGATGCGGTGGACGACCGTCATCGAGCTATTGCCCAGTCGTGTGCAATACAACTCGACACGCAGATGCGCAGGCCATTCGATCGGGCGCCGGTAGTTGATTTCGCTAGCGGCCAGCACCGGCATCGAGTGCTCGTCGAACCAGGGGCCGGGAACATGCTTCAGCCACTGCAGCCGCGCCTCTTCCAGATAAGTGAGGTAGATGGAATTGTTGACGTGGTTGAACGCATCGAGATCGCGCCAGCGCACGTCGATGGCTGCGATGAACAATGGCGCGGGCGCGGCATGCTGAGCCGGCCCGTTTTCGATAGTTGCGTTCGCGACCGATTCGACTGTGGCAGGTGCAGAGGATTTGCGCGATTTCTTCACGGGGGGTTGTTCGGTGTTGCTAGGGGTCATGCTTTTTGTTTCCGTGCCGCTGGCTTGGTTTTGCTGGCGGTCTTGGTAGCTTTTGCAGGCTTTACTGGTTTTGCTGGTTTGGTAGGCTTTAAGTGCGATGCGAGGAAGTGGCCAGTGTGCGACTCGCGTGTTGCTGCCACCGTTTCCGGCGTACCTGATATGAGAATCCGTCCGCCGCCAGCACCGCCTTCGGGACCGAGGTCGACAATCCAGTCGGCGGTCTTGATCACATCGAGGTTGTGCTCAATCACCACCACTGTGTTGCCCTGGTCGACCAGTTGATGCAGCACGTCGAGCAGTTGCTCGATGTCGTGGAAGTGCAGGCCGGTGGTCGGCTCATCGAGAATGTAGAGCGTGTTGCCGGTGTCGCGCTTGGATAGCTCCTTGGAGAGCTTCACGCGCTGCGCCTCACCACCGGAAAGCGTAGTCGCGCTCTGCCCGAGCTTGACGTAGTCCAGGCCCACCGAGCGCAGGGTGTCGAGCTTACGCGCGATGGTCGGCACGTTCTCGAACAGCTTCTGTGCGTCTTCCACCGTCATGCCGAGCACGTCGGCAATCGTGTGGCCCTTGTAATGAATTTCCAGCGTCTCGCGGTTGTAACGCTTGCCGTGGCAGACGTCGCAGGGCACGTAGACGTCGGGGAGAAAATGCATCTCCACCTTGATCATGCCGTCGCCTTCGCAGGCTTCGCAGCGGCCGCCGCGTACGTTGAAACTGAAGCGTCCCGGTGTGTAACCACGCGAACGCGCTTCAGGCACCTGAGCGTAAAGTTCGCGCAGCGGTGTGAACAGTCCCGTGTACGTGGCGGGATTGGAGCGCGGTGTGCGGCCGATCGGTGACTGATCGATATCAACCACCTTATCGAACAGATCCATGCCGGTGACCGACTTGTACGGCGCCGGCTGTGCGCTGGCGCCATTCAATTCGGTGGCGGCGATGCAGAACAAGGTGTCGTTGATCAGCGTCGACTTGCCCGAGCCAGATACACCGGTAACGCAGGTGAACAAGCCGGCAGGAATCGCCAGGTCGACGTTCTTGAGGTTGTTGCCACTGGCGCCTTTCAGGTGCAGCCATGAAGCCTTATCGATCGGTTGGCGACGTTCCGTCGGCACCTCAATGGCACGTACACCGGAAAGAAACTGGCCGGTGATCGAACGCTTCGATGCCAGGATGTCCTTGACCGTGCCTTGCGCGACTATTTCGCCGCCGTGCACGCCTGCACCGGGACCGATGTCGAGCACGTGATCGGCCATGCGGATCGCATCTTCGTCGTGCTCTACCACGATCACGGTATTGCCGAGATCACGCAGCCGGGTGAGCGTGCCGAGCAGGCGTTCGTTGTCACGCTGGTGCAGGCCGATGGATGGTTCGTCGAGCACATACATCACGCCGACCAGGCCGGCGCCGATCTGCGAGGCGAGTCGAATACGTTGCGCTTCGCCACCGGAGAGCGTGTCAGCCTGACGGTCCAAGGTCAGATAATTCAGGCCTACGTCGTTCAAGAAGGTCAGGCGCTCGCGGATCTCCTTGACGATCTTTACCGCGATCTCGCCACGCCAGCCGGCGAGCTTGAGTTTATCGAAGAACGCCAATGCATCGTCGATGGAGCGATGCGTCAGCGAGGGTAGTGCGTGGTCGGCAACGAATACGTTTCGTGCCGAACGGTTCAGGCGCTGGCCTTCGCACTCCGGACAGGGCTGGTCGCTAATGTACTTCGCCAACTCTTCGCGTACGGCCGGCGACTCCGTTTCCTTGTAGCGCCGATCGAGGTTCGGCAGGATGCCTTCGAATGCGTGCTCGCGAGTGACCTTGCCGCCGCGTTCAGTGATGTAGCGGAACGCGATCGGCTCCTTGCCGCTGCCGTACAGGATGGCTTTCTGCACGTTCGCCGAGAGCTTCTCCCACGGTGTGTCGACGTCGAAGCCGTAATGCGCCGCCAACGACAGAATGAGTTGGAAATAGTGCGCGTTGCGACGATCCCAGCCGCGCACTGCGCCGCCGGACAACGGCAGTTCTGGATGGCCGACAACGCGTGACGCATCGAACACCTGAGTGACGCCTAAGCCATCGCAGCTCGGGCAGGCGCCTACCGGTGAATTGAACGAGAACAGGCGTGGCTCAAGCTCCGGTAACGAGTAATCGCAAACCGGGCAGGAATAGCGCGATGACAGCAATTGCTCGGGTGCTTTCGCATCATCCATATTGGCCAGGATCACCAGCCCATCGCCAAGCCGCAGTGCGGTTTCGAACGATTCGGCAAGGCGCTGCTTGATGTCGTCGCGCGGGCGGAAGCGATCGATGACGACTTCGATGGTGTGCTTCTGACGCAGCGTTAGTGGCGGTACCGCGTCGAGGTCGAACACCGTGCCGTCCACGCGTGCGCGCACAAAACCCTGAGCGCGTAGCTGGTCGAACACCTGCACGTGCTCGCCCTTACGCTCGCGGATCACTGGGGCAAGCAGCATCAAGCGCTTTTCCGGATCAAGCGCCAAGGTGGAATCAACCATCTGGCTGATCGTCTGCGCCTCAAGCGGAATGCCATGATCGGGACAGCGCGGCGTGCCGACGCGAGCGAATAGCAGGCGGAGGTAGTCGTACACCTCGGTGATCGTGCCCACGGTGGAACGCGGGTTGTGCGAGGTGGATTTCTGCTCGATCGAGATCGCTGGCGACAACCCCTCGATGTGGTCGACGTCAGGCTTCTCCATCATCGACAGGAACTGCCGTGCATAGGCCGACAGCGACTCGACGTAGCGCCGTTGGCCCTCGGCGTAGATGGTGTCGAACGCAAGCGAGGACTTGCCTGAGCCCGATAGACCGGTAATCACGATCAGTCGGTCACGGGGCAGGTCGAGGTCGATGTTCTTAAGGTTATGCGTGCGCGCGCCGCGTATGCGGATGGTGTCCATGACGCCCGGGGTTGGGGAAAAACTGCACTATACCAAACCAGTCAGGTTAGTTATTGCCGTGTGCTTCGAAATTCAGGGCTTCAGGAATCGATGTGCTGCGTGTGGCTTAATACAAAGCTAGGCCGTCGCCGGTCGATGCTGCGAGAGATAGCGAATGAGCAAGTGGACAGTCTGGGGAGCCGCCTTAGTGCTGGCAGTGAGTGCAGCCCCCGCCGTCGGTGCGACTCAGCCTCCCAGCGAAGATCAGGTGAAGCAGCTGATGGCAGTGTTCAGTGTGGACAAGGTGTTCAGTCAAATGAATACCCAGATGGCCAGCGTGATGAGCCAGCAGGTGCCGTGCGTGCCGACGAGTTACTGGCAGAACTATATTGATGCCGACGGCGTAAAGGCACTTATGGAGCGCATGGTGCCGATCTATCAGCGCCATTTCACGGCCGACGATGTGGAGGGTCTGCTGAAATTCTATCGCTCACCACTAGGGCAGAAAGTGATCACGCAGATGCCTCAGGTGATGTCCGA
Organism: Rhodanobacter sp.; assembly: GCA_049794535.1. Taxonomy (GTDB): domain Bacteria; phylum Pseudomonadota; class Gammaproteobacteria; order Xanthomonadales; family Rhodanobacteraceae; genus JBARCX01. The sequence continues at coordinate 22,672 of JBARCX010000372.1, forward strand.
GGCGACACTGGCCAACCAGCAGTGGGGCCAAGAGCGTGCCCAACAGATGCTCGGCCAGCTGGAGAAGGACGGCAAGCTTGATGCTCAGGCTCGCTGCCCGGCTGCGCCAGCCGTTGATGCGCCCCTGTCGAAGGGCAAGTCTGGCAAGTAGCCGGCTCTAAGATGGTGCCCGGCGGTGATTTGGCTCACTGAGCAGGAATTGACCAGATTGCGGCCAGTTGGTTATAATCCCAGGTTCGTCAGCGCCTGAATGGCTGACGAAACCCAAGAGAATAACTACACAAGGGATAATCCCATGAGTTACGCAGTCATTAAGACCGGCGGCAAGCAGTACCGCGTTCAGCAGGGCGATGTCCTGCGCGTGGAACTGTTGAACGCCGAAGAAGGCGCCACCGTTAAGTTCGACGAAGTGCTGCTGGTTGGCGCTGGTGAGTCGATTACCGTTGGTGCCCCGACCGTGGCCGGTGCCACCGTCAGTGCCACCGTGCGTAAGCACGGCCGTGCAGACAAGATCCGCATCATCAAATTCCGCCGCCGCAAGCACTACAAGCGTCAGCAGGGTCACCGTCAGCATTTCACCGAAGTCGAGATCACAGGCATCAACGCCTGAGCAACTGGAGCATTGAGTCATGGCACATAAAAAAGGCGTAGGTTCCAGCCGCAACGGTCGCGATTCGAACCCGAAATACCTCGGCGTCAAGATCTACGGTGGCCAGGCCATCGAGGCCGGCAACATCATCGTGCGTCAGCGCGGTACCCAGTTCCATCCCGGTACCGGCGTGGGTCTCGGTCGTGACCACACCCTGTTCGCGCTGGTTGACGGCACCGTTCAGTTCAAGGTTCGCGGCGAGAAGAACCGCCGTTACGTCGACGTCGTTAAGGGCTAATCCCCTTCGATGTTGCTGCGAAGGCCCCGCTTCGGCGGGGCTTTTCGTTTGTAAGAATGGCCACTCGGCTATCCTGCACCCCAGCTTCTCTAGCTCCCCTCATACAGTTCCCCGGACCACCTTATGAAATTTGTCGACGAAGCCATCATCAAGGTCCTGGCCGGTGACGGTGGCAATGGCTGCATCAGCTTCCGGCGCGAGAAGTTCATTCCGTTCGGCGGCCCCGACGGCGGTGACGGTGGTGGTGGTGGTTCGGTGTGGTTGATAGCGGATGAGGGCCTCAACACCCTGATCGACTTCCGTCATCAGCGCAGCTTCAAGGCGCAGCGCGGCCAGAACGGTATGGGCAGCCAGATGTACGGTAAGGGCGGTGAGGACACCGTAGTTCGCGTGCCGATCGGCACAATGGTCACCAACGTCGACACCGACGAGACCATTGGCGACCTTACCAAGCATGGTCAGCGCCTGCTGGTGGCTGAAGGCGGTAAGGGCGGCCTGGGTAATATTCATTTCAAGAGTTCGGTAAACCGAGCTCCGCGTAAGTCCACGCCGGGTACCCCTGGCGAGGTGCGCGAACTAAAGCTGGAGATGAGGCTGTTGGCTGATGTGGGCCTGTTGGGCTTCCCGAATGCCGGCAAATCCACCTTCATCCGTGCGGTGTCAGCCGCGACGCCGCGCGTAGCGGATTACCCGTTCACCACCCTGCATCCCAATCTGGGCGTGGTTAGCCTCGGTACTGACCAGAGCTTTGTGATTGCCGATATCCCTGGGTTGATCGAGGGCGCTGCTGACGGCGCTGGCCTTGGTATCCAGTTTCTGCGTCATGTGTCGCGCACGCGCCTGTTGCTGCATCTGGTAGATGTGGCGCCGATCGATGGCTCGGATGTGGTCGAGCAAGTCCATGCCATTGAGCAGGAGCTGCAGAAGTTTGATCCTGAACTGCTTGAGCGGCCGCGCTGGCTGGTGCTGAACAAGGCGGACGTATTGCCTGAGGATGAGCGCCAGGCGGTAGCCGAGGAGATCGTGCAGCGATTGGGTTGGACTCAGCCGTGGTTCCTGGTCTCGGCGATTGCGCGCGAGAACACCATGCCGGTATGTCAGCAGATACAGCGCTTCTTCGAGTCGCAACGGGTGGCGCGTGAGAGTCGCAGCGATATGCTGCCGGGCGACGTGCGCTTGCGTGGGGAAGAATCGCAAAGCTGAGTAGCCTGCGCGAAGCGGGCGTGGCGCTGCCATGCCCGCTATTCCGGGGTTGCCGCAAAGGCCTGGAAATGTTGGGTTGTAAGGCGTGGCGTTTCATAGGCACACGAAAAAGCAGACCTGTATAGGCCTGCTTTTTTTATGAAGCACAAAAAAGCCGGCTTTTGCCGGCTTTTTTAGCCAACCCGAAATCGCCTACAGGCTTACGCCAGTTCGCGGATCTTCGCGTTGAGGCGGCTCTTATGACGAGCAGCCTTGTTCTTGTGGATCAGGCCGCGCGCGGCATAACGATCCATGATCGGCTGCGCAGCGGTGAAGGCGGCCACGGCGCCAGCCTTGTCCTTGGACTCAATGGCCTTAACGACCTTCTTGAGGGCGGTGCGCACCATGGAACGGGCGCTGACATTGCGCAGGCGGCGCTGCTCGGACTGGCGCGCGCGCTTCTTCGCGGACTTGATGTTGGCCAAGGTAGAACTCCGGAATCGCTTGGGGATAGAAAAAGACGCGCAATTATGCGGGCAATGCTCTATTGCGTCAACCGCTTAGGCGCGTACTGTGAGTATTTCGGGCGCTAACCGACCAAGGGAAGGCAGCACGAAGGTGTCAAACCAATGACCATTATGCCACACCTTGGCTGTCAACTTGTCCTTCGAGCCTTCAGAAAAGCCCTTCAAGCTTGTTTAGCTACGCCTAAAGCGTGCTTTGTCTCTGAATTTGCTGTGTGGTCCGTAGCTTGGAGATGGCAATGTCTGGTGTCTCTCGATCAATCGCATGCTAGGTATTAATGCCACCATCATTGGTTCTGAGTGACCCCTCACATCCCCATGTTTCATGTGCGGTCTGTTTGCGTTGGTTCCAGCCAGACGGGATCTGCATGGCGATCACCGACGGTGCATGGCGAGTGGGCAATGCGGGCGATAGCAACACCGGTCGACTCATCGGTGGATGCTGCCATTACTTGGCCGCGGTCACGCGAACTGCATCGCGTGTGGCCGCTATACTCGCGCGATGATGAAATTATCCCGGGACGTTGCGGGCCCCAACCTGGCTCCCAACGGCAGTGTAATTGCGGTCGGCGCGTTCGATGGACTGCATCGCGGACACCAGGCCTTGCTGGCCGAGGTGCGCGAGCGTGCTGCCGCACTCAGCTGCCTGCCAGCGGTAGTGAGCTTCGAGCCACTGCCGCGTGCGTATTTTTCGAAAGAGCCGGTGCCACGGTTATCCGGTGTGCGCGAGAAGCTAACGGGGTTTGCTGCCGCGGGTGTGGAGCACACGTTGTTGCTGCGCTTCAACCGTGCGCTAACCGCGATGTCTGCTGAGGATTTCGTGCACCGTGTGCTGATCGATCGATTGGCTGCCCGTGAGGTTTGGGTGGGCGCCGACTTTCGTTTCGGAAACGGGCGTGGTGGTGATGTGGCCCTGCTTGAGCGCATGGGTGCGCAGCTGGGCTTTACCGCCCGGGTGATGCCGCCAGTGCAAATCGACGGTGCGCGTATTTCCGCCACCCGCGTACGGGCTTTGCTTACCGCCGGTGAATTTGCTGGCGCCGCACCGCTACTCGGTCGGCCGTTCGTGATGGAAGGCAAGGTGGAATACGGCCACCAGCTCGGTCGCACGCTGGGCATCCCTACCGCCAATATTCACCTGCGCGAGCGGGTCAGTCCGGTGCATGGCATTTTTGCCGTGCGCGTCGGGTTGGGTGAGAGCGAATGCAGCTGGCCCGGTGTGGCAAGCTTGGGTATTCGGCCAACAGTGAACGAAGTGGCCGAACCCCTGCTGGAAGTGCATTTGTTCGACTTCGATGGCGATCTCTACGGCCAGCGTATGGCAGTAGAGTTTGTTGCCAAGCTGCGCGACGAACAAAAATTCGATGGGCTAGATGCGTTGAAAGCGCAGATGGACCTCGACGCCCGCCAGGCGCGTGAACTGCTTGGCATGAACCCGCGACTGATCGAGGCATAAGCCTCGTCCAACGAATCAACGACACCACCATGCCGATGAGCATGTGTCGACGAATCACCTGATGGCAATCGAGCGATGACCAAGGATTACAAGAGCACCATCAACCTGCCGCAGACGGATTTCCCGATGCGCGGCGACCTGCCCAAGCGCGAGCCGAGCTGGCTGGCCGAATGGGAGCAGATTGACCGCTATGCGCAGATCCAGCAGCACACGGCCGGGCGCGACAAGGTGTTTGTGCTGCACGATGGTCCGCCGTATGCCAACGGCGCGATTCACATCGGCCATGCGGTCAACAAGATCCTCAAGGACATGACGGTCAAGTCCAAGCTTTTGGCCGGCCATCGTGCGCCTTACGTGCCGGGCTGGGATTGCCACGGTCTGCCGATCGAAATCGCTGTCGAGAAGAAGTTCGGCAAGCCGGGCGACAAACTCGATGCACGCGCGTTCCGCCAGAAGTGCCGCGAATATGCGCAGGAGCAGGTCGAAACGCAGCGCGCTGATTTCAAGCGGCTCGGTGTGCTGGGTGACTGGCAGAAGCCGTACCGCACGATGGATTTCAAATACGAAGCCGACATGATTCGTGCATTAGCACGCATCGTCGACAACGGTCACGTGGTGCGTGGTGCCAAGCCGGTCTACTGGTGCTTTGATTGCGGCTCGGCGTTGGCCGAGGCGGAAATCGAATACGGCGACAAGCAGTCGCCCGCGGTGGATGTGGCCTACGACGCCATCGACGCGAAAGCACTCGCTGCGAAGTTCGGTGTAGATGCTGGCGATGCCATTGTCGCCATCCCGATCTGGACCACCACGCCGTGGACGCTGCCGGAAAGCCAGGCCGTCGCGTTGGGTTCGGAACTGGAATACGCGTTGATGGAAGGTCCGTCGCGCGACGGCAAGCGCGTGCTGTTGGTCATCGCCAGTGCGTTGGTCGACAAGTCCGCGCAACGTTATGGCCTGGACAGTGCGGTCGTGCTGGGTCATGTCGTCGGCGCGTCGCTCGAAGGCACAAAACTGCAGCACCCGTTCTATTCGCGCCAAGTACCCGTGTTGCTCGGTGAGCATGTCTCCGCCGAAGACGGTACCGGTGCGGTGCACACCTCGCCCGATCATGGTGTGGAAGATTTCGTCGTGGGTCGCGAGTACGGCCTCGAGCTACTCAACTACATCGAAGCGCGTGGCACCTATCGCGCCGACACGCCGGTTGCCGACGGCCTTGTACTAGCCGGCATGCACATCTGGAAGGCTAACGACGCCATCGTTGATCTTCTGCTTCGTCGCGGCGTGCTGTTGGCGTTCGCGAAAATCGAACACAGCTATCCCAATTGCTGGCGCCACAAGACGCCGGTGATCTTCCGCGCGACGCCGCAGTGGTTCATCGGTATGGAGCAGGCGAAGCTGCGCGAGACCGCGCTGGCTTCGATCAAATCCGTGCGTTGGGTGCCGGGCTGGGGCGAAGAGCGCATCGCGGGCATGGTGGCTGGTCGCCCAGACTGGTGCATCTCGCGTCAGCGCACCTGGGGCGTGCCGATCGCACTGTTCGTGCACAAGGCCACGCAAGAGCCGCATCCGGATTCCGTCGCGTTGATGGAGCAAGTCGCGAAGACGGTAGAGCAGGGCGGTATCGACGCGTGGTACGACCTTGACTCGGCGACATTGCTCGGCGATCAGGCAGCTGATTACGACAAAGTCACCGACGTGCTGGACGTCTGGTTCGATTCCGGCGTTACCCACTTCGGTGTCATCGGTCAGCGTCCGGAATTGCAGCAGGGCAACGCGCAGCACTACAAGGTGATGTACCTCGAAGGTTCCGATCAGCATCGTGGCTGGTTCCAGTCTTCGCTGTTGACCTCTGCGGCGATTCACGGTCGCGCGCCCTACAACGACGTGCTCACTCACGGCTTCACCGTAGATGCGCAAGGTCGCAAGATGTCCAAGTCTTTGGGCAACGTGGTGGCGCCGCAGAAAGTGATGGATACGCTCGGCGCTGACGTACTGCGCTTGTGGGTAGCTTCGGCGGACTACCGCAACGAGATGACCGTCTCTGACGAAATTCTCAAGCGCGTTTCCGACAGCTATCGTCGCCTGCGTAACACCGCGCGTTTCCTGCTTGGCAATCTCGACGGTTTCGATCCATCGAAGCATCTGGTGTCGGTCGAAAACAGCTTGCCGCTCGATCAGTGGGCTGTGCAGCAGGCGTATGACGTGCAGCAGGGTGTGATCGCCGCTTACGAGCGCTACGACTTCCCTGAGATCGTCGCGCGCGTGCAGAACTTCTGCACCAACGAAATGGGCGCGCTGTATCTCGACATCACCAAGGATCGGCTCTACACCATGGCGATCGACAGCCAAGGCCGGCGCAGCGCGCAGAGCGCGATGTACCGCATTGCCGAGGCGTTGGTGCGCTGGCTGGCTCCCATTCTTAGCTTTACCGCCGAAGAAATCTGGCAGGCGTTGCCGGGCAAGCGCAGCGAAAGCGTGTTGTTCGAAACGTGGTACGACGGACTGGCGGCAACCCAGGCTTCACCCGAGCAGCGTCGCTGGTGGGCTGATCTGCTGGCGATCCGCGATACGGCCTCACGTGTACTCGAAGGTATGCGCAAAGCCGAGCAGATCGGTGCAGGGTTGGAAGCGAAGCTGGCAATCCATGCTGATGCTGCCACCGTAACGCGCTATGCATCGGCGGCCGACGAACTGCGCTTCTTCTTCATTACCTCGGAGTTGCGCCTCGACCTGGCCGGTGGGCAGCCGGAAAGCGCCGTGCTGACCGAGCTGGAAGGCGCCGACGTGTGGGTCTCGGCTACCGTCAGTGATGCCGCCAAGTGCGTACGCTGCTGGCACCGTCGCGAGGATGTAGGCAGCCATGCCGAGCATCCCGAGCTGTGCAGCCGTTGCGTCAGCAATGTGGAAGGGCCGGGCGAAGTTCGCCGCTGGTTCTGACCTTGAAAGCCCCTCTCCCATTGGGAGAGGGGTTGGGGTGAAGGTACGGGGTCGCGTCAAGGCCCGCTATGCCCGAGTTCCCATACGCTTCTTCGTAGTACTTCCTCCCAAACGGAGAAGGCATTAAGCCTTTGAGATTCCTGATGACCAACAAACCCAATGCCTTGCCCTGGCTCGTACTCTCCGCCTTGGTCATCGTGCTCGACCAACTCAGCAAATGGTGGGCACTGGCTGCGCTGCAACCCGTCGGCACGCCGCATACAGTCATCCCCGGGCTGCTTAACTGGACACTGGCCTTCAACGTCGGTGCAGCTTTCAGCTTCCTCGCTGGTGGCGGCGGTTGGCAGCGCTGGTTCTTCGTGATCCTGGCGCTGGTCATCAGCTTGGCGCTGGTCGTTTGGCTGGGACGTACCGCCCGGCGTGACTGGCGTACAGCGTTGCCGTTGTCGCTCATCGTCGGCGGGGCCCTCGGCAACCTGATCGATCGTCTACACGCCGCACAAGTCACCGACTTCATCCAGGTTTATTACCGCGACTGGTACTACCCGGTGTTCAACATTGCTGACTGTGGCATTTCGGTCGGTGCGGTGTTGTTGATCGCCTTCGGGCTGTTTACCAGTAAGCCTTCGGGTAGCGTGCGATAATCAGTAGGTACGTGGTTCCGGCGCAGGCCGGAGCCCAGTTTCCCCAGGATGATCGAGCCGCGATCCCGGTCTTGCCGAAGTAACGGTTCCATCCAAGATGCTTTCGAGGCCTGTTGTGGACATCTTGCTCGCCAATCCCCGTGGTTTTTGCGCCGGTGTGGATCGCGCCATCGCCATCGTCGAGCGTGCGCTGGAGTCGTACGGTGCGCCGATCTACGTGCGGCACGAAGTGGTGCACAACCGCTATGTAGTGGACAAGCTGCGTGCGGACGGTGCGGTGTTTGTCGAAGAGCTCAGCGAAGTGCCCGACGGCGCCACCGTCATCTTCAGTGCCCACGGCGTGTCACAAGCTGTCCGCGAAGAAGCCGATCAGCGTGCGCTGAAGGTCTTCGACGCCACGTGCCCGTTGGTCACCAAAGTGCATATGGAAGTGGCCCGGCTGGGGCGGATTGGCCGCAGCGTGGTGTTGATCGGCCATGCCGGTCATCCCGAGGTCGAGGGTACGATGGGCCAGTGGAACGCGGCCAACGCCGGCGAGATTTTGTTGGTCGAGTCGATCGAGTGCGTGCAGAAGCTCGAGCCGAAATATCCGCACCAGTTGTCCTACGTCACCCAGACCACGCTATCGGTAGATGACACCAAGGCGATCATCGCCGCTCTGCGCGAGAAGTTCGCTGACATCGAAGGGCCGCGCAAGGACGACATCTGCTACGCCACACAGAACCGTCAGGACGCCGTGCGCCGCCTTGCCGATGCCGTCGACCTGATGCTCGTCGTCGGCTCGGTCAATAGCTCCAACTCCAACCGCCTGCGCGAGCTGTCTGAAAAGCAGGGCGTACGCGCCTTCCTGATCGACGGCGCTGAGCATATCGAGCGCAGCTGGCTTGAGGGCGTTAAACATATAGGTCTCACCGCAGGCGCCTCGGCACCTGAGAAACTGGTACGCGAAGTCATTGCCCGTTTGCAGTCATGGGGTGCGGGTGAGGTTCGCGAACTGGACGGCGAAGCCGAAAACATCACATTCGCGCTGCCCAAAGAGCTGCGCATGGTTGGTGAATCCGGCGCCACGCTTTAGTCGTTGGCCTCATCGATGACAAAGAAAAGGCCCGCATCGCTGCGGGCCTTTTGCTTATCGGGTGACTGGCGGATAGGGAGCGTTTTCATTATCGCTAACCTTCATCTCGGGCCATCAGCTTGCAGCCACCTAGGGTGGCGCGCACGATTAGTGCCATTCGCCAGGGTAAGGAGTTCACGCACCATGCTCCAGCAAGCCATTCGTTACGTCGCCATCATTGGGTGCATCGCGCTCACGGCCACACCTGCTCATTCTGTCGAGTCAGCCCAAACGTATTTGGTTTCACAAGAACGCGCGAGCTGGACGCTCGCTATCGACGGAAAAGCTGAAGCATACAAAACCCTGCACGCCGCCGATTTTTACACCGTCGGTGCAGATGGCTTTCACAACAAAGCCGATAGCGAAGCTTCCGCGCTTGATCCACACGTCAAATTCGATCACTGCGATCTCACCGACTTCAAAGTGACTTCCCCCACGCCCGACACAGCGTTGATCTCGTATCACGTCAAGGCGGGCGGTACCGATCACGGCAAAGCCTTTGCGATCGATCAATATGCCACCTCACTGTGGGCAAGCCGCAATGGCAAGTGGATCAACGTGTTCTATCAGGCGACGCCGCATCAATAGAATGTGAGGGCGGCTTTCACAATCTACCTCACTGCTTGGTCCCATGAATGTTGAGGGACTCCATCGCGGTAAGATGTCGCGGATGTAGAGCGACGAGAGGCTTCACCAGGGTTTCACAGTCAAACCCGGATCGTCGTCGCATTTGGTAATCCAAGCGTCATCCACTGGGGAGTGGGAACACGATGCAGGAACGTGCAGGGGGCAAGACAAGGAACTGGTGGAAGCACCTTGCAGTTGCCGTCGCCTACGGCGTGGGCGTCTGGCTCGTCCAGCATTTGAATGTGCCGCACTTCCTTTTGCTGTGCGGCGTTCACGTGGCCGCGCTGTTGCTGATGCCCTATCGCTATTGGCCCGCCATGATCGTGGCCGATGTCCTGGCGCAAATCCCTGTTGCTGTGGAATGCGCCGCGTCATTTGGCGTCCTGTGGTCGTCGCTGATGCTGGTACCTGGCATCGTGTTCAGCGGCCCCATCCTTTACTTCTTCCGAGAACGTGCCCGCCTTTTTGATCGCAAAGGTGACGTGAACGTCGGCATGCTGTTGCTCTGCGCGCTGTTGGTTTCCATCGTGATGATGGGCGTCAATGAAGTGCAGCTCTCCACCGTCGTCTATCCGGTGGGCGTGAAACCGATGCACTACGACCATCTCGCGGCACAGTGGGTGCTCGGTAACTTCCTCGGGATTTTGACGGTGGTGCCCACCGTGCTCGCCGCGCATCAGGCGAGCCGCAGGCAGGGTTGGCGCTCACTGATCAACACTCTCGTCGAGAGCCGCATAGCCTTTGAGAGCGTGTGCTTTATTTTGCCGATGCTTGCCATCCTTATGTGGGTTGGGTTTACCCAACCTCACCTCCGAGGACTGGCTCAAATTGGCATGTTCTTACCGGTCGTCTGGCTCGCGATCCGCCATGGTTGGCAAGGTGCCGCGATGGGTGGTACGGCGGCCAGCCTCGCGTTGGTCTGGCTCATGCCGGAGAAATTCGATCAAGCCACCATCCAGGCCGAAGTCGTGGTGGCGTTCGCCATTTCTACGATGTTGTTGGTCGGCGCCCGCATCGAGGCGCTCGATCGTCGAGCCGAAAAAGAGCGCAACGAGGTGCGAACCGCACTCGCGTTGGCCCAACGCAATATGCATCTCGGGGAAATGCAGTTGCGCATGACCGCCCAAGCTCTCGAACAGGCACGCGAAACGGTCCGCGGCGGTTTTGCAATGATGTTGGGTCGCCTTCGTCTCTTGCAGCCCGCGGTTGATGACGGTGGCTATCAACGCGTCGCACTGACCGCGCAAGATCAACTCTTTGGCATTTCCGACAGCCTGCATCCCGTGGCTTGGCGTGAACGCGGCTTACCGGCGGCGCTGCGGGACGGGGCGTTGGCGCGGATGCTGCATCAGGCCGGCATTCGGTATTGGTGCGAACTTAAAGGTCCGTTGAGCCAACTGTCCTCGACCGTCCATCTCGCCATCTACCGGATGGTGTGTGAAGCCCTGGCTGAAGGATGCAGCAAGCGGGACGTGAGCGACGTGTGTGTTCGGATCCGCGGCGGCGAAATGAATGGCCGACGTTGGGTAGTCGTGAGCGTTGTGTTTCGCGCGAACTTGGTGCGGCTTCCCCATGTGCACTGGGACGACTTGCTCCCACGCTTGGTGCGCACCACCACCGGTGCAGGGATCAAAGCCATCAAGGATCGCGCAGCGATTTTCGAAGGGTATGCGCGCGAACGAATGTTGCCTGACGGCCGACGAATCAGTTGGGTGATGCTCGACTGCTAACGAAAAAAGCCCAGCGCATGCTGGGCTTTTTAATTTCAACGCCGCTGTTTTCCTCAGGACCCGCCCTTGGATCCGCATGACGCAGGATCACCGCAGGCAGCTTGAAGAAGCAGAGCATTGATATGCGTGGTGCCGTCGCTCATGGGTGTAGCAGTCATCAACGTGGTGCCATCGTTATAAACGGTCGTTGGGGCGGCGGTTGCCGTGGCGTTACTCGTGGTTGCCGGAGCTTGCTGTGGCGTGGACACGTGCCGAGCAAACTTGCCGACGGGCAACACGATGAACTGGCCAGCCACGGTGCCGACGCTGCCTAGGAC
>JBARCX010000373.1:0-2690 GCA_049794535.1 Rhodanobacter sp.
GTGGGGGAGGTAGTGTCGGGGCCATAAAAAAAGGCCGCATAAATGCGGCCCTTCTTTAGACGCGTCGCGGCTAAAATCAGCGCTGACGAGCCTTGAAACGCGGATTGCTCTTGCAGATCACGAAAACCTTGCCGCGACGACGCACAACCTTGCAGTCACGGTGCCGCGTCTTGGCGGACTTCAAAGAGGAAAGCACCTTCACGGCCAGCTCCTGACACTTAATGGAAAACAAGAAGCTGGAAAGTATAGCCATTCCAAGGGCTTGTCACAAGCCCAAAGCGGCTTTTGATTCAATGACGGTTGCCATGAACTGGGCCAGCACCGGCGAGGTGTCGTCGATTCGGCTGGCAACCGCCAATAACAGGTAGGCGTCGGGGTCATCCAATGGGACGTAGCTGACGCCTGCGGGCTGGACGTTCTGCATCGTTGCGGGCATGAGTGCGAATCCGACGCCTGCCGCGACCAATGCAAGCAGGCCAGTGAACTGCTGTGCATGTTGGCGGATCTTCGGATGAAAATCGGCCTTAGCTGCGAGCTGTACCAGGCGATCGTAGAGTGTTGCCGATTGTTCACGTGGCTGAGTCACAAAGGCTGCGCCAGCGACATCCTCCATGCGCAGGCTGCTGCGCGTTGCCAACGGATGTCCGGAGGGTACGGCAAACAGTAGCGGCTCACGGTCGATGATTTCCAGCCGCAGAGCCCGCGCATCGACCTCGTGAGCAGGTTCGTCGCGCACGAAGCCAACGTCGATCTCACCCGCACGCAATGCGGCGAATTGTGGCTCCGTGTACATTTCGCTGAGCAACACGCGCACATTCGGTGCGCGCTGGCTATAGCGCAGCAGCGTTTGCGACAAGGCTGCGTGGAATGAAATCGAGATCGTGTAGGCCAGGCGCAGCTGACCACTGAATCCGGCGGCGGCTTCGGTTACCCGATGACGTGCATCGTCTGCTTTCGTAAGGATCTGCCGGGCCTGCTCAAGGAACACGCGGCCGGGACCGGTCAAGGCCACGTTTCGTTTGTCGCGTTCCAGCAGGCGCACGCCCAAATCTTGTTCTAGCGACTGGATTTGCTGCGATAGAGGCGGTTGGGAGATATGCAGGCGTTGGGCTGCGCGGGTAAAGCTCAGCTCTTCGGCGACAGCAATGAAGTAACGCAGTTGGCGGAAATCAAACATATATGCATATCGTATAAGTGATGCGCTAAATATATATTTGATTCTATATCGCGTCGATCATAAAGTAGGCCCTGTCACGCCACCGACCCCTCCCCCCGGGTGGTGTGGCCCACGCCCCGCAGCGATGCTACCCCCGCAGTGCCCGCCTCACTCCCCATGAGCCGGTACTGACGCATCGCCCCGCGGGGCGCTTCCTTTTTCTGCTTTGGAATCTGATATTTGCGCGACCTTTTTAAAGGCTTGCGGCAAGTCGGGTGCCCTGAGCAATGGCTCGCTTGGCGTCCAATTCGGTGGCTACATCGGCGCCGCCGATGACATGTGCGGTGATATCGATACCAGCAAGCGCCTCGGCGAGCTGACGATGCGGCTCCTGTCCGGCGCATACCACCACATGGTCGACCGGTAGCACCTGCGGTTGTCCTTGTACGGTGATGTGCAATCCATGGTCATCAAAGCGCTCGTAGGTGACATCGCCCAGCATAGTTACCTGCTTGCCCTTGAGAGTGGCGCGATGCACCCAGCCAGTCGTTTTGTTCAGACGCGCGCCGGGGCGTTCCGCACTGCGTTGTAGTAACCAGATTTATCGCATTGCTGGCTCAGGTTGTGGTTTTTGCAAGCCACCGCGTTGCGTCAGCTGCATATCCACGCCCCATTCGCGTGTCCAGCGGGCGATATCTGTCGTGGGCGAGGGCGCGTGCTCAGCAAGGAATTCGGCGACGTCGAAGCCAATGCCGCCGGCACCAATGATGGCTACCCGTTGCCCCACTGGCTTGTTGTGCGCCAGCACATCCAAATAGCTCAGTACGCGCGGATCGTCGCTACCAGGGAAGCTCACGTGGCGCGGCGTGATGCCGGTTGCTATGACTACTTCGTCATAGCCCTCTGCACGTAACTGTGTGGCATCGGCACGCTGCTCCAGTCGCACATCCACGCCGGCGTCGGCGAGCCGATGGCGGAAGTAACGCAGTGTTTCGTGAAATTCTTCCTTGCCGGGTATTCGTTTGGCGTAGTTGAACTGGCCGCCGATTTCACGAGCCTGGTCAAATAGGGTGACGGTGTGACCACGCTCGGCGAGTGTGCTTGCGCAGGCCATGCCCGCTGGACCGGCGCCGACGACAGCAATGCGTTTGCGGGTCGTGGCGGGTTCGATTTTTAGCTCGGTTTCATGGCAGGCGCGCGGATTCACAAGGCAGCTGGCACGTTTGTTCTGGAACACGTGATCGAGGCAAGCCTGATTGCAGGCGATGCACGTATTGATTCGTTCACTGCGGCCGGTTTTCGCCTTAATGGCCCAGTCCGGGTCAGCCAGCAGTGGGCGGGCCATGGAGACCATGTCAGCCTCGCCCTCGGCCAGCACGCGCTCAGCCACCTCGGGCATGTTGATGCGGTTGGTGGTGATCAACGGGATCGCTACTTCACCTTTGAGCTTCTTCGTCACCCAAGCAAAGCCAGCGCGCGGGACGCTGGTGACGATGGTGGGAACACGAGCCTCGTGCCAGCCGATGCCTGTGTT
>JBARCX010000374.1:0-23952 GCA_049794535.1 Rhodanobacter sp.
GCGCGAACACACCTTGCGCTGGATGGCCCCTCGTGGCTTCACCATCCCTGAGTGCGATGCCGAGGTGCATCCCGGTGGTGCCTGGCACTGTTGCATGCGCTCGCCGGATGGGATCGACCACTGGGCCAGTGGTGTCTATCGTGAAGTGGTGGAAAACGAGCGACTGGTCTTCACCCACGCCTGGCGCGATGCCGAGGGGCAGCGCGGTCACGAGACATTAGTGACGGTGACCTTTGTCGAGCGCAACGGTAAAACCGAGCTCACATTGCATCAGGCCGAGTTCGATACGGTCGAATCGTGCGATGGCCACCGCGGCGGCTGGAACGAGTGCCTGGATCGTCTCGTGGTGCTGCTGGCTGGAGCTGAAGTGTCATGAGTGCCTTGGATATCAACATCACGGACATCGGCGCCGCCGATATGCATTGCCCATGCGGCGCCGTGCACCTACGCATCACTGGCGAGCCCGTAGCGCAGTTTTATTGTCACTGTGAAGATTGCCGTGCAGTGAGCGGTGGGGGCTACGTGCATGTGGCACTTTTCCCCGCGCAAGCAGTAGTGCAAGTGCAGGGTGCAACCACCACATGGACGTTACGCACCATGCCGCGTCAACGTTGTGCCGTATGTGGAACACAGGTGCTGGCCGAAGTGCCGGGGCAGGATTTGTACGGTGTGTCCGGCGGCTTGTTACCCATCGCGATGCGCAAACCCGACTTCCACATCCATTGCCGCGACGCGTTGCTTCCCGTGCGCGATAGTTTGCCTCATTACGTCGCGCTGCCTGCCTTCTTTGGTGGCTCCGATGCGATGCTGGAGTGGTAGGTATTCAGCCGTCTATTTCCCTGTGCTTTTGAGCATGGGGAATGAAGCTGCGTGTTTGATCTGACCTTGCTGAATTAGGTGAAGAGCTTTGCGCTTCGTGGCTTTGCCAAGAGATTGTTCGTCATTGGTGGACGAACCGGCGTTCGAGGAAATCAGCTCCTCCCACTTCAGTATTTTATACCCCCGGGGGCTTGCGGCAAGTCCCGAATCATGACGCTTAATGCCGGCCTTGCTCACACGACACGAGGCCAAAAATGCAGACGATACGTAAGAAGCATGCAGCGGTGATCGTTGGCGCTGGGCCGACAGGTCTGATGTTGGCGGCCGAGTTGAAGTTGGCGGGTGTGGACGCTGCCATCGTCGAGCGCCGTGCGACCCCGGAACTCATCGGTTCGCGCGCGGGCGGTCTGCAGTCGCGCACGATCGAGGTTCTCGATCAGCGTGGAATCGCCGAGAGATTCCTATCGGAGGGACAGGTGGCGCAGGTCGGCGGGTTCGCCTCGATCCGCTTGGACATCAGCGACTTTCCCACGCGTCATCCCTATGGGCTCGGGCTATGGCAGAACCACATCGAGCGCATCCTGGCAGGGTGGGTCGACGAGCTGGCGGTGACGATCTATCGCGGATGTGAAGTGATGGGCTTCGTGCAGGACGACACCGGTGTCGATGTCACGCTATCCGACGGCAACGCGTTGCGGGCGGAGTATCTCGTTGGATGCGATGGAGGACGCAGCGTGATCCGCAAGTTAGCCGGTATCGAGTTCCCCGGCTGGGATCCTACGATGAGTAGCTTGATCGCTGAGGTCGAGATGACCGAGAGGCCGGCATTGGGCATTCATCGCACTGCCTTCGGTATCCATTCCTTCGGCCGGCGGGAGTACGACATCCGCAACGGCGAGGTGATCTACAAGGAGGAGGGGCCGATTCGGGTCACGGTGCCCGAACAGCACACCGGGCCCACGGGCGAACCTACTTTGCATGACCTTAGCGCAGCGCTCATCGCCGTATGCGGGACCGATTACGGGGTCCACAGTCCCATGTGGATCTCCCGATTCACCGATGTGGCGCGGCAGGCCGCAGCCTATCGCGACGGGCGGGTGCTGCTGGCCGGCGACGCCGCGCACGTACATTCCCCGATCGGTGGACAGGGCCTCAATACTGGTGTTCAAGATGCAGTGAATCTGGGATGGAAGCTGGCCCAGGTAATCCATCGGACATCGCCGGAAAGCCTGCTGGATACCTACCACGCTGAGCGTCACCCGATCGCAGCGCGCGTGCTGCGCAACGCGATGGCGCAGGTCGCGCTACTCCGCACGGACGACCGTACCAACGCCCTGCGCGACACCATGTCCGAGCTCCTCCACATGGACGAGCCACGCAAGCGATTCGCCGCGATGATGACCGGGCTGGATATTCATTACGATCTCGGCGAGGGACACACGCTGCTCGGACGCCGCATGCCTGATCTCGACCTAATCACTACCCATGGTCCGCTGCGGTTATTCACGCTGCTGCACGATGCCCGGCCGGTGCTACTTCATCTTGGTGAGTCCGGCGGTTTCGACATCACGCCATGGGCAGATCGGGTTCAATGGATCGATGCCGAATACGTGGGTAAATGGGAGCTTCCGGCACTCGGATCTGTTACTGCTCCCACCGCCGTGTTGATTCGACCCGATGGATATGTGGCTTGGGTAGGAGAGGGCACGGAGCAGGGGCTTGTCGATGCGCTGACCACTTGGTTCGGGCCGCCGGCAGCGACATGGCGTCATAGCGCACCGGCTTCCTAGATCATTGGGTGAAAGCGGAAGAAACTCTGTGAGTGAGCGTCTTCATGAGCTAGATCATGTCATTTTGTCATGACTGAAATATGAGAGAGATGGATTTATCGATGCATGGCCGAGGGCTACGCTCAGCTCTCACCAATGGGCAAGGCGATTCCCATGCATCGGTACAAAATGATTTTCGCGCTGTTGGGTTTGGCGCTGACGTTGACGCAGAGTGTCGAAGCCAGCACGACCGCTTTCGAAAAAGCGGTGCTGCGCACTGACGCCACTACAGCGGCATCCGAAACAACGATGACCATGCACGCCGAAGTGCCGACCTGGCTCGTCGGGGCGTGGGCCTTGGTACGTTGCGACAATGTTTATCCGGATGGTCGACGCGTGGAACTGTACGGACCGGATCCTCAAGGATTGTGGATCATTGACGCACAAGGGCACTACATGATGCAGATCGTGCGTGCGCAGCGTGGACACTTTGCCGCCAACGACAAATCCAAAGGCACACCCGATGAATATCGGGCGGCTTCACTGGATACGAACGCGCACTACGGATCGGTCAGTGTGAATGGCACTCAGCTACACACGCATATCGCACACGCGTCATATCCGAACTGGGATGGCAAGGACGGAAGTACTTCTTACACACTTCAGGGCGACCAGTTGACTTACACCGTCGCCAAGCCGAGCAGTGGTGCATCGGAGGGAGCCAAAGGCGTGGTGGTGTGGCGCCGCTTGATCAACTGAGATTGTGCGAACACCTCCAACATCTGCTTACTGCTGCCTTCAACGCGCTGAAGCCCGGTGGGGTCTATGTGGTCATCGACCATGTGGCCAAGGCAGGTTCAGGCGAGCAGGATGCCAAGACGCTGCATCGGATCGATCCGGCCGTCGTCATCGCCCAGGCAAAGGCGGCAGGTTTCGTACTGGAGGCTCGTAGCGACCTCCTCGCCAATCCGAAAGACAGTCACGAACAGATCGTGTTTGCGCCAGAAATCCGAGGTCATACGGATCAGTTCGTATTGAAATTTCGCAAGCCTGCGGTGTCGATCTAGACCTCGTCTTCTGGGACTACAACCAGGCAATGACGATGGTCGGATAGAGGTTGCCAGGGATGGCCTTTACGAAAGCGGTGCGTGCGAAGCGTAACTTTCGAGATAGCCCAGTCAGGGTGTCACCGGGTCGATGCTTTCGACATAGACCAACTCGCACGCACCGTTTCCGGTGTCGTCGCGTGTCATCGAGGTGCGCCACCGCCAACCATTCGGGCGGTTGGCATCGACAAGAAAGCCCTTCAGATGCACGAGTTCTCCCGTGCGTACTCGTTCCAGTGAGCGACGGACCAGATCGTCGGCAGGGATCATGTGCATGTTGGCGCTGGAGGTTTCGATTTCACGCCGCGGAATAGGGAAGTCGTCGACGTGCCAATAGTAGAAACGACCCGATTGGCTGATGGTGATCTTTGCCAATACGGCACTGTCAGACATGCGGCCCCAGCCAAGTGCGAGATCCTCTGGCGCCAGTGAGGCTCCTGCGTCGGAACGATAGTCTTCACGTGACAGCACACGGGCAGTCAACTCGAATTGGGCACGAGTCGTGAGTGTGATGTCACCACGTTGTAGCCGATCGCCATTATCGAGATCGACCTGTTGAGGTGCATCCGGCGCGAGTATCCCCGGCGCCTGCGTCATTGGCCGCTGCTGCCACCAATGATGTGCACCCCAGCCGACCAGCAGGAGGAGCAATACGAAAAGCCATCGCTGCACGGGTGGTCAATGCCTCATGTCTGTATTCGGTTGAAAGGGAGCATTGTCAGCATGTCTCAGTGATGGGGACTATTCTTGCGTGCGCGTTTGACGACATATATCGCAGTATCGGCCTGGGCGAGCAGCGTTTCAGGGCCGTGCGATTCCCATGCTGCGACGATGGCGCCGATGCTCGGCCCGGCATAGTCGATCATTTGATCACGCAAATGGAGCCGGCCGGCCATGGTGGCCTGAGGTTGGGGCTGCGGCGCATCGATTGTGCTTGTCACAACTATATGGTTCAAACACGAGGCCATGCTCGGGTTTTGCCGCTACGCGGTCAGAACCAGCTTATTGTTTGATGTTTGTCGGAACCGGAGCTCAGTTGTACTGGAATCCGCAAATAAAAGTGGAAACCATACCCTCACTGTGCGTTTTGCACAGGTCACTGAATACGGTGGCTTGTTGTGCATGGCGTCATGGGTATGCCGATGCGGAAATAATCCGCGACATAATCTGTCGCGCGTTAATGCCCTTAAATGGATAACGTTGTCATCCTGGACTGCATGTGTATGCAGCTCGGCTATCCCTTTGCGGACAACACGATGCGCTAAGCGTGGTGTGATGATTCCACCTCGATGATGGCGGTGCGCCCTTGAGTGCACTTTGACGTGCTCTCCACATGTCCTTCACGTAATGACTGCGGTATGGCTTGTGCTGCGATGCAGCGCATAAATCATGCACTAAACAGCCGCCATCTCGATTAACTGTCAACGCTGCGTGAGTGCGTCGAAGACTGGCGTGCGTTCGCTCTGCGACGTGCGTCGCGTTCTTTGCGGACGCTGTCCGCAGTTATGCGTAAACCCACTGGACAACGTTGTCATTTAGGTCTAATTACACGGCCAGCTTTAACGCATTACAAGCAGTAAAGGGCAGGGAAGCGATATGGCGACTGTCCCCACACGGCTGATCGGATTGCGGCCATGAACTCGCCCTGGCGATGTACCTGAAGCGATGTAATCCACTCTGGAGACAGTCCTAATGCAGACCAAACGATCAGCGGTATGGCCACGCCTTTCCTTGCGCATGTTGAGCAGCGCCATCGGAACCGGTTTATCCGCGACGCTTCTTGCCGTGGTGCCGGTGCAGGCCGTGCACGCGCAAACTTCCACCTTGCCGAGTTGCGCGGCAGCTTGGAATGCGTCGACCGCTTACAGCGGCGGCAATACCGCTAGTGAAGACGGCATCAACTATGTGGCGAACTGGTGGACGCAGGGCAACGACCCGGCCACCAATAACGGTGTGACTGGCACGGGTGAGCCATGGACCTCGCAGGGTGCGTGCAGCAGCTCATCGTCTCCAACGCCTACACCCACGCCTACACCGGCGCCCACACCGGCGCCCACTCCCACACCAACGCCAACACCCGCTCCAACCCCGACACCGGCGCCCACACCGACGCCGTCAGGTAGTTGTGATCCAGCGTGGAATGCAGCGACGGCTTACACCGGCGGCAGTGTCGTTAGTGAGAATGGCATCAACTACGAAGCCAACTGGTGGACGCAGGGCAACAACCCGGCGACCAATAGTGGCGCCAGTGGCAGTGGTGAGCCGTGGGCCGTGCTCGGTTCGTGCAGTGGTTCGCCGAGCCCGACACCCACGCCGACTCCAACCCCGACGCCCACTCCGACCCCGACGCCTACACCCACGCCCACGCCTTCGCCGAGTGGTTTGCTGTTTAGTCCCTATAAGGACATCACCGTTAATTTGAACTGGAATACGAACGTCATGCAGACGGCCGTTACCGGTACGACGATTCCGGTGGTGGGTAGCGGCAGCCTGGTCTCCACCGTCGAACCGAACCTGGGTGCAATCACCTTGGCGTTCGCCACCGGTGAGTGCGGCAGTGAGAACTGGGGCGGTGTTGCGGCATCCAGCTTCGCCAGTGCGAATGTCTCTGCGCTTTCCAGTGCGGGCTTGAACTACGTGGTCTCCACCGGTGGTGAGGCGGGTACGTTCACCTGCTCGACGACGGCAGGTATGGCGCAGTTCCTGTCTACCTACATGTCGCCGCAGATGGTGGGCGTAGACTTCGACATCGAAGGCGGCCAGTCAGCGACCGATATCACCAACCTTGTCTCCGCGGTTGCTTATGCGGAAACCCTGTATCCGAAGATGCGCTTCTCGTTCACGCTAGCTACGCTGGCTGCGTCGGACGGTAGCTATGGTGGTCTTAATTCGCTGGGTGCTTCGGTGGTGCAGGCCATTCAGAGTGCCAAGTTGCCGAGTTACACCATCAACCTGATGGTGATGGATTTCGGTGATGCCACGGCGGCGAATTGCGTGGTGGTCGGCGGCGTCTGCGAAATGGGGCAGTCCGCGATCCAGGCCGTGGAGAACCTGGAGCATACCTACGGCATTCCAGCCAGCCAGATCGAATTGACGCCCATGATTGGTATGAATGACACCACCAGCGAAGTGGTTTCAACCGCCGATGTCGACACCATGACCAGCTACGCGGTGAGTAATGGCTTGGCTGGCTTGCACTTCTGGTCGCTTGATCGCGACACGCCGTGTCCGGGCGCTAGCAGCTCAGCATCCTCGACCTGTAATTCGGTGAGCGGTAGTACTGCCCTCGAGTACACCAACGAATTCCTGAAGGATCTTGGGAAGTAAGCTGCGCTGGAAGGTGGATTGAGCGAAGGCTCGATCCGATCGTTGTGTAGCAAAAGCAAACCCGGCGGACGTGAGTCCGTCGGGTTTGTTTTGTTAGCGACTCGATGCATGTGGCCGTCATTGCGGCCAGCGCCGAAGCGCTTCACTACAGCGAAGCTGATCAATGACAGGCAAGATAGGGATGCTTGCGTGAGCATTCACGACTCCGCCTCATTTCTCACTCTTCGCTTGCAACTGAACCATCCGAGTCAGGTTCAGTCACAAATAGATAGTCACTCAACATTAGGTAGGGCATGAGCAAGCAGCAAACATCGATAGGGCAATGGTTCGTGGCGGGCGTAGTGGTGGTGGCGGCCATTGCTGGTGGGGCCTACATTTGGCAGAAGGCTGTACATGGTGGTACGCAGGAATCCGCAAGCACAACAACAACCTCCGTGCCATCACCGGCTACCAGTGTCGCGTCATCGACCTCGGCTCCGATTCAACATCCGATCACGCAGGCTGAGCCGGCGAGTGCATCCACCGCACCACTACCGGCCTTAGACAATAGCGACACTAGCGCGGCCGCTGCCCTGGCGGGTTTGGCCGGTGGCAATGATCTGACCTCGCTGTTGTTATCGGATCAGATCATTCCGCGCATCGTGGCCACTATCGATGCCTTGCCGCGACAAAGTATCGGCAGCCTGCACATCCTGCCCGTGCATACGCCCATGGGTCAGTTCATGACGACGCAGGCGAATGGCGCCACGGTGATCAGCGAGCGCAATGTCGATCGCTATGCACCGTATATGCGTATCGTGGACAGTGCTGACCCGAAGGCGGTCGTGGCCTGGTATGTGCGTTTCTATCCCTTGTTTCAGCAGGCGTATCGAGAGCTGGGTTATCCCAAGGCTTACTTCAACGACCGCTTGGTTGCGGTGATCGACAACATGCTGGCTGCGCCGGATCTGACTCAGTCGCCGACGCTGATGCCATCCAAGGCGCAGTACGCGTATACCGATCCCGGGTTGGAATCGCTCTCGGTGGGCCAGAAGATGCTAATACGCATCGGTCCCGTCAACGAAGCCATTCTCAAGGCGAAGCTGCGCGCTATTCGCTTGGAGTTGACCCGTCAGCCGCCGCACTGACGTTTACGGTCCAGTGATGAACTCAAGCAAGAACGGGCCGGAATATTCCGGCCCGTTCTTGTTTCGCTTCCCGTTTCCGTGTTGCTCTACGGGCACATTGCTAGATCAGTGATGGTCGTGGTCCGAGGAATGGTGCGCAGGAGCTGCCGAGGCGTGTTGCTGTGGCCGCGGCTGTCCAGCCGGACGCTGGTATTGCGCATGCTGGTTCTGCGGTTGCTGGTACGAGTGTGCAGCGGGTTGATAGTTCGCATGCGCTGCCGGTTGATAGTGCGACGCTGTTCGCATGGAACCCTGATATTGACCCGCAGGCTGTGTCGAGTGGGCGTAGCTGGCTGAGCGCATGGGGGCGGCACTGCTGTTGGCCGTGTGCGGTGCGAACGATGCCGAGCGTTGTGTGTTGAAGTTGGGCTGTGACATCGCACGGTTATTCATGGGGCTCGCGGAGCGTGCCATTACGACGCCACGTCCACTGAATGCGCCGGGCCGGGGTGTAGCGGCAATCGCTGGCGCACCGTGGTTTACCGAGGCGCGCAGTGCCTGGTTCTGGCTGGCCATGCGCATTTGTTGCTGCTGCGCGGCGACGGGCTGCATATGTGTGTCGCGCATAGCGATGGCGTCTTGCGGGGTAGGCTGTGCACTCACACCACCAGCGCCTCCGTTGTAACTGACACGGTTGATGGTGGTGTTGTTGATCACCGTCGTGTTGTAGACGTTATGCACGTTCGTCACGTTGATGTTGTTGACGCTGCGGTTGTAGTTGAACGCGCCATGGTTCCAATAACCACCTGCATAACCGCTGCCGGTGTAGCCGAAGCCATAGTTGACGCCGCCATAGAAGCCGACGTGCGGACCCCAATAGCCGCCGTGGAAGACATAGAAGCCACTACTCCAACCCCAGTATCCCGGTGTCCACAGGGCACCGACATACGGTGCCAGCACCCAGGTGCCCGGAACCCAGAAGTAACCGCCATCATCCGCGTAGGACCAGTAGCCGGGCGACCAGATATAACCAGGGCCAGGCATGATCGGCTGCACGTAAATCGGCAGCGGTGGTGGCGCAATGGCGACCGAGATGAACACGCCTGCAAACGATGAGAACGGTATCGCGATGAAGCTCGCTGCGACCATCGATAAGGCCAGGCGGCGCAGCAGACGCGAGCGCATCGTTTGACGATTATTTGTGCAGTCAAGCCGTTTCATCAGAGAACCCCTTGGTACTGTCAGTGTCAGGTACGGATAACGTGACAATGAAGCCTCGGATGACGATGCACATGTCCCATGCCGTAAGTTGTTCAGCCGGCAGACGATAGCGTTTCGTGCATGACGTGTGGCTTTCGGTGTGCTCAATGAGCGCGCAATATCCGTTTTTTGTGATGTACAGCAGGTTCCGGTGACACATGCCCACGCCACGCACTCCACCTGAACGTATTCCGTCCGAGACACCGCAACTCGATCTACTCGGCGGCACGCACACTACGCCAGCGGAAATTCATCGTCTGTTTATCGCGCTGATGCCGGATGCGGCAACCTGCGACCAGTTCGCACGCGTTGCCGATGCGCTCAAGGTCAGCCACCCCGCGTTGCGCGCACGTTGGATAAGAGCAGCGCGTTATCACGCCACGCTGCACTTTCTCGGTGATCAACCGATGCTGCGGTTGGATAGTGTTGACGCGGCGAAAGCCGCCATCGATACGATCCGTTGTGCACCATTCACCTGGACGCTGGATTACGCCTTCAGCTTCCACGGTCGCCAGCCACCGTGCGTATTGCGCGGTACACAGATGCCTGAGCCATTGCAGCGACTATGGGAAGACCTGCGTCGCGCGCTGACACTCGCCGGGCAGGGTGGGCACATCGAGCGTCACTTCACACCGCATGTCACGCTGGCTTATAGCCGCAGCGTCATGCTCGACAACGTGCCGATAGAACCGGTGACGTGGCAGGTGGATACCCTCGCACTGATTCACAGCGTGGTGGGGCAGCCGGATTACCACTTCCTTGGGCGCTGGCCATTGGTTGCTGAGTAAGCGTAGCGGGCATTCAGCACAGTATGGTGCGTAAGTGGAACGGTAGTTCGACTGCGCCGGTACGTGCGACAGCCGGTTCAACCTGGGCGAGGTTGTCACGCGGTGTGTCGACCACAACCAGAATGTGGCCGCTATCAATCTCACTCTTGAATTTGCGATCAACCGGGTCGGGCACGCCGGAGCCGACCAATGCACTGATCCAACAGCCGATGATGGCGCCGATCGCACAGGTGAAGAGTGCACCAGACAACGGGAACTGGAACGACGCCGACACCATGGTGGCGATAAAGCCCAGCAGCAGGCCGGTGCCGCCGCCCCAAAGCATTCCGCGCAGCGCACCGGCGTAGAAGTCATTCCGTCCGCGTAGCAGGTGATCTGGAATTTGCGCTTGCTCGATATCACTGCGGGCGAGCAGGGCGATGTCATTGTCATCCACTCCCGCTTGATGGGCTGCCTCCATCGCAGCGCGTGCTGTGTATATGTCGTTGGTGGTGAATACGCATCGGGTTTTCATGACACCCCTCCTACGGTCCACAGGCAGCGCGTTTTGCGTAGGGCATCGGTTTGGATGGGTGCCGGCTGGCGCGGACGAGTGCTGATGATCCAGTGCTCGTGTCCTGCACGACAGATTTTCGTCCTGCCCATGTAATCAGCGTGTTATTGCATTGCAGGGCTATCGCTGCGTGTTTGGACGGTGCCAAAAGGCATGGGTCCACGCGGCGCGTTTGGGCGCAGAATCGGCGAACCTTCCTACCTTGCGGGGTGCGTTATGCGTCCGACTGTGCTCGCTGTACTGGTTGCGCTTGCCTTTCCCGCTGCCGCGCTGGCGGCAACCCCTATGCACACCCCGCCGATACCGGGTTATCTCAGTGCGGCGATCCATGACCCTGCGCGCCAGGCTGATGCCGCCGTCGATATGCGTCGCGAACTGGTTCCCATCATGACCTTTGCCGAGGTGAAACCAGGCCAGAAAGTATTGGAGCTGATCCCGGGTAGCGGCTATTGGACACGCGTGTTCAGCGCCGTTGTGGGGCCACAAGGTCATGTCTACGTGCTGTGGCCGAACGAGTACGCCAGCGAGGATGTGAGCGACGTTGCCGGTTCACACAAGCTAGCCGCTGATCCGCACTACGCCAATGTCAGCGTGCTCACGCAGCCGGCTGCGCAGCTGAGTTCGCCGGAGCAGGTAGATCTGGTCTTCACCTCGCAGAACTATCACGACTATCCAGACAAGTTCATGGGCAAGGTCGACCCGGTGTCATTCGACAAACAGGTCTATGCCGCATTGAAGCCCGGCGGCCTGTTCGTAGTGATCGATCACGTGGCGCCCGCCGGGTCGGGCATGGCGGATACGGATACGCTGCACCGCATCGACCCGGCCATCGTGAGGAAACAGGTGGAGTCGGTCGGTTTTGTGTTCGACGGTGAGAGCAAGGCGCTGCGCAACCCGGCTGATGCGCACACCATCAAGGTGTTTGATCCGTCGATACGCGGCCATACGGATCAATTCGTCTATCGCTTCCGTAAGCCGATGCAGTAGATGTAGAGGATCTCAGCTCGCTGCAATCCCGAACCCGTAACTCAACCTCGTACCCTCTCCCTTGTACCCTCACCCCAGCCCCTCTCCCGATGGAGAGGGGCTATAAGCATCAGCGCGTTGGTTGCAGCCCCTGCCACATCGCGTCGAGCAATACGTCGCTCGGATCCAGGCTCTGTTCCCAGTACATGATTCCGCCCAAGTGCTGTGCCTTGACGTAGGCGGCCTTGGCGGCAATCGATTGCGGGTCGTCGTAGCTGATGAAGTGGCGTGTCTTGGCGTTCCACAGCCACGGAGCCTGTGCCGTGGCATCCCAGTAGCGCACAAAGCCATTGCGATTGATGAAGTCGGCCTTGAGTTGCGGCCAATTGTGCTCACCCTGATAGTGACCGTAAGTCTGGTATAGGCCCTGATTGTCCGCCTTCACGTCAGCGAACTCGCGACCATAGAACGCCGCGCCGATCACTAGCTTGTCGGCTGGCGCGCCGGCCGCGAGGAACTGCTGTACCGCGCGGTCGGTGGTGCGTGCATCGGCTTGTGCAAGTTTGGACGCATGCAAGCCTGTGTGATGTCCGGTGGTCGGCGTCATGCTATTGACGACGTCGTAGGTCATCATGTTGAACCAGTCGAGGTACGGTGCGACGGCACCGATATCGATGCCACTGACGAATGCGCCGTCGGCGGCGGCGATGGTCAGGGTGTAGTGGTTGGCACCCACGCGACCATGCGCGGCACCGACCTTATCCAGGCTGGCGCGAAGGGTCTTCATCAGCAGCGTGAAGTTCGCGCGGTCCTGTGGGCTGGAGTGGATGCCGGATTCGTTGTGCTCGGGATACTCCCAATCCACGTCGAGGCCGTCAGCGTCATGCGTGGCTATCAGTTGTGCTGCGCTATCGGCAAACGCTTGGCGGCCAGCCTCGGTGCTGGCGGCTTCGGAGAACCCGCCGGCGGTCCAGCCACCCACCGAGATCTCCACGGTAAGGGCGGGGTGTGCTGCCTTGAGCGCGGTGAGCTGGTGCAGATGTTCTTCGCCGATTTTATCGAGCACCACGCGACCATCGGTCAGGTGCGCAAAGGCGTAGATCAACGTGGTGATTTTGCCTGCGTCCTTGTCCTGGACGGGATTCCAGCCGCCGGCATAACCGACGACGCGATAGTGCGGTGATGCATCTGCCGCCATGGCGCTGCTGAAGGTGGTGAGCAGGCATGCGGCGAGCAGCAGGGTGGCCATGTGCGAGCGGATCAGGAGTCTCGCGCCAAATTTGCGCATCGTTGGGGTTCCGGTGAGGTGGGGTGATCAAGCGCGTCGATCGCGCACGTTGATTACGCAAGGAGGGTTGATCTTCGCAGCCAACGAGCTATCTGCCAATGATCATGTGCAGCTGTGCTTGACGACATATGGCACTCATCAGTTATACCTTTCGAATGACGACACCTCCGCCGAGCTCAATGCAGAACACACCCGTGCCAGATGACCCGCCGCCGGTGCGACCCGTCGAGCCGGATGCTGGCGACTGCTGTGGTGAAGGCTGCGTACCGTGTATCTTCGATCTCTACGAGCAAGCGCTTGATCGCTATAAAGAAGCACTTGCGGCATGGCAAGAACGTCACCCGGGAATGGATCACCATGGTTGAAGCAACGACACGGAAGTTAGGTCATACCGCGCTGGCAGGTATGTTGGCATTCGCGGCGGTATGTACCGCAGAGCAATGTCTGCGCAGCGACCTGAACTGGCAAGACGCACCGTTGAGTTTCTATCTCATCGGTCCCGGTGGGCATTGGGTACAAGCCGTGTATTTTTTGCTGAGCGCGGCGCTGGTGCTACTCGGTGCAGGGTTCTATGGCGCGTTACAGCGAGAGGCGCGTAGTGCGGCGCCGCTATTGTTGTTTACCTGTGCTGCGATTGCATTGTCCGTGACTGCGTTGGCGCATACCAATGTGCCGCAACATGCACCCACATTGGAAGGTTTTGTGCATGGCGCGGCGGCGCAGGCAGCGTTTCTTTGCGTGACGGTGGCGATGCTGCTGCAGTCGTGGCGTTTGCGAGGCGATCCGCGCTGGCGTCCGTACTTTCGTACAGCCTTCGTACTCGCCTTGCTCTGTTTTGTAGCGTTGTGGGTCGATGCGCTATGGCACACCCCTCCACGCGGGCTGGCGCAGAAAGTGGTGATCGTGTTGATACTGTGTTGGTTATTGCGCGCTGCGTGGTGGCTTCGGCGTGGTCCGCCGCGGCACATGTGATAGCTGAGTCGTGATGCGTTGTTCCAGCGCATCCATGCCCTGGTCGATGTGGGGCGCTCGATGTGGATCGCGGCATCGCTTCGCGGCGACATAACAATTTCGAAAATATTTTCGCCGTAAAGGCGAATATTTACGTGCGTGCCGTGTGCCGAGTAAGCGGCGATAGGGATTCGTTCTTGTGACTACGACTTAAGTCGAGTTGTTCGATGACCTTAACGGCATGACTCTGTGAACAGTATTTTCACTTTGCATGGACGCGCCGTATACGCACAAAGTTCAATATAAATATAACAATAGCTACACGCGACCGTTTTCTATTTGAAGTGGGTTGCGCACTGAGTGAAGGGTTTAGCAACACAAGCATTTGTGGGCGTCGCACGGGGGCGACGGGTGAATGGCTTTATGGCTCATTACCGGATGGGGATCGGCGTGACATCACACACGAAACCAAGAAGGAATCTTGATCTTTCTGAGCGTGGCCAGGCTGTCAGGGATTTGGCAGGCGACGCTGACTCGTTCAGGGGATATCTGCATGAGGATGGTTCTGTTCGAAGAAAAACTGTGAAAGTGAATCATGTTGTTTCGTCATTGCTAGAAAGCACGATTGTCCGATTCATACCCTTTGTCATGTGACTTACATGACGTCGACGGTGCGCTTGTCCTCAGATGGATAAACCCCGTTACCCACAATGAATGAGGAGGCACCTGATGAAACGTAGGAACCTATATGTCCTGATTGCTCTTGTGCTGGGCAGTGCCGGTGTCGCTCATGCGCAGGACAACACCTCGACTGCCGCGGGAAGTGCGGGCAGCATGCCGACGACAAGTTTCGATGATCGTTGGTACATCGCGCCTACGGTCGGTGGTTACTACAACGACTCAAGTCGTGACACCAATAAGAAGCAGATGTTTTATGGCATTAGCGTCGGTAAATTCATTACTCCAAATGTCGCGATCGATCTGTTCGTCGACCGCACCAATCGTCGGGTGGATTACGACCTGGGCGGTGGCAAGTGGGCAAACAATAACTACGGCGTAGCCGCACGCTACTTCTTTGGTGAATGGACGGCTTGGCGCCCGTACTTGCTCGGTGGGGTGATGGGCAGCCAGCACATCAATCCCTTTGAGCATGGTTGGTCACCGGCTGCTGAGGTTGGCGTGGGCATTTCCAAGGGGATTACCGAGAACATCGATTTCCGCGCAGAGGCGGCATACCGTTACGACTGGGATGACAAAACCTTCCCGTCGAATAACGGCTACGGCGATGCGTATCTGGGCCTCAGCCTGGTGTTTCGCCTAGGCCCGCCGCCGGTTGCACCTGCGCCACCGCCACCGCCGGCACCGGCTGCGCCTGACTGCTCCAAGACCGTCGTCAACGGCGTGAACCTGTGCGACAACAAGTGCCCGAATCTGCCGGAAGGCACGATCGTTGGCCCGGATGGCTGCCCGCAGAAGGTGGTGATTGACCTGCGTGGCGTGAACTTCAAGTTCGATCGTCCGAAGAAGGGCGAGACGAACATCGCCAAGTCGTTGGCTGAGCCGAGCTCCGATTCGATCGCCATCCTGGATCAGGCCGTGGATACGCTCAAGCGTTATCCTCAGGTGCATGTGACAGTGGCCGGTTACACCGACTCGATCGGTACGGCGACTTACAACCAGGGTCTGTCGGAACGTCGCGCAAAGATCGTGTACGACTATCTGACCTCGCACGGTATCGACGCGAGCCGCCTGGAAGGCCCGATCGGCCATGGCTTGAACGATCCGATCGGCGACAACAAGACCGAAGCAGGTCGTGCGCAGAACCGTCGCACGGAGTTGCAGGTTCAGCAGTAAGCGAACAGGTAGCGTTAGGAGGGAAAGCCCGGTCTATGCCGGGCTTTCTTTTTCCAGATTGGCGTCGAGTTTCAACTAATGGAGCCCTCTCCCATCGGGAGAGCAACTGTGTTGCGCGTCAAGCGCTTTGAGGAGGCACCTCCCGCCAATGCGTTTGATCGCGCAACATGGCATTGAGCATGGTCAGTAGTTTGCGCATGCAGGCCACCAGGGCGACTTTGGCCAACTTCCCGGCGGCACGCAGGCGCTGGTAGAACGCCCGAATGGTGGCGTTATAACGAACCGCGCTCAATGTAGCCATGTAAAGCGCCACGCGGACGTTGGCCCGTCCCCCCCAGATCCGGCGTCGACCGCGCACCGTGCCGCTGTCGCGATTAAATGGTGCGACGCCGACCAACGCGGCAATCGCCCGGCGGTTGAGCTGACCCAGTTCCGGTAGACAAGCGATCAAGGTCATCGCCGTGATATCGCCGATGCCTTTGACCTCGCTGAGCAAGTCGCGTTTAGCCTGCCACGCCGGTGCGGCCTCGACACGGTGTCGCAAGCCCTCGTCGCTAGCGTGTAGACGTTTGTTGAGCCACGCAATGTGCTCAGTGATGTCCTTGCGCACGCGTTTGTTCGGGGCGGCCTGGAGCCGGTTCTTTTCCATCGCCAGCATCTCCACCAACTGCCGACGCCGTGCCAGTTGGTCCATGAAATCTTGGCTGGCCGCATCGGGCAGTGCGCGTTGGACGGGTTGGACAGCCAGCCCAAACTGCGCCAGCACACGAGCATCCAGGCGATCGGTCTTAGCTAGCTGACCGGTGGCGCGCGCAAAGTCGCGCACCTGGCGTGGATTGACTACCGCTACCGGTAGCGCAGCGGCTAACAAGTGCGCGACCAGCGTCCGCTCCAAGCCACCGGTCGCTTCCAGCACCACCAGCGCCGGGTGCACCTCTTGCAACGCAAGGATCAGTGCACTTATGCCCGCTTCATCGTTACTAAAGGCCAGGAACGCCTCGCCGCCGCTGATCCATCCAGGTGCGCCTTGGCCACGTCAATACCAACCACCGGACCGGTCATCGTAGTTTTTGGAATCTGGCTCATCACACCTCTCCCAAGGATCTCAATCACCCTACCTTGCAGAATCGGGCTGCGAGCCCCGGCAACTGTTCGGGTTGTTGAGAAAGAACGCCATACCGACCCTTGCTCTCCCACGGTCTTGTGGATACCTCAGGGTTGACGGTCTGGTACGGCGAAACAAACTTACAAGGGTGCCGGCAGGCGGGTGAGGGTGCGACCAGCGCGATAGGTTGAAGCTTAGTCGCACCCTCATTCGTTGCGCCCAAAGGAAGTCCCTGTGGGACTGGAACCTTCTCTCCCACGGGGACTGCCTTCGGGTCACCGGAGGGAGAAGAAGGTCGATGAAACTCGATGGTAATCAGAACGCGTCAAGTCATAACTAATTGTCGCTACGAATGAAGCACGCAGCTCGCTCGCCGATCATGGCGCAAGCGGCCTGGGTATTGCCGGATACGAGTGTCGGCATCAGCGACGCATCGGCGACGCGCAGATTCGCCACGCCGCGCACGCGTAATTGCGGATCGACTGGAGCTGTGGAATCACTGCCCATGCGGCAGGTTCCCGCCGGGTGGTAGATCGTGTCGGCGTGCTCACGAATGCGCTGACGAAGAATTGCGTCGTCGCGTGATTCCGCGTCATACAAAGCAGGCCCTGCATAGCGCGTAAATGCGGGAGCGCTAAGAATGTCTTGAGCGATATGGGCGCCGGCGAGCAGTGTCTCCAGGTCTTCCGAATCAGCGAAGAACTTCGGATCGATCAGCGGCGCTTTACGAATATCGTTTGCAGCCAGGCGCACGGTGCCGCGACTTTTCGGTCGGAGTTTGCAGACATGCAGTGACATGCCACGCGTCATATGGAGATGGCGGTTGTGGTTATCGACGATGCCGACGCACAGATGAAGTTGGATATCCGGTCGGTCGAGTTCGGGGCGGGTGCGCAGAAACCCACCGGCTTCGGCGACGTTGCTGGTTAGCATGCCGGTGCCCTGCCGATACGGTTTGATGGCGCGAATGATTTGAGGAACGAGCGAGGGCACGATGCCGAGCAGGCCGCGGTCGTGGACTTTACGGCTGAGAATGAAGTCCACATGATCCTGCAAGTTGTTGCCCACATCCGGGCTGTCGTAAACGACATCGATGCCGAGATTTCGCAGATGTTCTGCTGGCCCGATGCCGGACATCATTAATAACTGCGGCGTGCCAAATGCCCCGGCGCTGAGAATGATTTCAGCGCGTGCGTTAAAGGTTCTACCATCGGTACAGCGGATACCTGTGGCGCGCATTTGCTCGATGATGATGCGTTCGACCTGAGATGCCGCTGCCACGGTAAGGTTCTTGGGCGCCAAGCTAGCGACATAGGCGCGTGCAGCGTTATATCGGGAGCCCTGTTTTTGGAACACCTGATACAGGCCCACGCCTTCCTGAGTGACACCATTGAAGTCGGGATTTACGTCATGCCCGCACTGGTTGGCTGCTTCAACGAAGCTGCGAGCGCAGTCGCTGGGGCTGGCCAGGTCGGCGACGTGAAGTGGGCCGCCGGTGGCGTGCCAGCTATCGGCGCCGCGCTCGTTATGTTCCGAGCGGAGAAAGTAGGGGAGTACATCACTCCAGGCCCAGCCGGTGGCACCGGCACGCGCCCAGTCGTCGTAGTCCTCGTGCTGCCCTCGGATGTAGATCATGGCGTTGATCAAGCTTGAGCCACCCACGCCGCGCCCGCGCGGTTGTACGCCACGTCGGCCACCAAGCCCTGGCTGCGGTGTGGTGCGATAGGCATAGTTCCGCGCGTTGCGAAAAGGCACTAATGCCGCAAGGCCGAGGGGTACATCCGAGAATAAGCCACTCTTGGCCGGCCCCGTTTCGATCAGTAATACGGTGCTTTCTGCGCACGCGATGGCCAATCGCGTCGCTGTGGCGCAGCCCGCAGGGCCGGCGCCGACGATGATGTAATCAAACGTGGCGCTGGCAGGTTGCATGGCTAGGGTCCGGTCGGAGCGACTGTCAGAAGATAGCGCAGACCTTGAACCATCGCTTCACCATCAAGCCCTCGCTCCAACCCTGCTCTTAGTGACTGTCTTCGGGGCGGCGGAGGGAGGCGTGGAATCAGCGTTTCTTCTTAGCAGGTGGCTGCGGCCCCGCGCCATGCATCAACAGTGTGACGGCATGCTGCGTGATGTCATGGGTGCTTAACTGGCTTCGTACCGGGTCATCGCGCCATGTTTTCGCGGCGGCCAGCGGCAAGATGGTTAGTCCGGCCAGTGACAAGAACATCAGTGACGGTTGGATGTTTGCATTCAATCGTCCCTCGGCTTGCCACCGCGCGATACATTGAAACAAGGATTCTTGGTGCGCGTTGCCCATGCGTTTTTGAACGCGTTGCTTGAGAAGGGGGTTCTCACTGATGATTTCGCGCAGCCATAAAGGCGCAAACCAGGGGTACTCCACGGTGATATCTCTGAAGCGATAGACCAGCTGCGTGATGGCCGTCACCGGATCGTTTGCATGCTCCTGGAATACGCTTTCGATGCTCATTCTTACGGGCAGGAAGCGTTCCTCGATCAGCACGTCGAGCAATTGATCGCGGGTCTTGAAGTAGTAGTGCACCATCGCCGGCGTCACCCCGGCTTCGCGTGCAATAGCGGCAAGCGTGGTTTCGGCGATGCCTTGCCGGGCAAACAACATCAGCGCGATGTCGACCAGGCGGTTGCGCTGGTCGACAGTGTTGGCGGTGCTCGCCGGCCGGCCAGGACGCCGCGCCGTGGCTCCGCGCTTCTTTGCGGCTTTCGGGGCGTTTGTTGTGGGCTTAGTGGAGTTTCGTGTCGCCATCTTCGCCGCCACCTTCAGGCGGGTGGTCATTGACCGTTCTGGATGCTGAGGATATATTAATTATCAAGTTAATTAATTTCAAGACCGGTCACGCCATGAGCGCCAATGCCTCTGTAAACGAGTCGCCTTCTGTAGCTGCCGAAGTCGCCGACGTGGTTTCCGCCATGCCGCAGGCGCCGGCACGCGAACATCCGCCGATACGCTTGCTGTTCTCGGCGTTGATGCTGGTGATGCTGCTTGCCGCACTGGATCAGACCATCGTGTCCACCGCGTTGCCAACGATCGTTGGCGAGTTAGGTGGTCTCGAAAGTTTGTCGTGGGTGGTGACGGCGTATTTATTGTCGTCGACGATCGTGGTGCCGCTCTACGGCAAGTTCGGCGATCTGTTCGGCAGAAAGATTGTGTTGCAGGCGGCAATCATCCTGTTTCTGCTCGGCTCGGTCTTGTGCGGGCTCGCGCAGAACATGGTGGAGCTGATCCTTATGCGCGCATTGCAGGGGCTGGGCGGTGGCGGCCTGCTGGTGGTGACCATGGCTGCCATAGGTGATGTGATTCCACCGGCGGAGCGTGGCCGTTACCAAGGCATATTCGGTGGTATTTACGGTTTGGCGACCGTCATTGGCCCGTTAATTGGCGGGTTTCTCGTTGAGCACTTTTCGTGGCGGTGGATCTTCTACATCAACTTGCCGCTCGGCCTGCTGGCGCTGTCGGTGATCGGTGCCGTGTTCAAGCCGCACGTTGCGCACGTGAAGCATAAGATCGATTACTTTGGGGCAGCTTTCCTCGCGCTGGCGCTGACCTGCATCATCCTGTTCACCAGCCAGGGCGGCACGATTCTGCCGTGGTCGTCACCGCAGTTATGGTGCACGCTGATATTCGGTTTGATCGCGATCGTTGGTTTCATCTACGAAGAAAGCATTGCGGAAGAGCCCATCATTCCGCTGCACCTTTTCAAACAGCGCACTTTTCTATTGTGCTGCCTGATCGGATTCATCGTCGGTATGTCGTTGTTCGGGTCGGTGACCTTCTTGCCGCTCTATCTGCAGGTGGTCAAGGACTCGACGCCTACCCAAGCCGGTATGCAGTTGTTCCCGCTGATGGGTGGCGTTGTCGTCAGTTCGATGATCAGTGGCCGCATCATCAGCAAGATCGGGAAATACCGCTTCTTTCCGATTGCGGGAACCTTGCTCATCTGCGCCGCCATGGTGCTGCTGGGCACGCTGCAGAACGCGACACCCGTCGAAACCATGTACGTGTACGTCGGGCTGCTTGGTTTGGGACTGGGCATGGTGATGCAGGTGTTGATCCTTGCCGTGCAGAACAGCGTGGAGTTCAAACACATGGGCGTGGCGACATCCGGCGCAACGCTGTTCCGTTCCATCGGCGGCTCGATTGGTGTCGCTGCCTTCGGTGCCATATTTACTAACAACTTGCATGCACGGCTCACGGCGCTTATGCCGCCGGACGCCACATTGCCTCGTTCGTTGGGGCCTACAACCGTGCATGAGTTGCCGAGTGTGCTGCGCGATGATTATCTGCAGGCGTTTGGCGGAGCATTGCACTCGGTCTATCTGATTTCCGCATGCGTTGCTGTGTTGGCGTTTGCCTTGGCGTGGCTGCTTGAGGATGTGCCGTTACGGAAGCGGTAGGCCGAAGCGACACGTTGTGTAGGTTGGTGATGAGCTCGCGAATCCCAACGTCGGCGTATCCCAACGTTGGGTATCGCGTTGCTCCACCCAGCCTACAAAAGCTACGGAAGCAACTCAGTCCACTTGCTTCGGCGTAGCCCACAGCGCCAGCCCTGTCAGCAGCGCGGCGGCGGCAAGGTAGTAGCCCACATAGGACAGGCCATAGGTGTTGGCCAGCCAAGTGGCGATGTAAGGCGCCAGCGATGCACCGAAAATGCCCGCCATGTTGAAGGCTAGCGATGCGCCGGTGTAACGCACTGCCGTGGGAAACATCTGTGCGAGCACCGTTCCCAATGGGCCATAGGTAAAGCCCATCACGCCTAGCCCGATCGCCAGGAACAACAAAACGCTGATACTGCTGCCGGCTGCAAACAGCGGCGCAAAGCCGAGACCGAAAGCAAAGATCAGCAACGTGGCCAGCATCATGGTGAGGCGGCCGCCGCGACGGTCCGCCAACATAGCCGACAGCGGAATCGTCACCGCAAAGAACAGCACGCCAATCATCTGAAGTATCAGGAACTGCTCGCGCGAGTACCCCAGCTTGCTGGTGGCCCAGCTCAGCGCAAACACGGTCATGAGATAGAACAGTACAAACGTGGCGAGCGCGGCGAAGGTGCCGGCCAGCAACGCACGTGGGTGTTGCGTGAGCACGGTCAGCATCGGCAGCTTCACGCGTTCGTGATGCGCCATCGCGCGGGCAAAGGCGGGCGTTTCATGCAACTTGAGTCGCATCCAAAGGCCAATCAGCACCAGCACGGCACTGGCCAGAAAAGGCACGCGCCAGCCCCATGCGAAAAAGGCTGCGTCACCGATGCCCTGGGTCAGCCACAGGAAGAGCCCGGTCGAGAAAAAGAATCCGATCGGTGCGCCGAGCTGCGGGAACATGCCATACCACGCACGCTTGCCAGGTGGTGCATTCTCGATCGCAAGCAAGACGGCGCCGCCCCATTCGCCACCCAGGCCAAGTCCTTGCCCGAAGCGGCACAGTGCCAACAACACAGGTGCTGCTACGCCGATGTTGGCGTAGGTCGGCAGTAAGCCAATGGTTACCGTTGAAACTCCCATCGTCAGCAGCGCAGCGACCAGCGTGGCTTTGCGTCCCACCCGGTCGCCGAAATGTCCAAACACCGCTGAACCGATGGGGCGCGCAAAGAACGCCAGCGCAAACGTCGCAAGCGATTGCAACGTGGCCGTCGTAGCGTCTGAGGCGGGGAAAAATAGTTTGGGGAAGACCAGTACGGCGGCTGTTGCGTAGATATAGAAATCGAAAAATTCGATCGTGGTGCCAATCAAGCTTGCAAACAGTACGCGGCGCTTCGAGTTGGTCGGCGCAGTCTCAGCAACATTCATCCGGCAGCACTCTCACTCATCGGTCAGTGCCTTGATTCTGCCAGAGCTAGTGCGTTATGTGGCGCAGATGTTGGTTGGATGTCTAAACGTCCACTGGACTCGTTTGGACTCGTTCAATGCGTACGCGGTGGCGTGAAGTCACCACCTGCACTCAGTGTCGTCACGTAGGGGCCGTTCCAGTCGTGTTCGAAGATCTGGGTGAGCGTTTTGGCTGGCCCAACGCCATGCACGAACACCGAGGCATCTACCGTGTTGTTGAAGTAGCTCCATTCCCAATTGCCGGTGCCGATGTAGACGCTGCGATCATCGGCAACCGCGTATTTGGCATGCTCGACGCGCGCGTAAGGAATAAAGCCCTGTGGCGATGGCGGCAGGCGACTGAACTTGATGGTGATGTTGGGCATCACGGCCAGGCTTTTCAGATAGGCCTGCGTCGGTTCGTTGAGCGCCCAATCCGCCACGATGATATGCACCTGCACACCGCGTGTCGCAGCATTACGCAGTGCCGTATCGACCTCCGCCCACCAGCCTTTCGGGCCGTATTGGCGGATCGCCGACAAGGTCATCACCTGGATGCGCAGCATGTGCTGGCTGGCGTCGATCATCTGTACCAGGGCAGGTTGCTCTGCCGTGACCCAGCGCGGCATGAGCGCGGGAGGGCTGAATGCAGGGAAGGCGATGAGCGGATCGCTGCTGCCCGCGTTCAGAAGAATCGGATCTTCAGCTGTCGCCGGTGCGAACGCAGGTGCCAACATCGCCCGTTCGGCAGCCTTCGGCAGGTTGGGGTTATCGGCCAGTTGCCAGTCGAAGTCGAACGCGGCATCGAAGGTCTGTGCGAACCGTGCATTCGTTATGCGCGCACCGATTTCATGGATCTGCTCGAGCGCACGCCAGTCCCAGTTCTGGCTGCCGACGAATACGCTGGTGTTATCCACCACCATGTACTTGGCATGCAACACGCCACCGGTGAGGGTGCTCACGGGTAGCACCCGAATGTCGATGCTGGGCTCTTTGTGTAGCTGATCGATGCTGGCCTGGTTTTCCTTGAGGAAGGTTTGGTCCACCAGGATGCGCACTTTGATGCCGGCATGCGCTTTGGCCATCAGTGCATCCAGCACCGGTGATAGCGCGCTACCGGGTTTGTCGGCGATATAGAAGGCTGCGATGTCGATGTTCTGTTGTGCACCGCGGATCATCTGTAGCCACACGGCCTGGGTGCGAGGCACGCCGGGTTCACCGTAAC
>JBARCX010000375.1:0-9906 GCA_049794535.1 Rhodanobacter sp.
GCGTCGGGAATACAACGAAGAACGACCTAAGAAGGCACTCGGTGGGCTGACGCCCGCCGATTACGCAAAGCAGTTAAAGTGACAATGGGCTCCAAAGCATCCCGCTACTCAAGGCGGGGGGACGTCGCTTGCCGCACACCTAGACGTGGAAAGCACTACAAACTGGACTTAAGCACGATGTCTCTCGTGCGTCCAAGATCTCGCTCAATTACTTCCCTAGAGAAAAGTGGGTCCGAGTTGTATTCGAGCGTTACCGCTTTAGGCTTATGGAGCCTACAAACTTGGGCGAGCAACTGAAAAGTGCTTTCACGAGCGGGGATGGCATGGTCGTCCCAAGCTATGTCTGCATCGGCCGTATAGCCAGCTATGTGTATTTCGCTAACGCGGTCAAGAGGAATGTGACTCAAAATCGAGTTCGGGTCCAAAGAGCCGTTGAATGCTGTTATCTCCAAATGAGCCAAGTCCAGCAATAGCTTTTGCGTTGGAAAATCTCGGCACAACTTGCTAACAAAATCCCACTGAGTCATAGCGCTTCCGGGCATGTCAAAGTAGATGGGCCCATTCTCGACTATCACAGGAACTTCGAACAAGTCTTCGTAGAGAGAAACGTTGTGCCCAAGACGCTCAAGCACTGAGGGGCTGAATTGTGGACTGACCGTATAGCCAACATCATACGTCGACGAATCAGTGCCAGATGATTTCGAGAGAGAATCTGTGATTCCCTCCTCGGAGCCTTGGGGAAGCATGCGGGCTGGATCATCCATCCGTAGATAAGCGATATGCTCGCCGAGCCACGGTGTGCGGGACTCTTTGATCCAGCTTTTTATAAGCTCCGCCATCCCTGGAGATGGCGGAGCATTACCGGCTAACGACAAGCTCGCACAATGCAAAATCACATCTGT
Source organism: Rhodanobacter sp. (assembly GCA_049794535.1). Classification (GTDB taxonomy): domain Bacteria; phylum Pseudomonadota; class Gammaproteobacteria; order Xanthomonadales; family Rhodanobacteraceae; genus JBARCX01. Next base: position 903 of record JBARCX010000375.1, read on the forward strand.
GCGATCGCAAAGCTTGGACAGTAAATCTCGCTGTCGATAAAGAACTTCAACCGGAACCTCAACATAATCGACAAGGCCTGGACAATCGTTCAATAACTGAGGAACAAAGGAGGCGTAAGAGATACCAACTCTGACCTCTTGTTTATCTGGCGTTTTCATGAGCGCTCGTCGAAGAATGTTGAGGTATTAGTCGACTTGCTGACCGTAAACAGTGCCTGCAATCACGAGCGTAGCCGTGGCGACAGACATCAGTGTCACGGCCAATTTGCCACGTGCCTGGATTGCGCGAAGAGCACGTGCTCGGATGCTTTCATCCAAAACAGTAATTTCGTTCGATTCATTTTCAATTGGATCGGTTGGCGTTGCGCTTACATCATTTTTGATGTTCATTCCATAATCCTTGCGCTCTATGATGGATGGGCTGCCTAAGCAGGCCCCAAAATGGGGAGAAGATATTTAAAGATCAACATCTCGCCCCTCGTTTCCAGCCTGAAAATCCTCATGGCGTATAGCCCTAATGGGTTATGCGCCGTAAATCAATAAACACTTTAAATCGACAGCTGTCAAGGCGACAAATTTCACCATTGCGACGATGTTGCAGTCACACCTACCGGGGCGAGGACCAAGTTCTCTCGCGCCAACGGGTGGACACTACACGTCATGCCATTGGGTGGAAAGAAGTCACGACAATCGCCTGGGTTGTCGTAATCTCTGTCCCTGCATCGAGGTCGCATTCGTCACGCAATCTTCACAAGCTTTCGGCTGTGCTGAGTTCGCGTTTGTGCAATCCACGTAAGGCCGCATGTGACTCACACTATTGTTAAGTGCAGCGCCTGAGGCGTCATTGACGAGAGGGGCGCGGGCGCGTAGCTTAAATAAACAGGCTTCGCCGGAACTCGACGCACGGGGCGGCGTACAGGCGGCATCGACGTAGTCCGGTTGCGAAGTATGAACCAGTCCTCGAGGGCACTTCGATTGAACAGCGGACTCAAGGAGTGAGTGATGGGTGGGATCATGGTGAATGAGTTCATGACCTCCGCTGTCGTGAAGGTCTCGAGTAAGTGCAATTTGAATTGCACTTACTGCTATATGTACAACCTTGAAGACCGCTCGTTTCACGACCAAGTGCCCTTCATGTCTTCTGAGGTGGCGCACGCACTGATACGGGCTGTCTCGCTTCATTGCCAGGCACATGATGTACCGACATTCACCTTCATTTTCCATGGTGGAGAACCTCTCCTCGCCAGGAACGCATTTTTTGACGACTTCGTTACGACAGCCAAAGAATTGATTCCGGCTTCTACGAAACTGGCGTTCTCAATCCAGACGAATGGCATTTTGCTTGATACCAAGCGTAGCGAGATGCTCAAGTCCCTCGGCATCCGCGTAGGGGTCAGCATAGATGGGCCGCGTGATGCCAATGACCGATATCGGGTTGATCACAAGGGTAGAGGAAGCTATGACCGCGTCCTCAAAGGATGGCACGTAGCACAGGAGCAAGGGCTCGCGCCGGGACTTTTGACTGTTGTAGACGTCACGCAAGATGTGCGGACGTTTTACAGTCACATTCAGGACCTAAATCCGCGAAAAGCCGATGTTCTACTCCCTGATGCCAATTACGCACAGTCTCCAGAGCGACCTCTGGGCGATCGGGAGGCCTATGGCAAGTGGTTGTACAATTTATTTGAGTTGTGGGTTGAAGATGCATCCACCTCTTTTGAAATAAGGATGTTCAACACTCTTATTTCGGCCATTCTCGCAGACCCAGGCGACAAGTTCGCTTTTAGTAAGCTGCACAATGGCATTTTCACCATCAACCCAGATGGTGGCCTGGAGACCCTGGACCTACTGAAGGCCTGTGACTCAAACTCTGCCGCGACTCCCTACAACATAACGACAGATGCTCTGGATGCGCTTTTCCAAGTTCCGGTGATGCGTCTGTATTACTACGAACGACAAGCCGTTTGTGGCGAATGTCGAGAGTGTCCTTATTTGCGGATATGCGGAGGTGGCTGGTTACCGCATAGATATAGCCGCGAGAATGAATTCGATAATCCATCGATTTACTGTGACGATCTGAAATATCTCTTTCGGAAAGTTATCCAGTGGATCAAGCGAGAGGCAAGCGAGCAATTGATTTCACCCGATGAAGAGCTGCATCTTTGTGAGGCTGATTCGAAATGAGCTCTTTTGACGACATCCAAACGGCAGTCGCAAAGCATCTAATTTTTCCGGATACGCGAGCCGAAGCGGGGGAAGGCGTTTTAATTAACCCAGCCCTTCGAGAGAGGTTGAATCGATTCGCAGGCTTCATCGGTGCAGTTAGGCACGTCCAATGTCGGTCTAGCATTCCCCAGACCTTTGAGTTCTTGAAAAAAGAAGGGATCTATTACACCTTCTTTGAATTCTATGAGCCACTTTATCAGGCCAACAGACTAAGCAAGCGGGCCACGCCAGGCGATCAGCTTGAATCTCTTGTGGGGGCACTCAAGCAATTCATTGCACAGGAACCCGCCTCGGTAGATCGCAAAAATTTGTCCTACGTGCTAGCGCACGAGTGTACCGTGTTGAAGATCAAGCAGAATCATGGAAAAGAGGCGGCCTCGGATTTATCAATCGAGGAGGAATGGCGATGGAATGGCGATGTTGTGGTGAAGAAACTGCCGCCATGGTTTGTCACCGAGTGGCTGAACTTGCATCTGTTGGAGTCCTCCTCGACCGATGATTCGACGGATGAAATAAGCGTGCTATATCACCGCTCCCTTGGGTCTGATGCGGTGCGTGTGATGGCATGCGATGAAGATACGGCAGCCATCGTTGCCCTGGTTGATAGCGCCATAGCGAACGCAGCGGCGGGCTCTCATGGGCTGCATGAGTCTAATACCGAAGATGCATTGGTTTCCGAGGCGCTTGCGGCACTTTCCTTGGTCGGATTGATACTTAAGAAAGAAGCATGAAGGTTAGGGGATGACCATGGACATATTGTTCATCGACAACCTTCTGTTCGAAGGCGACATAAACAATCCAAAATTTGATCTGCAACCGCACCTTGGCTTGATGTCATTGGTCGGCGTGGCCGAGCGCCTGGGTCATCGAGCGGAGATTCTCGATCCGAAGCGTGAGATTGCATTGGGGCGAACGTCGCTGTCCTCCAGGCTCACTGGTGATTTATTGAATTCAATTCAAAAGAAGAATTTTGACATCATCGGATTCACGGCGCTGGGCTGCAATTTCCCTTTCGTGGTCAATCTCGCCAAGCGAGTCAGGCGATCATATCCGGATAAGAAGATTGTACTGGGAGGGCCGCATGCGACCATTCTTCATCAGGAAGTGATGGGGGCATTTCCGTGGTTCGATATTATTTTTCGCCATGAAGCAGAAGAGACCTTTGCGCGGTACTTGCAAATGCAAGATCACCAAAACCTTCACTTGATTTCTGGAGTCACATACCGGACGCCGGAAGGCGAAGTGAAGATCAATCACGGCAAGCCGATAATTCAAGATCTCAATGTGCTTCCGCGCCATCAATATGATGCCTACGATTTTCGGGAAACTCCCGTCGATTTCATGCGGATAGAAGCAGGGCGGGGGTGCCCATTCAGCTGTACGTTTTGCTCAACTGCGACCTTCTTCGGGAGGGAGTACCGCTTAAGAAGCCCGGAGAGCATCAAGCAAGATATGTTGTTTTTGAACGAAAAGTACGGGATAAGCGCTTTCCGTCTGAATCATGACTTGTTCACTGTCAACAAGAAGAAGGTGGCCGAGATCTGCGAGGTCATCAAGCCTCTCGCATTTACGTGGGGATGTTCAGCGCGGGCGGACTGTGTCGACACGCCTTTGCTTGAGACCATGGCCGAAGCCGGGTGTGACAGGATTTATCTTGGTGTCGAAGCGGGCAGTCGACGGATGCAGAAAATAACCCGCAAGAACTTGGATTTGTCGTTAGTCCCTGAAGTTCTCGAAACAACAGAGCGCTTGAAGATGCGGACTGTCACTTCTTTCATCGTGGGGTACCCCGAAGAAACAGAGGATGACTTCAAGGAAACGCTGAAGATGGCGGTTGACCTTCATTGCCGAGAGGCGGGGTTGAATACGTCGCAGATCCATGTGCTGACGCCCGAGCCTGGCACGGACTTGATGGAGAAGAATGCGGACGTCTTGTTCAGTGATCCTGACCCTACCGGGTTCAATATTCCGACCCTGAACGAAGATGAGGTCGAGCTTGTCGAGGCGCATCCGAGCATTTTCTCGAATTACTTGGCATTCCCCTCCGGCTTGCCACGCGATTTGGTGAAAGCAGCAGCAAAGCTCTTTACGCTCTTGGCCGAATTACGCATAAGAGAAATAAAATATATATTGTCGCGCTACGACGGTATGTACGCGATGGCGACGTTGTTTTCGGAATGGGCTCAAAAGAACTATCTCGCCATTTCGCTTCTAAACGTCGGTTCGCTAGCATCATTTTTGAGGAGCACTGTGGGCGATGGGGACCCCTGTGTATCGATTGCAAAAACAAGGTGGGCAGTGATTAGGCTTGCTCAACAGGACCTCGAGAAAAGTCCCTCGTCGAGTATGGAGTTTCGAGAGAGCTTGCACGAAGAACTGGTTATAAGCAGTACATGCCTTCTTCTTGGAAACACTCATAAACCGGGCGACCTTGATTGGATTGTCTCTCCGACTGAGGCTGCTGAATGCCTCTCGTCGAGAGAACCTGTAGACATGGTGATATATGGGCATCGAGCCAACGGAGTTTTCGAATTTCAATTTATAGACGTAGGCGTCGACGGACTCCGACTTCTTCAGATCTTCGAACAACCTACTAGTTACGACGCCTATCTATCTGTCATGGAGACTCGTGAGGACGAAGCCATTGCCGATTGGGATCAGCTTGTGGAACTAGTTGACGCAGGAATTTTAGCCTTCCACACGAAAAGCGCCGTAAAAGAAGTCACGCTCCAATGAAACTCAATCTCGTTGACGCAATCTCTGGCTTTTACACAGTCAAGGCGCTTGATGCTTTGCATTCTTCCGGAATACTGACAGAACTTGTTTCAGGGAAGAGTGTGTCGCAGGTATGCGATGAGCGGAAAATTGATCATCTTTTTGTCTCTTACCTGCTTCGATATCTGACGATTGCCACTGATGTTGTGGTGAATCCGAATGGTGGCGAACACTTCCTCTTGGGTGAGAATTACTCGCTAAATGATGCCGCTCACTTGGTGGACCTGTACCTGGGCGCTTTTGGGCCTTGCTCCCATAATCTGCAAGCGACCCTGGTAGATCCGACGAAAGGCGAGCAGTACGTTAACGCGACGAGGCATGCGCTGGCATTCGGAGAAAGGTCAGGCAGTGCATCACCCTACTTTTCATCGATTATCGAGGAGATCGAGGTTTCATTTCTTCTCGACCTCGGCTGCGGTGGGGGTGGAATGCTCAAAGACCTGGCGTCATCGAACTCGAAATTTGAAGGGCTGGGTGTTGACGCCAATGCGGATGTTATATCGTTCGCAAGTCGAACGGTACCTGAGTCATGCGGCGACCGCGTGCAATTCAAATGCGGCGACTTCATGCGACTAAATCTTGTTCTTAGCGAAGAGGAAATAGCTAAAGTTCAGGCGATATCGTTTCGCAGTGCTGCGAATGGCTTTTTCGGATGGGACGAGAAGCGAAGTTTTTCTGCGCTTATCGGACAACTTAAGCGGATGTTTCCTGGGAAGCTGCTCTTTATCGGCGACTATGTGCCTGTTTTGGACCTCAAAAGCGACCAGTCCGAAGTCCCCTTTCGGACTCTTATCCACGATTTTGCTCAGGTGATCTCTTCCCAGGGATTACCACCATCCTCACATGAGGAGTGGATTGGCTTATATAAAATGCTCGATGTGTCTGTTATTGGCTTATATGGCTATGGCGATGAGCATATAAAGCATTTCATCCACATTCTTCGACTATAGAGCCACGGGTTCACGCGAGCACTCCGTTGGTGCCCTGAGAAACACTCGGTCTTCCGAAAGGTTTGTAGCGGCAGGATTCGTTAAGAGATAGGGAGGCATAAATGCTGTCGTACTATGTGGCAGAGGCAATCCGGGGCTTAAAGCGTAACGTCGGTCTGACTGTCTTGATGATCGTCGTGATTGGCTTCGGCATAGGCGCCTCGACGACGACCTTTTCTGTGTTTCGTGCTGTGTCGGGCGATCCTATTCCATCGAAATCTGCTCACCTGTTTGTTCCCCAGATCGATCCTTGGGGGCCGACGCATGCGATACGCCGTGCCGGTGAACCACCCGATGCGTTGACGTATCTAGATGCCACTCGATTGATGCGTGACCACAGAGCTCATCTCCAGTCGGCCATTTACGCTATCACTCCATTGGTCACTCCGTCCGATGGAGTGCACCATCCTTTCGATATCGCAGGGCACGCAGTGTACGGAGAATTCTTCCCTATGCTGGAGGTCCCGTTTCTTTTCGGCAGCGGATGGAATTCACAAAGTGATGAACAGCATGCGTCGGTTGCGGTTATCAGCGCAAAGCTCAATAAGAAGCTGTTTGGCGGTGCCAACAGTGTCGGGAAGACCCTGAATGTTCAGGGTCGAGATTTCAGCATCGTAGGGGTGGTTGGCGACTGGAATCCACAACCGCGTTATTTCGACATCATGGACACCGGCACAGGTGGTTTCACCGGACAAGATGATGACGTGTTCATTCCGTTCACGGCTGCTATTGATACGTCCATCGAAAACGTTGGCTTCACCATGTGTGCTGAAAGGCCGCCGTCCCAGACGCTAGCTGGAACGATTTCTTCCAGCTGCGTATGGATTGCTTACGTCGCTCAATTGGACAATGCGGAACAAGCAGCAGCGTACAAAAACTATTTGCTCGATTACGCGCGAGATCAGCAGCAATCCGGACGCTTCGGGTGGGCTCCCAACGTACGCTTGCGTACCATCATGGGATGGCTCGATTATCATCATGTAGTGCCGAGCGATACGCGACTTTCTTTCCTGGTTGCATTGGGGCTCTTGCTCGTATGCCTGGCCAATTCCGCTGGCGTTATGCTCGGAAAATTTCTACGCCGAGAACGTGATATCGGCTTGAGGAGGATGCTTGGCGCCCCGCGCGCAGCCATCTATTTGCCGTGCTTTATCGAGGCGGCTTTCGTCGGATTAGCGGGTGGTGTCGTCGGAGTGATACTTGCTTACGGCGGGCTCCAGCTTTCCGACTGGGTATTGCCCAAGAACATCGCATCACTGGCCCACCTGGATTTGCCGCTGCTTTTTCTAGCCATGGCCGCGGCAATTCTGGGGACGATACTCGCCGCGCTTTATCCTGGCCTGCGTGTCGCTCGAACCCGGCTGGCTGGCCGTTCGACGGCAGCTCGATTTTCATCAAAGTTCAACTTAAGCCTTCCGCCCACACTCGCGACGCTCCACCGGCACAAAATGAGCGTCATGCTCACCATTCTGCAGGTCACCTTGAGCCTCGCCATCGTTGCCAACGCACTGTTTGTAATCGGCCAGCGCCTTGATCAAGTTCGGCAGCCGACCGGGATCGACGAGCAAAATCTACTGGCGGTCTCACAACAATGGATTGGTGCATCAACTGCAGATTCGCCGGCGAGCCAGGCCAAGCTAGACAGCCTGCTTCAGCAGGATCTGCAGACATTGAAAGGTCTTCCAGATGTGGTTGGCGTGACATCCATGAGCGCATTGCCGCTCACGGGGACATCATCTAACGTCTACCTCAACCTCAGCCCGATGCAGCCGCACGGGGAGGCATTTGCGGGCTCTTACATAGGCGACGAACAGACCTTGAAGACCCTTGGGATACATTTGACGGAAGGGAGGGACTTTATTCCCGCTGACGTGACGTCCAATACGTCAAACCAGCCGGTTGTGATCGTCACGAGTGCTCTTGCGAGCAAATTGTTTCCAGTCGGTAGCGCACTGGGTAAGTCGGTTTATCTCGATGGCGGAAGTGCTCCCAGCACCATCGTCGGCGTTGTCGATCGCTTGCACGTGCCGTCCATCTACGGACAAGAGGCGAGTTCACCCTGGTATTCAGTGATTACCCCTGCACGCATGCCCTCAAATTCAACGCTCTACGTTGTTCGTGTCAGGCCAAGCCGCTTGGCATCAGCGCGGCAGGCAGTGAGGGGCGCCTTGTATTCGGTCAACCCTGCGCGAATCATGGACGATGATAGCGTTCATGACTTCTCAGAGATACGTGCCGATGCCTACCGAGCCGATATCGGGACAGCCATGTTGATGGGCGTCATCTGCATTTTGCTGCTAGGTGTATTGGGGGCGGGCGTGGCTGGCCTCAGCAATGCTTGGGTGAGCGAGCGCCAGCAGCAAATTGGAATTCGACGAGCGCTTGGAGCCCGAAAACGAAACATTTTTCAGCAGTTCCAGCTGGAGAACGTTGCCATAGTTGGCTGCGGTGCCGTGATCGGAGTGGGGGGGGCTTATGGGCTCAATAAGCTACTAATGAGTTACTTCGAAGTAGGTAGCTTACCTATTCTCTATGCGCTGGTTGGAGCATTCATGGTTATGCTCATTGGTCAGTGTGCTGTGTTTGTGCCCGCTCGAAGAGCTTCCCATATACCTCCTGCCGTAGCCGTGCGTTCCCTTTAATGTTAGTGACGCATCAAACGCGTCAGCCAGAAGTGGCCTGAGGGTTCTTCATTTGGTTTCAGCACAGGTTACGTCAACACGTTAAGTTAACGGCTGGATAAGAAATAGGTCTTTAGCGATCAATTCGTAGGAGTCTGGCATCGACGCTCCATGGGAAGGCCGGATTGCATCCTGACGGCGAGTGACCCGCATGTGTACATGTGTGCGCTAACGACGCGCCTTATCAATGTGCCACGCGCCTATCCATGTAAGTAAGAAAGCAAACGCACCAAACAGCCACCGTCCGTTATCACGTGGAAGGAAGAAGGCCGTCAACAGCATCACAAAGATGGCGATGGCAATGATGGCGATCCCGTATCGATAGCGCTTTAC
>JBARCX010000376.1:0-3357 GCA_049794535.1 Rhodanobacter sp.
GATCGCGGCAATGCCGCCCTAGCGTGGCCTTCTTTTAGTACTGCCGCCGCGATCCGCATGACACATACCCGAATGAAAACGGCCGAGATCCGCTCGACCTTCCTCGATTACTTCCGTTCCAAGGACCACACCATTGTGCCGTCCAGCTCGCTGGTGCCATCCAGCGACCCGACCCTGTTGTTTACCAACTCGGGCATGGTGCAGTTCAAGAATGTGTTTCTAGGCAGTGAAAAGCCCGGTTACGTGCGCGCAGCCGATGTGCAGCGCTGCTTGCGTGCCGGCGGCAAGCACAACGATCTGGATGCCGTGGGCTACACCGCCCGTCATCACACGTTTTTCGAAATGCTCGGCAACTGGTCGTTCGGCGATTACTTCAAGCGCGATGCGATTCGCTACGCGTGGGAGCTGCTGACCGACGTCTTCAAGCTGCCCAAGGACAAGCTCTGGGTCACCGTCTATCACACCGACGACGAGGCCTACGATCTGTGGAACAAAGAGGTTGGCATACCGTCTGAGCGCATCGTGCGCATCGGTGATAACAAGGGCGCGCCGTACGCTTCGGATAATTTCTGGCAGATGGCCGATACCGGCCCCTGTGGTCCGTGCACCGAGATCTTCTTCGACCATGGTGAGGAGATTGCTGGTGGCCCGCCTGGTTCGCCGGACGAAGATGGTGACCGCTATATCGAAATCTGGAACCTGGTGTTCATGCAGTTCGACCGTGCACCGGACGGCACGCTGTCGCCGCTGCCAGCGCCATGCGTGGATACCGGCATGGGTCTGGAGCGTTTGGCTGCGGTACTGCAGCACGTGCATTCCAACTACGAGATCGACCTGTTCGAGCATCTGATTCGCGTGGCTGGCGAGCTCACCAAGACCAGCGACCTAGGCAACAAGTCACTGCGCGTGATCGCCGATCACATCCGCGCCTGCTCGTTCCTGATCGTCGATGGCGTGTTGCCGTCGAATGAAGGTCGCGGCTACGTGCTGCGCCGGATCATCCGTCGTGCGTTGCGTCACGGTTGGATGCTCGGCGTGCGGGGCGACTTCTTCTGGAAGATGGTTGCGCCGCTGGTTGAGGAGATGGGCGAGGCGTACCCGGAGCTCAAGCAGAAGCAGGCTTTTGTCGAGGATGCGCTGCGCACCGAGGAAAGGCGTTTCGGCGAGACGCTGGAGAACGGTATGCGTCTGTTCGACGCTGTCGCCGCCAAGGCCGAGACCACCATCCCAGGCGCCGATGCATTCCGTCTTTACGATACCTATGGGTTCCCGGTTGACCTGACCGCCGATATTGCGCGCGAGCGTGGCATGTCGGTGGATATGGACGGCTTCGAGCAGGCCATGAAGGAGCAACAGGACCGTAGCCGCGAGGGTGGACGTTTCGAAGCCAAGGGCCAGATGCCGGCCGATTTGGCCAGCCAGCTCAAGCCCACTCAATTCCTTGGTTACGACGCGCTCCAGAGTGCCGGCAGCAAGGTCGTCGGCATCGTGCGCGCGGGTATGCAAATCAACCAGCTGGACGACGGCGAGGAGGGGCTGCTGATTCTTGATCGCACACCGTTCTACGCTGAATCGGGTGGTCAGATGGGTGATACCGGCACCTTGTCCAACGGTGCCGGTCGTTTCGAGGTCGCTGATACGTTGAAGATGGGCGGCGTGTTCTTTGGTCATGCCGGGCGCTGGCATGGCGCGCAGCCACTGCGCACCGGGGACAGCATCGATGCGGCGGTGAATGCAGAACGCCGCCAGGCCATTGTGCTGAATCACTCGGCCACCCATTTGCTGCACGCTGCATTGCGCAAGGTGCTCGGCACGCATGTTTCGCAGAAGGGTTCGCTCGTTGCGCCGGAGCGACTGCGTTTCGACTTCGCGCATCACAAACCGATGAGTCGCGATGAGCTGGCACAGGTCGAAGCACTGGTGAACGCTGAGGTGCGTCGCAATGCGCCGGCTGAAGTGCACAACATGGGCTACGACGACGCCATCAGCTTTGGCGCGATGGCATTGTTTGGTGAGAAGTACGGCGACGAAGTGCGTGTGTTGAAGATGGGCGATTTCTCCACCGAATTGTGTGGTGGTACGCATGTCGGTCGCACCGGTGACATCGGTCTGTTCAAGCTCGTCAGCGAAGCGGGCGTCGCTTCCGGTGTGCGCCGTATCGAGGCCGTGACGGGTGCTGGTGCCTTGGCGTTCGTTGCCGATGAAGAGCGTCGTCTGGGCGAGCTGTCGCAACTGCTTTCCACTAGCGGCGACGACACCGTGGAAAAGCTGCGCCAGCTATTCGACAAACAGAAAAAATTGGAGCGCGAACTGGAATCGCTGCGTGCCAAAGCGGCCGGTTCCGTGACCGCCGATCTGGCGGCTTCAGCGAAGGATGTGGACGGCATCAAGGTGGTTGCTGCGCGCCTGGAAGGGTTCGATGCCAAGTCGCTGCGCGACAGCATGGACCAGCTAAAGCAAGATCTTGGCGACTGCGTGATCTTGCTTGCGGGCGCTGCTGAAGGGCGCGTTTCGCTCGTTGCGGGCGTACACGGCAAAGCGCAGGGCAGGGTCAAAGCTGGCGACGTCGTTGCACATGTTGCACGACAGATTGACGGTAAGGGCGGTGGTCGTCCGGACATGGCCCAAGGCGGAGGTATGGACGTTCCGCAATTGCCTGCGTTGTTGGCTGATACGCCGAACTGGATCGCTAATCTACTGTCAAGTCATTGACGGCCTGCCGTAGGCCATTTGTCACGATGAGGCGCATTGCGCCGGGCAAGGACGCTCGGCTAGTATCCGTTGAATGCCGGTGTTGCTGGTTGCGGTGGCACCACGAGAGACTGTCGACTTTCGGGCATTTTTTAAGCAGGAGCCGGGGAAGGCGGTAGGGCCTTTGACGGACACAATCGAATAACTGCGGGTGGTCGTGCTCAGGGGTGAGGCATCGCCATGCAGAAGGCCTGTGACCACTAGCATTTTATGGAGTAGCAGTTATGTTGATACTGACCCGTAGGGTCGGCGAAACCCTGATGATCGGCGACGAGGTGACCGTCACTGTTCTCGGCGTAAAAGGCAACCAGGTGCGCATCGGCATCAATGCGCCTAAGGATGTCGCCGTGCATCGTGAAGAGATCTTCAATCGCATCAAGGGTGAGCACGAACAGGAAGGCGGTTCGACGGATAAATCCGGCGAACATTGACCTGACCTCTTTACCTCAGCTGCAGTCGCCGGTATCCTTGCCGGCTCCGCAGCGATGCGGAACAAAAACGGAGAGATGCCCGAGAGGCCGAAGGGGCTCCCCTGCTAAGGGAGTATAGGGTCAAAAGCCTTATCGAGGGTTCGAATCCCTCTCTCTCCGCCAGCGAGTCTAAACT
>JBARCX010000377.1:0-26630 GCA_049794535.1 Rhodanobacter sp.
CGATCACCGATGAAGATCGCGCTCAGTTCACTCAGACCATGCAACTGCTCACCGCACCGAATGCGGAAACCACGCTGTATACCCAGGTACAGCCAAAGCTGACCCAGCTCGAGCAGCAATACAAAGATCAGTTGCCGGTGATGATCGGTATCGGCCAGGCGATCATCGGCACCGGCATCGCACAGAGCAAGAAACTCACCGACGAGCAGAAACAACAGGCCAATGCCGTGCTCGCCGCCATGCTGCCATGGGCGCAGAAAACACCGTGGTTCGACCAGGCCAGAGCGAAACAAGCGGTCAGCGTGGTCGTAACTACCGTACGCAAGCTTGACCTGAAGAACGCGGACGAGCTGCGCACCATGGATTTCGATACCGCGATGAAGAAATACTCGCTCGGTTTCGACGGCGCCAAGCAATTGCTGTCGCTCTACGACCTGTCGATCGACGACACACTGAACTCGGTCAAGCTCACCCCGACCGACAACAGCAACGGCCATGCCAGCATCAAGGTCGACTACACCCTGCTTGGCAAACCGCTGTCATTCGAGTCGAAGCTGGTGCAACAAGACGGCCGCTGGTACAGCGAGGATCTGCTGCGCAACGTGCGCGAAGCGCATGAGGAGCTGCTGCACCCGGCCACCGATAGCAGCACGGCAGCACCGGCTGCCAGCGCGCCGGCACCAGCGACGAGCGCACCGGTCGCCGCCCCCACCGCTACTACAGCCGCAGTAGCGGTGAAGCCAAAGAGCCTTTAATAGGCTCTGCGCGCTGCTGGCGCGACCCACCCGGTAGAATATGACGGATGCCGAATATGTCACCGGATTCATCTACCCGTAGCCGTGCCCCCTGGTGGTTCCACCTGGCGGGGCAGCTGCTCGAACCCTGGTTGCGCCTGCGCCGCGACCCGGCCGAGCCCGCTGCTTTGCTGCAAACCGGCGCGCCAGTCTGTTATGTGATCGAGCGCGACGGCTTCTCCGACGCGCTGATTCTCGACCGCGCCTGCCGTGAGGCGGGCCTGCCCAGCCCGATGCAGCCGCTGATCGGCACACGCCGTCGACGCTCGGTGTTCGCACTGGCGCGGCGTGATGGCTGGCTGTTTGGGCGCAACCGCAAACGCACGCCCAACGAAACGTTGGGCCAACTGGTGCGTTCGCTGGAAGCGCACCCGAATCGCGACATTCAGATCGTGCCGGTATCGATCTACGTAGGTCGCGCACCCACCCGCGAGTCGGGCTGGTTCAGCGTGCTGTTTTCCGAAAACTGGGTGATGGTGGGCCGCTTCCGTCGGCTGCTGGCGTTGCTGCTCAACGGCCGCGATACCGTGGTGCACTTCTCCGCGCCAGTATCGCTGCGTGCGGTGATGAGCGAAGCCGGCGACGCCGCTCCGGAACGCTTTGCACGCAAGATTGCCCGCGTACTGCGCACCCATTTCCGGCGTATCCGCGCAGCAGTGATCGGGCCCGATCTCTCGCACAAGCGCACCGTTATCGACGCCGTGCTCAACGCAGAACCGGTACGCGCGGCCATTACGGCCACCGCAGCAAAAGAGCACATCAGCCACGCCAAGGCCTGGCGCCGTGCGCAAAAGCTACTGCTGGAGATCGCCGCCGACTACTCGCATCCGGTCGTGCGCTCCGCCTCGTTCCTGCTTTCCAACTTCTGGAACAAGCTGTACGACGGCATCACGATGCACCACTTCGACAAGGCCCGCGCCGCGGCGCCCGGTCACGAAGTGATCTACGTACCCAGCCACCGCAGCCACGCCGACTACCTGCTGATGTCGTATCAGCTGCATATGTCCGGCGTGGTGGTGCCGCACATCGCCGCAGGCGTGAACCTCAACCTGCCCGTGATCGGCCCGTTCCTACGTCGTGGCGGCGCGTTTTTCCTGCGTCGCACGTTCAAAGGCAACGCGCTGTATTCGGTCGTGTTCAACGAATACATTGCGCAGCTGATCGATCGTGGCGTGCCAATGGAGTACTTCATCGAAGGTGGTCGCTCGCGCACAGGACGCCTGTTGGCACCACGTGCCGGCATGCTGGTGATGACCGTTCGCGCGTTCCTTCGCGCACCGCGTCGACCTGTGCTGTTTCAGCCGGTATATATCGGCTACGAGAAGCTGATGGAGGGCAACTCCTACGCAGGCGAACTCTCCGGCAAGCCGAAGGAAAAAGAATCTTTGCTCGGCCTGCTACGGGGCCTGAAAGTGCTACGCCAACACTACGGCCACGTAGCGCTGAACTTCGGCGAGCCGATTGAGCTGAACCCGATGCTGGATGCCATCAGTCCTGACTGGCGCACCGCGATCGAGGATCCAGACGCCAAGCCCGAATGGCTCAATAGCGTCGTCGACCAGCTGGCCGAAAAGATTCAGATCAACGTCAATCGCGCCGCCGACGTGAATCCGATCAACCTGCTTGCACTGGCACTACTCGCCACGCCCAAGCACGCGATGGCCGAGCACGACCTGCAAGTGCAGCTGGAGCTGATGAAAGCGCTGATCGAGGAGCTGCCGTACTCCGACCGTGTCACGCTGACCCCGATGGATCCGCCTGCCATCATCGCTTACGGCGAGCAGATGGGCTGGATACGGCGCGTGCGCCATTCGCTGGGCGATGTGCTGGTGGCGGATCCCGAACAAGCCGTGCTGCTTTCCTACTTCCGCAACAATGTTGTGCACATCACCACCACCGCAGCATGGGTGGCCTGCTGCTTCCTCAACAATCGGCGCATGACGCGCGCCTCGATACTGCGGCTGGGGCGCATCATCTATCCGTTTATCCAGGGTGAGTTGTTCCTGCCGTGGGACACCGAAGGATTCGGCGCGCAGTTGCAGGCCACGATCGATTTCTTCGTACGCCGTGGCCTACTCGAATCGACCGGCGAGGGGCGCGTACTCGAACGCGCGCCAGGCCAGGATGACAGCGCATTCCAACTCAAGGTGATTGCGCGTAGCCTGATCCAGGCGTTCGAGCGCTATTACATCACCATCGCCGCACTGGCCAAGAACGGCCCGCATGCGATCACCGCTGCCGAACTAGAAAACGTTTGCACGCTCACCGCGCAGCGCTTGAGTCTGCTTGACGAACTTTCTGCGCCTGAATTCTTCGACAAGGCGCTGTTCCGCGGCTTCATCCAGAAGCTACGCGAGCGACGCATCGTATGGACCGATGAGGCCGGCAAGCTCGACTACGACAGTGCACTGGAAGGCATGGTGCGTGACGCGCGCGTGATTCTCTCACGCGAAATGCGTCATTCGATTCTCAAGATCACCGGTGGCGACGGCGAGAAAGATGCGTCACGCAACACGCACGCAGAAACACCAGCGACTGCCGAAGTTCAAGCGCAACCTGCACCGGCTGAAACACTCAATGTCGGCGAGGAATTGCACGAGCGGCATGTGCTTGCCGAGCATCATGAGCATGCACCGACGGATCACGAGAAAACCTGATCTCACAGCGTCTTTCAGAAGACGCATTGAAAGGTCGCATGGCATGGGCCTGTACCCATGCCATGCGACTCAGCAACAACTCAGAACGTGTACCGCGCGCCTGCACTCAGCACCGTCGCCTTCGTACCACCGCCTGCAATTTGATCATCTACATTGGCGAACCACGACCAATGTTTATCCAGCAAGGCCGTGAGGCCCACGCCGACCCAGCCGGAATTACGCGGCGAGTTCACACCTTCCAGTTCGAAAGTGGCATTCGGCGCACCGGCATATGCTGCGGTTAAACCAAGGTCGTTACCCGCCAATACGCGCTGATACAAGGCAAAACCCTTGAGCCACATCTGGCCTGCATCCCACGTCCAGTGGTAAGCGATACGCGCGCCAATCTGGCTATAGCTCTGATTGAGATCTTTGCTGTCCGCCGCGATACCAAAACCACCAGCCCCCTGCTCGGCAATCGCGCCGCGTGACAACTCGCCGTCGCCCAATGATACGAACGGCGTGGTCGTCCATGCATCCGACTTCGCCTCATAGCCGGCTTCGAGGTACGCCGAGCTCAGCTGATCGTGACGCGTACTGGTGATCGGCGCGGGCGTGGTGCCAAGCACGGCCCATCGACTGACCGCGCTATTGATCCAGTCTTTGCCAATACGGCCAGAGATGTATGCATTGTCCATCGCGAACTTGCCGTAGAGCATCGCGCCCGTGCTGCGCGAGCTGCTATTACCGGCCTGCATGGTGTAAGTGGAACCGAGACGATTCCAATCGAGTCCGACGCCCATGGTGAATACATCGGACAACGCGGCGTCATAGCCTGCGATGGCACCGCCGCCACTGTAGCTACCCGTCGCGTAACCGCTACGTGCGATATCGCCACTCGCACCGGTGCCCTGGAACCATGCACCTTGCTGCGAACCACCATTGCCAAGATCCACCAAGCGATCGGCCACCGTGCGATTGACGATGCCGGATTGCTCAAACGTCAGCTCTTGCGACGATGCCAGCAGCTGTCCTGACAAGCTGTTGATCGAAGCTTGTGCTTCTGCGATCGAAGACGCATGCAGGAACTCGCCAGCGGCCGCGAGGAATGTTTGATGCTGTGCAGGGCTCGTCGTGACCCATTGATCCGCTTGCTCCAGTGCGCCTTCGATGTGCTGCGCCGTTTGCTGCGTGGTCGCCACGTTCGGCATCGCCGCTTCCGCAATGCTCGATACAGAAGTACGACTGAGGGCGACATCGACCTGCGTTGCCGTATACGACAACGTCCCGCTCAGATAGACCCCGCCCGTAACCTGCAGCGAACCGAACGTACCCGAGATACTGCCCGCATTGATCAGCGGCTCTTCGGCTTGCGCCGTGTAACCACTCGGCGTAATGGCATTAATCGTCGAGCCACCGAGTGTTGCCGTACCTGTCACCTGCAATGGCAAACCGAGCTGGATCTGGGTCAGTGCTGTCGCCGTCATGGTGTAGTTGCCATTGATCTTGAGGGCACTACTCACCGTGGAAACATCACCCGAACTATTCACGTTGCCATTAAGTGTGCCCGAGCCACCCAACAACGTGCTCGATCCCGTCAAGGTCACATTCGATGTAACGGATCCAGCGATGAACAACTGTCCACCGTTGATGGTCGTGCCACCAGAGTAGGTATCGGTACCCGTAAGCATCAGTGCGCCAGCACCATCAAGTTCCAGACTGCCCGAGCCACCAATGTTGTTCGCGAAAACGGCCGTATCACCGGACGGAATATTGACGGCAAACACGCCCCAGTTGAATGCCCCGGGGCCATTCACCGCACCGGCTGCATTGACCAGGCCGTAGCCATAAAGGGATGGATTGCCGAGCGATGTCGCGGTCGAGAGCAAGGTCTCCTGCACATTCGAGACCGTGAAGAAGGGAAAGCGCTGCCATACCAAGGCAGCCACACCCGACACCACCGCGGCGGAGCCCGAGGTGCCGTCTGCCGCTCCCGTCGAGAACTGCGTACCCGTCACAGGTGAGAAGTAGGTATAACCCGGTGCAGCCAGGCACCATGCCGCCGCCACGCCGCAAGCACTGGATGTGTTGGTGGTATCGAGCCCAGTGACCTGGCCACTGGCATTCACCGCTACGTTAACCACAGCGAGCCAGTTGTGTTGAAGGTTCGGGTAGTAATACGGCAATCCAGATTCCACCGTCGGCTGCGTATTGCCGTTGTTACCTGCAGCCCAAACCAGCAGTTGCTTGTTGCTGACGGCTTGCGAATAGATCGCGTAGTCCTCCGTCACGAGCGGATCACTGGCGGCCACACTGGTAATCGACGTCGTGGAGCCGTAGGAGTTATTGATAATCTGCACACCCTGTGCAGCCAGATCCGTCAACGCCTGCGTTGCCAGATTTACATCGATATCACCATCGCTACCGCCTAGCCGTGCGATATACAGCAAGGACTGCGGAGCCACACCACCGTAGTTGTAATTGCCACCGGAGCCCTGGTTATTGGCCGTGCCGCCGATGGTCTCCGCCATCACGGTACCGTGGCCGCCGGTATCCTCTGGCGTCGTATTCGTGGGATCGAAGTAGTCCTTGAACCAACTGATACGACCGATCAGCGCCGGATTATTGGCCTGCACACCTGAGTCCAGAATGCCAACCTTGACGCCTTGCCCCTGATTGCTGTTCGCGCTGCCACCGATCGCCCATGCCGTGGGCACATTTTCTGGTAGCAACTGACTAAGCAGCGGGTTGTAGTTCGGTATGACGGGCGTGAGGGGAGTCGCTGGCGAGGGCGTCAATGGTGGTGACGGTGGTGGTGTAGGGGAGGGCGTAGGAGTAGGAGTTGGCGTGGGAGTCGGCGTAGGGGTAGGGGTAGGCGCCACCGCGCTCGCCCGCACGTTGCTGCCACCACCACCGCCACCGCAAGCAGTCAGCGAACTTGTCAAAGCTATCGCTACGGAAAAGGCGATCGCGTTGTGACGATTAAGCAGGTTCATCAATGCCGCTCCATGTTTTGAATGTAGAGATGAAGATCGTCGCAAGGCGTGCGAGCCATGCGCCGTGATAGTCACTAAATGTCGGCCATACGCTCACGTCAGTGCGTTAATGGCTTGTCGATCACCAAGACAGCTCTGCGCAAGGCAGGCATTAATTAATGCAATGACCTCGTCGTAATGCGCACGTGCGCAAAGCACGCATAGGCAAGCACGCCCGGTGAACATCCGAACGTTATGGTGAGCATTGAGGGATAGAGCCATCAGCATTCGATCCTTCGATATCTGGGAGTGAGATAAGAAAGACGGACGGATCCGCTCTCTGTATCTGCCCGACTTCCCAGGTGCTGCTTACGCGTACGCCACGTATCCGTCCCGGCCATTCATCAACATGGTGAATAGCAAGAACCGGAACGGACTGAATCAGTGCAATGAGTCGCTGCACTACCGTGCAGTATTCACGCCTGCATCGCTTTGTTTACGCGATACAGCGCAAAAATAATACGCTGCTTGAAGCCCCTGTTCTACACGTCATATTACGCGACAAGACAGCGTGACGATATCCGCCATGAGTCACCATCAAGGAGACACATTAAAGCGCAGCCACCACCGGATGAGGTCGCAAATTACCGCGAATAACGCATTATCTTGCACGGTATCCACAATGCTATAACCATGGTTATGCAGATCATCACTGCTACAGGCACAAAACAAATGCGCACATATAGCTTCGGGTGGCAGCTGACTGGCCAGCCCCACCCGATAATGTGCAATGCGAGAGTTCGTTCGCTCAAAAACGCCTGCGATTAATCTTTAGGCAAGTGCATTGAGCCGATGCCAGAACACCTTACGGTTTAGCCGTCCCTTGCCCGAGCATCTGCCCATTCACTTCAACGCCATACAGCGAGTACGGCGTGTCGTGGTACTTCGCGCGCGTGGCGGGTATCGAGTCGGCGTAGCGCGGATCCTGCGGACGTTCATGCGCATTCATGAAATACGCCACGTCCCATGCATCTTGATCGCTTAGCGTGTTGCCACGACCCAGTGGCATGTTCGCTTTGATGAAGCCGGCAGCCTTGTCGACCTCATGCATGCCCGCGCCCCAGTTGAACGAAGCCGCCCCCCAAAGTGATGGAAACACGACCTGCTCCGCTACCTGCTGACCCTCGCCATTCGCACCATGGCATAGCGCGCAATCGCGTTCGTATACCTTTTCGCCGCGCGCGTAGTCGGGTGTCTGCGCGGGTTTCGCCAGCTGCGGATAACCCCGCCCTGGTAGTGATTTACCTACGGGCTCACCTTGCGACATCCAGTACGCATAGCTCTCCAGCGCCACCAGCACCGGATCGCCCAGCGGTGGCGCGTTGCCGTTCATGCTGAAACGGAAGCAGCCCTGCAGCCGCTCGGCAAACGTGTTCACGTGATGGTTCTTGCTGCGGTACGCCGGATACATCGGATAGGCGCCCCACATCGGCCCGGCGTTGGCAAGCCGCCCCGCATCCAGATGGCAGTTCTCGCAGCTCAGGTGATTGCCTACATAAGCGGAGGCGTACTTGTCCGGCTCGAGGAAAATCTGCCGACCTAGCGCTACCTCTTTGCCAAAGTCATCGTTCGGGATGGATGACTCTGATGGCGGAATGAAAGCCGTGAGCACGCTCGAAGCAGGTGCCGGTGCGCTGCTTGGCGTTGATGCCGTAGACGTCGGCGCGTTGCTGCCCGTTCGATCACAGGCAGCAAGCAACAAAGCAAACCCCAGCACGGCATAGTGATGACGTTTCATAATTAGTGCCCTCCTGGCGAATGATCACCCTGCGAGGAATCAACTTGCGCCGCTGTGACCGGTTGCGTAGTCGTCGGCTGCGCGGCGTACCACGCGCTGACTGCCGTGATATCCGTATCATTCAATTTCCCGGCAACGCTGTGCATCAGCTGCAACGGATCATTGTTCCGCGTGCCTTGCTGCCACGCGTGCAGCTGACTGGCCAGATAGTTCGCCGACTGCCCCACCAACGGGGGAAAGTGTTCGCCCACGCCAATGCCACCCGGGCCATGGCATTGCGCGCAGCCTGGCAAACCCTGCGACCAACGACCGCGCGCAGCCAATGCCTCGCCTGCCGCCTTTTGCGCAGCATCCATGGCTGATGCGGGCTGCTGTGCGGGCACCGGCAGCCCACTGTAGTAAGCCGCCACCGCCGCGCGTTCGTCTTCGCTCAGACTCATCGCGATCGGTTGCATGCTCGCGTTTTGGCGCTTGCCGGCAGCGAAGTCGTCGAGCTGTTTACGCAGATAAGCCGCCGGCAATCCCGCCAATCGCGGGAAGCCTGGTGCAGCTAAACCACCACCATCCGCGCCATGACAAGCCAGGCAAGGAACGGCGCCATGGCCATTCCCTTGATGAGCAATGCTGGCGCCATCCAGCGTAGCGGCCAGCACGGCATGGCCCCACAAGAGACCGGCGACACCGATAAGCGAGCGCCACACCTTCATGGCTGCGGCGGCTGGAAGCCGTACTTGTGGTAAATCGCCTGCGCTTGCGGTGATTGCATGAAGGCCATGAAATCCTTCGCTGCCTGCGCATGCGGGGCGTCTTTCATGCGGGCGACGGTATACGTCGCCACGGCATTCTGCTCCGCAGGAATCGCGATGGTTTCCACCGGATGGTGCAAGATTTCTTGCTGGAAATACGCCTCGGTGGACCACACCGGTGCCGCATCCGACTCGCCCTGCAACACGCGCAACGGCGACTGCCGATGATGGATCTGGGTCAGGAAAGTACTGCCATCCTTCACCTTGGTATCCATGATCGCGTGATCCAGCGCATCGCCACCGGCTTTGCGATAGCTCGCTTCGATCTGCTTCGCGATACCTTCCCATGCGGGGTTTGGCATGCTCACGCGCACATCGGCGCGACCAAGGTCCTTCAGCCCCTCGATGTGCTTGGGATTGCCCTTGGCAACCAGGATCGCCAAGGGGTTGCGCGCATAGTCGTACGTCTCGGCAAACCAGTTGCGCTGCTTCTGCGTTTCTGCAATCGATGCCTTGCCATCGGTAAAGACATCCGGCTTCAACGCAATGCGCAGGTTGCCCATCACCAACGAGCCCGTTTCGATCTGTTTGGCAAGGATGCCGGGCGGCAGCGTTTCCACATAGATGCGCTGGTATTGCGGATGCGCCTGCTTGAACGCCTCCATCAGATCATGCACCACCATGAACTGGTTACCGGCAAAGAACACCGTCAACTGCGGATCGACGATGTCGCCATGCAGATCGGCAATCGCATCCACCGGCGGCACGCTGAAATGCACGCCACCGGTCGGTGGTGGATTCCACGGCGGCAGATAGTCGGTTTGACCCGTGGCTTGGCCGGCAGCAAACGCGCTGCCGCAGACTGCAGCGAGCAGACTGGCCAACAGCACACGATGCAACCGCGAGGTGGCAGATGACGACATGATGGACTCCTTGTTCATAACGGCATCGTTAAAGCGGCATCAGGGCATAACCCTGCTGTTCGAGCTCGGTGATGGTGGTGAGTGCCGACAAGCTCAGTGTGACGTCCTTCGATAGCCAGGCATTGTCAAAGTGATGCTCGGCCATCGCCTGCCCACATACGACAACATCGATACCGGCCTTACGCAGCTGCGCGATCACCGGCAGGTTGGGGTTGGCAACACCTAACTGTGCACGGTAATGCGCGTCATCCAGCACGATCGGCGTCGCCGAACCATAGGCGACCGCAACGAATTTCAGGTGATTCAACGGCACGCCTGACGCGGCGTAGATGTTGACCGTGCGAGCCACGCGCTCCAGTGCCGGGTTGATATCGCCCGGCTTGTCGCTGGCCTTGGTCAGGGAGAACACCACCTTGTAGGTCGCATTGCGATCTGGCTGGTAGGCCGCCTGCGGGAGCGCGTGGAATGCGCCGGCGGCGGTAATGGCCTGCGTAGGGGCATCGGCTGCCACTGCTACGGCACAGGTCAGCAGACCGAACACACAGCTTAGGAAAAGAGTCGAGCGATTCATGGATTCAATCTCGTAATGATGACGCCCAGTCGCGCCGGCACCCACGCTACCCCCGTTCTCGCGATCAGACAATTTCATGTTGTCTATATGGCGAATAAGTCGAGCTTATCTACGGGATGCCCAGGCCAATCCTGTAGCATTAGCGGGATGAACGAGCAGCCCAAAACCACCCATTTCGGTTTCCGCGACGTACCCGTCGCCGACAAGCAGAAGCTGGTCGGCCAGGTGTTCACTTCGGTCGCGCGTAGCTATGACCTGATGAACGACCTGATGTCGTTCGGCGTCCACCGCCTGTGGAAGCGCCACTTCGTAGCGATCAGCGGCGTGCGTCGCGGTGATCGCGTGCTGGATCTGGCCGGCGGCACCGGCGATATCGCCGCGCTGCTGAAACCGGTAGTCGGCGAACAGGGTGAAGTGGTGGTTGGCGATATCAACGCCGCCATGCTCGGTGTCGGCCGTGACCGCCTGACCGATCGCGGCCAGGTGAGCGGCCTGCGCTGGGCCCAGCTCAACGCCGAAGCTTTGCCATTCCCGGATAACTCCTTCGACGCCGTAACCATGGCGTTCGGCCTGCGCAACGTTACTGATAAGGAAAAAGCGCTGGCCGATATCTGCCGCGTGCTCAAGCCTGGCGGTCGCGCGTTGGTGCTGGAGTTCTCGAAAGTGCGGAGCGAGCTCTTCAGCAAGCTGTACGACTTCCATTCGTTCAAGGTGCTGCCGAAGCTCGGCCAGTTGTTTGCCGGCGATGCCGACAGTTACCAATACCTCGCCGAGTCGATCCGCAAACATCCGGATCAGGAAACCCTAAAGGGCATGATGGAACGCGCCGGCTTCGGCCGCGTGGAAGTGCGCAATCTCAGCAACGGCATCGTGGCGATCCATCGGGCGTACAAGCTCTAACCTATGTTGAACCGCTACCGTCCGTTTGCCGCCATAGCCGCCGTGATCGGCTGGGCGGCACTCGCGCTACAGCTAGGGCTATCCATCCAGCTGACGATAGCCAACGGACAAGGCGCATGGGCCGGGGTATGGTTCTACCTCGGCTACTTCACCATCTCGACGAATGTGCTGGTGGCGCTTGCACTGACAGCCGCGGCACGTGGTCCTCGCGGTGCCATCAGCCGCTTCTTTGGGCGCGTAGATGTGCACACTGCGACTGCCATGAGCATCGTGATCGTCAGCGCGATCTATAACCTGTTGTTGCGCCAACTATGGCAACCGCATGGCTGGCAGATCGTCGCTGACATGACCTTGCACGATGTGATGCCGGCACTGTTCCTGCTGTATTGGTGGCTGGCGGTGCCAAAGGCGATGCTGCGTTTTCACCAAGTCATCATCTGGCAGCTGTATCCGGCCGCCTACTTCGTTTACGTGTTGGTACGCGGCGCCGTGAATGGCTGGTACCCCTACCCGTTTCTCGATGTGCCTCCGCTGGGTTACATCGACGTATTGATCGATGCCTGCGCCGTACTGCTCGTCTTTATTGTGGTCGGGCTTCTGCTGGTCACGCTGGGGCGCTGGCAGGCGCGACGGCTGATAAAGAACGAGGCTGTGCCAGCATCCTCTTGATGCGTTGATGCTCGAACGCCCTACTCAACCAGCCGCCACGCGAAGATCCTCGATCAACATTCCCGCCTGCCTTAGCTCGGCCTCGTGATCCGGGTCACGCCATGCCTCCTGCAGCGCGTCGGCGTACCAGCGACGCATGGATGGCAGTTCGAGCAAGCGTTGCGCATAGGCAGCCACGGGCTCGCTCAGCACCACGCCATACGTCTGGATGCGGAAGGCCACGGGTGCGAAGAACGCATCGACCGCACCGAATGTCTTGCCCGCCAGGAACGGACCGCCAAAGCGGGTCAGCCCTTCGCTCCATAGTTCGTCGATGCGTGCGATATCGGCATGCAATGCCGCTGGCAAGGTATCAGGCAACTGAATGCGCAGGCCACAGCTCATCGGGCAATGCGAGCGCAATGGGCCAAAGCCCGAGTGCATCTCGGCAGCCGCGCAGCGTGCCCAGGCGCGCGCCGACGCATCTGTTGGCCATACACCCGGGTGACGCTCCGCTAGATACTCGGCAATCGCCAACGAATCCCACACCAAGGTGTCGCCATCACGCAGACACGGCACCTTGCCGGTCGGCGAGAATTGCCGGAACGCGGCCCAGGTTAATGCCGTGCCACGCGCAAATGGCGCCAGCAGCTCCTCGAAAGGAATACCCAACTCGCTCAGCAACACCCAAGGACGTAACGACCACGACGAGTAATTCTTGTTGGCTATATGCAGCGCATACATGATCGACTGGCTCCGCTTAGGGTGGATTGGATTCAAACGTCGAGGATGACTAGCGTACCGGTACTTCCTTCCACTACGGCATGCGCTACACCCAGCGGCACCACATATAACTCACCACTACGCACGGTCACCGGCTCGCCCGACACCAACAGATTGAGTTGGCCGTCGATCACCAGCAAGCCTTCGGCGTACGTGTGGGTTTCTTCCTCATACGGCGAGCCGTCCATACGCATCACCTTGAGCTGCGTTTCGCCAATGCGGGCAAGCACTATGGATCGCCATGCGTCGGGAAGTTGCGTGGCAATGTCGCTCAGATCGTGATGACTCATAACTCCCGACTCAATGTCGTTCGCATGCTTCGGTATCCAGCCTCGGCTTCACGACTAGGGGTACAACACGCCTACGCGCATTCGCCAGCGCCACACCACCCACCGTAATCACGCCACCCACCAGGGTTAATGCACCAGGCTGCTCACCCAGCCACACCCAGCCGATCAACACAGCGATCGGCGGCGAAAAGTAAATGAAGCTGGATACCTGCGAGGCAGAGGCACGATGCAATGCCGCGCTCCATGCCAGATACCCAACAAAACTCGGCGCGATGCCCAACCACACCAGCGCAGCAATGTGCGACCACGGCGCCGCCACGAGCGCCTGCGGCAAATGCAGGCCGAACGGTAGCGAACCTAGCGTGCCCGCGAAGAACGTAAACGCGGTAACACCAATCACACTGTTGCGAACAAATAACGGCTTCTGTCCCACGAAGAACACCGCCGAAGCCAATACGCTCACCAGCACCAACGCGGCCATCGGCTCGAACTTCACTTCCTTGCCGCTGGCCAGCACCACCAGCACCACGCCAACCAGCGCTACGCCCAGTCCAACCAAGGTGCGTGCAGACAAGCGCTCTCGCAGCCACACGGCTGACAGCGCCGCCGTGGCGGCCGGTACCAGCGAGATCAGGATCGCCGCCGTGCCACTGGCGATACGCGTCTCCGCGTAGTTCAGGCACAGGTGATAGACGGTGAGCCCGCACACGCCAAGCAACGCGAGTTGCAGCCAATCGCGTCGTGCAGGCAACGGCACGCGCTTGACAGCCAGCAACACCGCAAAACACGCCGAGCCAATCGCCAAGCGCGCCAGCGCCACCTCACCCGGGGTGAACGAAGCCAGCGAATACGCAATCGCGGCGTAGGCCGACGACCAGGTCATCAAGGCGATGCCGATGTAGATGAGCGCACGCCCGTCGAGACGCTCAGGGGTAGCCATGGGACGAATTCCGGCAGGGGGAGGATGTACAAATGCTAGTCGTGGCCGCTTCACACAGGAATAATGGAACATCTTGCACTGCGATGTTTTGCCGTTGAACGAATTGAGGATGACCTCTATGACCTTGGAATCGAAACCCGAATGGGACAACAAGGACTGGCACCTACTCGAAGCGCTCCAGCAGGACGCGCGCCTCGGCTACGCCGAGCTGGGCCGCAAGGTTCGGCTGTCCGCCCCCGCCGTTGCCGAACGCGTAAAGCGACTAGAGGAAGCCGGCGTGATCACGGGCTATCGCGCGGTGATCGAACCCAAGCGACTGGGCTACAGCATCGAAGCCATGGTGCGCCTGCGCTGCGATGGCGGCATCTGCTCACGCATCGGCAAGATCGTGGAGGACATCCCCGAGGTACTCGATTGCCGCCGCTTGGCCGGCGAGGATTCTGCACTGCTACGCGTGGTGGCGATGTCGATCAGCCATCTGGAATCGGTGCTCGATCGCCTGCTGAAAATCCACAGCAGTATCAGCACCACCACCTTGATCGTGCTGCAAGCGCCGCATGCCAATCGTCCGATGACGCGCGCGATGTGGGACGCCGCGCGCCTGCTGTCGCGTGACTGATTCGCGAGCGCGAGCTGCCCGTCAGTTCGACCTCAATCGAAAATGACGCCTTGCTTCGTTGGCGTCCGCACCGGAGTTGTCTGCTCACCCAGCAAATCGTATGCAGCCTCTTCGATGCCTGAGGACATCACGTTGAGCGCAAGGTCATTGTCTTCGGTACCAAAGGGATCTTCGATCTGACTCGCAATAGCTTCGTGCGCCATGAACGTATAAGCGACGAAGACCGCGAAGACCGGCGTGAAGGCCCCAATGCTCTCCACCAACCCAAACGGCAGCAGTGCGCAAAAGAAATACACCGTGCGGTGAATCATCACCGAATACGCAAACGGCAGCGGTGTCGACGCAATACGCTCGCATCCGCCGATGACCTCCGACAATCCGTTGAGGTTGCGATCGAAGGCAAGCACTGCCCAGGGATCGATGGCACCCTCACGTGCACGACGTTGCACCCACTCGCCGAGCCACAACATGATCGTCGCAGGGCGATAGCGCGATGCCATCACGCGATCGAACAGCGGCGCAGGCAAGCGTGTCATCAGATCCTCACGCGGATCACTAACGCGTAATTGATGACGTAACGCGTGCGGGAGCGCTGCCAGCACTCGAACAAATTCACGCGCATCGTCACTGCCGAACGTACCCAGCGGCAGCGTGAGTGCTTGCCGTGTCATGGAGCGTGTCTCGTTGAGCAACTGCCCCCACAACTTGCGCGCCTCCCAATAGCGGTCGTAGCTCGCGTTGTTGCGAAAGCCGAGAAATACGGCCAAGGCGATGCCGACCAGTGAAAACGGTGCTGTGCTCAGGCTGATCGTGATCGGGAAAACATGGGAGTGAACCGCCACGGCCACCCATGAAATGCAGAAGATCAGAAACAATCGCGGCAGCAACTCCGGCAGAACGGAGCCGCGCCATGCGAGCAACATGCGAAACCAATGCAGGTGCGGACGAACGATCATGATGAGCGCGGCTGTGCGGGAGGAGACCCCATTATCCTCAATATGGCGACGCTGCATCCGCCCTTGCGGGATGGCCTACGACTTATGCCATGGTCGCTATGGGTGCTAGGCCTGCATACTGTTGACTCGCTCGGCGAGTCGCGCAGCGCAACTTCGCTGATCCATACACTCCTCTGCTCTGCACGTTGCCATGACCGAAAAGAAACACGACCCCTCATCCCTTACTGCACCCGATGCGCCACCCGATCCCACCCGCCGACGCCTGCTCGGTGGCATGGCACTGGCCGGCGCGGCGTTGGCTACAGCCGGCTGCCAACCCTCATCGGATCACTCTGCCGCCGCTGGCAGCCCACGCAATGACACCGAACTCGATGCCGCATTGCGCGAGCAGATCCAGCACGTGGTGGTGATCTACGCCGAGAACCGCAGCTTCAACAATTTGTTCGCCAACTTCCCGGGGGTGGAACAACCACTCGCCGCACTGAAGCCCGCGGACAGCCTGCAGCTCGACCGCAACGGCAAGCCATTCGAAACACTGCCGCCGATCTGGCACGGCCTGGTGCCGCACGCGCAGACGGTCGCTCATCGCAGCTACCAGATCGATGAGAAGGCGATCACCGGACTGCCAAACCAGCCATGGTCGTTGCGCACGCCCGAAGGCGAACCACTGCCCTCCGGCCTGGTGACTCGCGACCTGGTGCATCGCTTCTACGACAACCAGATGCAGATCAATGGCGGCAAGAACGATGGCTTCGTCGCCTGGGGCGATAGCGGCGCGCTGGTGATGGGTCACTACGGCGATAGCTCATCGACACTGCGCCTATGGAAACTCGCGCAGCAGTACACCTTGTGCGACAACTTTTTCATGGGCGCGTTTGGCGGTTCGTACTTCAACCATCAGTATTTGATTGCGGCACAACCCTCGTTCTACCCGAATGCCGATCAGAGTCCGGCGAAATTCCAGATCGCCGTGGTGGAAGGCGACGATCCCACTGGCACGCGCCTCAAGCTCGCGGAGGATTGCCCCGCCAGCGCCATGGATGGCAAGCCGAAATTCGCCTCACGCAGCGGACTCACGCCAGACTTCTGGGCCGTGAACACCATGGGCCCCGCCTACGCCCCGAGCTTCAACAGCGACCCACTGCATCCCGAACTCGCCGATCTCAGCAGCCCAAACATCCTGCCGCCGCAAACGCATAAAACCATCGGCGACATGCTGTCGGCCAAAGATATCGACTGGGCCTGGTACGGCGGTGGTTGGCAGATGGCGTTGGATGGTCACGGCGACGAAGGCATCAGCGCCGATTTTCCCACCAGTCCGAACTTCCAGATTCATCACCAGCCGTTCAACTACTTCAAGCAGTTCGCTCCCGGCACAGCGGCACGCACGCAACATTTGCGCGATGCCGGCGTCGGCGAAACGGCACGTACCAATCGCCTGATGGTCGATATCGAAACCGGCAAGCTTCCACCAGTGACGTTCTACAAACCACAGGGTGATCTCAACATGCACGCCGGCTATTCCGACGTGGATGCTGGCGATCGTCACATCGCACGTATCGTCGATGCACTGCAGAAAAGCCCAATGTGGCCAAACATGCTGGTGGTGATCACGGTGGACGAAAACGGTGGCTGGTGGGACCACGTGGCACCGCCAAAGGGCGACCGCTGGGGGCCTGGCTCACGCATCCCCGCCGTCATCGTGTCGCCGTTCGCGAAGAAGGGTCACGTCGATCACACCATATACGACACCGGCTCCATCGCACGCTTCATTACCCGCCGCTTCGAACTGGAGAAGTTGCCGGGCATTGTTATGCGTGACCAAGCGATGGTGGCTTCAGGTGGTATGGCACCGGGCGATCTCACGGCCGCATTGCAGTTTGATCGAACCTAAATGGCGAGCGCGGGGCGTTGCTTAAACCAACACCCCGCCACCATCCACCACCACGATCTGCCCCGTGGAGTAGTGGTTGCTCATCAGGTAGAGATAGGTCTGCGCGATGTCTTCGGCCTCACCGACACGGCCCACTGGCAGCGCCGCGCCAACGTTGGCATACATGGCCTCGCGTTCGACCTCGGGAATGTTGGCCCACAGCGGCGTACGCACGAAACCCGGACACACCAGGTTCACGCGGAGCGGCGCCAACTCCACGGCCAATGCTCGCGTGAAGCCTTCCATCGCGCCGCAGATACTGGCGCCTGCGGTCCAACCTTTTTGTGGGCGTAAGCTGGCAACACCGCTGGTCAGCACGATGGAGCCACCGGGCCGTAGATGCGGCGCGGCATGCTTGATGGCAGTCATCGCACCAAAGACGCGCACGTCAAAAGCCTTGCGCATCGCGTCGAGGTCGGTGTCTGCAAGCAGACCGATTTGCAGCGTATCGCCCGCGCAGTAAACCAGGTGATCGAAAGGCCCGACCCGCTCGAATAGTCCGCGCACCGCGGCCTCGTCGGTCAAGTCGACCGCGTGTCCTTCGGCTTGGTCGCCAAGCATGGCGAGGGCCTCAGCCACCCGCTGGCTGCGCGAGGAAACCACCACCACCGAAGCGCCAGCAGCTTGCGCGGCATGCGCCGTGGCAAGGCCGATGCCGGAGGTGCCACCGAGCAGTACGACGCGCTGGCTCTGGAGATTCGTGGTTGCGTTGGTCATGACTAATGCCCCGGGCAGGTTGTGAGTGAAACCAGGCCGCAACTATCATTCCTTAAGCTTGATTGATAAATGCGCCAACTCTTCGATCACTCCTTAACAGGATTTACGAATGGACCGCTTTACCAGCATGGCGATGTTCGCGCGGGTGGTCGAACGCGGCAGCTTCGCCGCCGCCGCCGAGGGCAGCGGCATGACACCCACCATGGTTGGCAACCATGTGCGTCAGCTGGAACGGCGCCTCAAGGGCCGGCTATTGAACCGCACCACGCGGAGCCAGAGCCTGACCGAACTCGGCAAGCGTTATCACGCGCAGTGCCTCGACATCCTCGCGCTGGTCGACTCGGCCGAACTTGATGCGCGCGAAATGCAGACCAGCCCACGCGGCCGGTTGCGAGTGAGCTGCCCCGTTACCTACGGCACGCGAGCACTCATACCGGTGCTTGCGAGCTACCTCGACCACAATCCTGAGGTACAAGTGGAGCTAGCGCTCAACGATCGCATCGTCGACTTGGCCGTAGATGGTTTCGACGCCGCGATCCGTATCGGCGTGCTGCCTGATTCGGGCCTGATCGCGCGGCCGCTGCGACCATCGCCACGCATTGCCTGCGCATCACCCGCCTATTTGTCTCGACACGGGCATCCGCAACTGCCGACGGACTTGGCACAGCACAACTGCCTGGCTTTCATGTTCGCCACGGGACCTGAGCGCGACTGGCGTTTTCCACGGCCCGACGGCAATGGCTCGGAGCACATCGTGGTGCGCGGCCGGCTCGACGTGAACGGTGGCCTTGCGCTGCGCGAGGCTGCACTCGCGGGGTTGGGCGTGATCCTTCAGCCGCAGATGATGCTGCAAGCAGACCTGGATGCAGGCCTGCTCGTACGCCTCTTTCCCGACTGGCCCGCACCGAGCTGGCCGGTGCATGTGGTGTACCTGCCCGATACGCGCATGCCACCGAAACTGGAAAGTTTTATCGCTTTTCTTCAGGACACGCTGGGCCACGGCAGCTGAGCCGTGAAACGGCACAGCATCTGTCTATCGCCTTTCCTCTTGCAGCCGTGCACTTCTGCTCTAAAGTGACGGCTCCAATAAGGGCGTAACTACTTCGTCCAGTCGCTCTTGCGTCCAAGCAGGTTGCTTATCTTTCCACCCGTTATCGACAAGCCGGCCGTTGCGATCGATGGTGAAACTCACCGGCAAATGCCAGATGCGGCCGTAACCCGGTACATGCGGATCGCCGAGCAAGCCCACCGGAAAACTCAGCGTGTTTGCTACGGCGCGCACTTGGTCGAGTTGATCGGGTGTGTCGAGGCTAAAACCCAACACGATCAAACCTTGCTTCGCGTGCTCCTGTGCGTAGCGCGAGAGTAGCGGCAGCTCCTCCCGGCATGGATCACACCAGGTGGCCCAAAACGTCAGGATCACGACTTTGCCGCGCAAGTCGCGCAGATCGATCTGCTTGTTATCGAGCGTGCTCAACGTGATCGGCGGCGCCATCTGGCCCACTACCAGATCATTGGCAAATACGGGGCACGCCATGGCGCCCAGCGCGAGACCCGCGCAGACACATCGCATGAAGTGAGTGATGAAGCGAGACATCGACAATGGCATAGATAGATTCTTGTAAGGCGTTGCCGCGACTGCACGGCAACGCCACGTGATTGATTCAAAGCTTCATGCTGATGCCAACGGTGCCCGTCCAGCCCGGGAACAGCTGATAACCCTGCAAGTGGCTGTAGATGGGTATCTGCACAAACGCATACGCCTGCAGGTTCTTGGTAAGGCTGCCGCTGATGCCTGGGCTCAGGTACGCCACGGTGCCTTCGGTGTCTGGGACATCAGCCAACGCACCCTGATCGGCGCTTTTATGGAACCAGTTGATCTGTACCTGCGGCACCCAGTTGGCGTGCGCTTCATAACGCAAACCGAAGCTCACGGAGGCAAGATTACCCGGCCGATAATCAGCGCCCGGCTTATCCAGGTTTTCTGACACGGCCGCCTGGAACTGTCCGTTCACGAAGGCATCGAAATTCTGGCTCACTGGCTGGAAGTAATACGCACCAGCGATCAAGTCGGTACTACCGGTACCCGCCTGCAAGCTGGTATCCAACGACTGGCCAAGACCCGGACCGGTGCTGAATGTCACGGGATGCCCAACGATCGTACCGTCATCCGTCTCGCCACCGTAATGCCCCGTCGGCAGCTTCACGCCGAACTGCACACCCAGGTTGTGCGTCGGTAAAAATCCTTGATAGCTCGCCAGCACCTTCGCATCACCGACACCCGCCACGTGGGCATCACTGAGCTGGTCCGGCGCCGATTCGGCTGGCGTGTAAGGCTGATTCTGCTGGCCATAGGTGGAATGGTCGCGCAGCACGTAGGGCACGATGACGCTCACACCCCAGTCGGCGTTGAAGCGATACGTCGCGGAGAGATTGATGTAACGGTTGGTGGTGCCTTTCTCGATCTCACCGCCATCGAGCAATGGATCGGATGGCTGATTCACCACCTGCTCCGGGCTGGCTTTGCTGCTGCCATGACGCAACTGATTCTGGTCGATATAGGTGTAATCGACGTTGATGCGCCAGCCCGATGCCGTCGAATAGCCGGTGGCGGCATCCGTGCTCAACGTGCAGCCGCAGGTAGCGCAAGCGTGCGCAACTTGCGGGACGATGCCGATGACCAACATGCCAACTACCGAAGCCAGCGGCTTGGCTATCAGGCGAATACGGTGACGCAGCGTTGATGCCGACAACGCTAGACCCTGTGCACCAGCTTGCACGCTGTGTGCGCTTATGAGGTTCATGATGTGCATGAATAGGAATTCCGTGGTTTGGCTGCGACCATCGCATTAGCTCGCAAGCGCATGGCAATCGATGTGCTCCCACGACGAACAACTGCCACCCGCGCTTCGCGCTCCGGCATCGCATTCGCTCATGAGAATAGGATTTGGATGGCCGGCAGCGACTACGCCGTGGCCTATTCATCTATCGACTAATCGATGTGCGGCGGTCCGCGCGGACGCGCACTTAAAAGCTCTACGGCAGGCTCATTGCGCGGCGAGCGTGTCTCAGGCGACAGCGCCATGAGATACGTCGGTGCCAGGGTGACGCCAAGGCCGAGATCTATAGCCGGGGTATGCGCCAGCAAGTTGCAGTAACCGCACTTGGCGGTGGGGTCGTCAGGATCACCAGGCGTGCCCGCGTGATGGTGATCGCCATGCTCCATGCCCATCATGCAGCCGGCGCCCATGCCGGGCATTCCTGCTTGGCTCGGCATGGAGCGGGACACCGCCGGCAGCACCACGACAAGCAACATGGCTGCGATGGCCAGCCAAGCTACAAATCGACGATGTGCTGCGCGCCTGAACACGCTAGTTTCCCCAACGATGTTAAAGCCTTGACTAGGCTCCAGACATTTTGACACGAATGCGTGAGCACTTCGTGTGACAAAGCGCCACATTGGCTCGTTAGGGCCCGCAAAAACATGACACACCGTAGGCCACAAGCGATCGATAAGAACCTGCGCCTACAACAACCACTGACAGCGCCGTTATCGGCCGATATGCTCGAGTGACATCATGCTCAACTGACCTCGGCGAGCCCCAAATTTATGCGCCAGCTCTATCCTGAAATTACGCCTTACGCCACGCATCGTCTGCCGGTTGATGCAACCCACACGCTCTATATCGAGGAATGTGGCAATCCGAACGGGTTACCCGTGGTGTTCCTGCACGGCGGCCCCGGTGCTGGACTGGCGGAATACCACCGCCGTTTTTTCGACCCCGCGCGCTATCGCATCGTGTTGTTCGATCAGCGAGGCGCAGGGCAATCCACACCGTTCGCCGAACTCACTGACAACACCACGTGGCATCTGGTCGCCGATATAGAGACGATTCGCGAACAGCTGGGCATCGAACGCTGGATCGCGTTTGGTGGCTCATGGGGCTCCACACTTGCGCTGGCCTACGCACAGAAGCATCCCGAGCGCGTGCTCGGCCTGGTGTTGCGCGGCATCTTTCTATGCCGCCCAGAGGAAATCCGTTGGTTTTACGAAGAAGGCGGTGCGTCGTGGATCCTGCCCGAGAAATGGAAACGCTACGCGGCAGCGATTCCTGAGCAGGAGCGCGGCCAGATGCTCGAAGCCTACTGGCGCCGACTCACCTCGGATGATGAAAACGTGCGGCTAGCTGCCGCACAAGCCTGGGGTGCATGGGAGGGCGGCAGCATCACACTCGCCGAAAGTCCCGAAACGGTAGCGACCTTCGAAGCACCTGCCGTGGCATTGAGCCTGGCACGCATCGAAGCGCAGTTCTTCCGTAATGCTGCTTACCTCGAACCCGGCCAGCTGCTGCGTGATGTCGCAAAGATCCGGCATATTCCCACCACGATCGTGCACGGCCGCTACGACATCATCTGCCCGGTGAAGAATGCCTACGATCTCGCCGACGTTTGGCCAGAGGCCGATTTCCACGTGGTGTTGGCTGGACACGCCGCATCGGAACCGGCGATTACCGATGTGCTGGTGCAAGCCACCGATCGGCTAGCGGATCGCTACGTCTGAAGCCACAAACCGGCGCCACGACATACATACTTGCTCATTACATCGGCACTGAGAGGCACTGATGCGCGTACTCGTCACCGGTGCCTACGGCTTCATCGGGGCACACATCGTAGGCGCATTGATCGCCGCCAATCACGATGTTGTTTGCGCCGTGCGCGGTGCACGTGCCGACTCGCGCTTTCCGGGACTGGCAACCATCGCCTGCGACATGGCTCGTGACATACACGTCGACGATTGGCTACCCCGTCTCAGCGATATCGATGCCGTGGTCAATTGTGCGGGCATTCTGCGCGAGCGCGGCAACGATACCTTTGCCGCAGTACACGAGCACGCGCCGTTGGCGTTGTTCCGTGCTTGCCAACAAATCGGTGTACGACGGGTGATCCAAATCTCCGCGATCGGCGACGCTGACGATGGTGACTTCATCGCCTCCAAACATCGTGGCGATGCAGCGCTGGCAACAATGAATCTGGATTGGCTGATACTGCGCCCATCACTGGTCTACAGCGCGAGCGGCTCCTACGGCGGCACCTCGTTGCTACGCGCGATGGCGGCATTGCCAGGCGTACTGCCCGTACCAGGCGCTGGCGATCAACAGGTACAGCCGATCGCGGCAGAAGATGTCGGCGCTGCTGTCGTAGCAGCGCTCGCGCACCCGCAGTGCGTACGGGAAACGATCGAACTGGTCGGGCCTAAGGTGCTCACCCTGCGTGAGTATCTGATGATATGGCGACGTTGGCTGGGCTTCGGATCAGCGTACGTACTCGCGGTTCCTTCTGCACTGATTCGCATCGCTGCTGCTCTTGGCGAACGTTTTGGCAACGGCCCAGTGGGCCAGACCATGAGTCGCATGCTCGAACGCGGCAATGTGGGTGCACCGGATGCATCCGCGCGCCTGAAGCAGCACCTTGACCTAACGCCGCGCACGCTGCTGCGAGCGCTCGATGAAACGCCCAGTCACGTACAAGATCGCTGGCATGCACGGCTTTATTTCTGGCTGCCCGCTTTGCGCGTGCTACTGGCATGTCTATGGATCGGCTCTGGCTTGGTGGGTTTACTGACACCCGCATCCACCGTCGTGGCCGCAGCACCCGGCCATCTACTGACACCGGGATCCGTGCTGTGGCTTGCTCGCCTCACCGGCGCCGCCGATCTTCTGCTTGGTGTGTTATGCCTATTGCGTTGGCGACCACGCATCGTGCTGGCACTCATGCTGCTGATGCTGCTCGGCTACACGCTGAGTATTGGCACACTGTGGCCAATGCATTGGCTGGATCCACTCGGCGGCTTGCTGAAGAACTTACCGCTGATAGCAGCACTGGCCATTCTGTTAGCCACGGATGAGCGCCGATGAACACTTACGTACTACTGAAGATCGTCCATATTCTTTCATCCACGCTGCTGTTCGGCACCGGCCTGGGCACGGCGTTCTTCATGTGGTTTACCCATCGCACGGGGCAGGTCGCCGCCATTGCCACCGCAACACGGCTCACCGTACTCGCCGATTTCTTGTTCACTACACCCGCAGTGATCGTGCAGCCGCTGTCGGGATTCCTGTTGATGCGGTTGATGGGCTTTGACCTGCATACGCCCTGGCTGCAGGCGGCCGTCATGCTGTATGTCATCACCGGTGCCTGTTGGCTGCCCGTTGTTTGGTTGCAGTGGCGCGCTCGCGATCTGGCTGCCGCCGCGATGCAGGCAGGCACGCCACTGCCGCCGATCTACTACCGCTACATGCGAACGTGGTTCGCGCTGGGTTGGCCCGCCTTTCTCGCCGTGATCGCGATTTTCTGGCTGATGGTGGCCAAGCCACCACTCTGGAGTTGAGCGCAACCACAAAAACCGGATA
The DNA here is from genome assembly GCA_049794535.1 of Rhodanobacter sp. Taxonomy (GTDB): domain Bacteria; phylum Pseudomonadota; class Gammaproteobacteria; order Xanthomonadales; family Rhodanobacteraceae; genus JBARCX01. The sequence continues at coordinate 24,640 of JBARCX010000377.1, forward strand.
GCAGGTTGTCGCACTGGAACCGACACTGGCATCACCCATCCGGAGTGCCGACCATGCTGACCCTATTCGATTATCTCCCTTCGCAAAACGCGTGGAAGGTGCGTCTGTTGCTCAATCATCTTGGCCAGCCGTATCACACGGTAACGCTTAGCATCTTTGAAGGTGAAGGCCAGACACTCGAGTTCCGGCGCATCAATCCCACGGGCAAAGTTCCGGCAGTCCAGCTCGACGATGGCCGCACATTGGGCGAATCGAACGCGATCCTCGCCTGGCTGGCGGACGGCACGCCGTACCTGCCTTCTGATCCATTCGATCGCGCCAAGGTGCATCAATGGTTGAACTTCGAGCAGGAGCGGGTCGAGCCAGTGATCGGCTCGCTGCGCTACTGGACCATGACGGGCAAGTTGCTGCAGCGCTCGGCGGAGCTCATCGAAGGTAAGCATCGCGCGGCCACGCGCACGCTGAACATCCTGGAAAGTGAGCTGGCAACACGACCGTTCCTTGCTGGCGACGCCTACACCATCGCTGACATGGCGGTATTCGCCTACGCCAGCCGTGCTGAGGAGGGCGGAATCTCGCTGGAGGCCTACCCGCACTTCCGCGCCTGGGTCGCGCGGGTAGAAGCACAGCCGGGCTTTCTGGCGACCATGTATCCGTACTCGATCGATCCACACTCGGCAGGCGAATTACCTTAAAGGACCGGGTCTTAACAAGCACCTACAACCGGCCCACGACCACCGCCACAGGCGGCCGTGGGCACGGCGGTGGCATACTCCGCGCTTTCGGTTTCCCCCTACGCACCGGAGTTTTCCATGCGCTTGCTTCCTGCTCTCGCTCTCAGCGCATTCGTGCTGCCGTTGTCCGCCTACGCCGCCGAACCGCATTCCTATGCACAACCCGACTTGGTACGGGTAACGCATCTGGACCTCGATCTGAAGCTGGATTTTCCGCAGCGTGAGCTCGATGGCCAAGCCACGCTCACGCTGGACTGGAAGAGCCCCAAGGCGCAGTCGCTGGTGCTGGACACACGTGACCTGAAAATCGCCAAGGTGGAAGCCGTGGCCGCCAATGGCAAAACCACCGCGCTGCAGTACGCGCTGGCACCAAGCGACAAAGAACTCGGCAGCAAGCTGACCATCCAGACCCCGCAGCGTCCACATGAAGTGCGCATTGTCTACACGACCTCGCCCGACGCTTCTGGCCTGCAATGGCTGACGCCTGAGCAAACGGCGGATAAGAAACTGCCTTTCATGTTCTCGCAGTCCGAGTCGATCCACGCACGCTCATGGGTTCCACTGCAGGATTCGCCGGCCATTCGCTTCACCTACACGGCGCATGTCACCGCCCCGAAAGATGTGCGTGTGGTGATGAGCGCACTCAATGATGCGAAGCATCCACTGGATGGCAACTTCACGTTCAACCAGCCGCATCCGATTCCGTCCTACTTGCTGGCGATCGGTGCTGGCGATATCGCGGTGAAGGAAACCGGCCCGCGTTCGGCCGTCTATGCGGAGCCTTCGGTCGTCGATAAAGCGGCGCATGAGTTCGAAGACACCGAGAAGATGATCGACACGGCCGAGACGTTGTACGGCCCGTATCGCTGGGGTCGTTACGACCTGCTCGTGCTACCGGCCAGCTTCCCGTACGGCGGCATGGAAAATCCGGACATGACGTTCGCTACGCCCACCGTGCTGGTTGGCGACAAGAGCCTGGTCTCGCTGGTGGCACATGAGTTGGCGCACTCGTGGTCGGGCAACCTGGTGACCGCCGCAGCGTGGCGTGACATCTGGCTCAATGAAGGTGTGACCACCTACGTACAGGGTCGCATCACCGAGGCGCTGTATGGCACACGCCAGGCCGACGAAGAAACGCTGCTATCGATCAATGACATGCAGACGAATCTCGGCGCGATGCCGGCCAACTCGCAAAAGCTGGCACCGGACCCGCGCGGCATTGGTGCTGACGATTCGCTATCCGCCGTGGCTTACGAC
>JBARCX010000378.1:0-3555 GCA_049794535.1 Rhodanobacter sp.
TTATCGCTTGGCGGCCTCCCACTTTGACATCGAGCTTGCCGAACCTCTGATTGACTCTGCTGCACATGGGCTATGGGAAATCGCACGTCGCATCGGTCTCATCGACACCCATTCGTTCACGGCTAGCGCATCCTCGACCAAGGAAACCTTTTCATGCTGAGCCCCTGGCTCGACCCGCTCCCCCTTGTCGCGATTCTTCGCGGCATCCATCCCGATGAAGCCGTGGCTATCGGCAACGCACTCGCCGAAGCAGGCTTTCGCGTACTGGAAGTGCCGCTCAATTCACCACAGCCGATGGAAAGTATTCGTCGCCTGAGCCAATCCCTGGGTAACAACTACCTGATCGGTGCCGGTACGGTAATGACTCCGGCACAAGTGAAAGAGGTTGCCGCCGCCGGTGGCCGATTGATCGTGATGCCACACGCCGATGCCACCGTGATTCGCGCCGCTAAAGAAGCCGGCATGGTCTGCGTACCCGGTGTCGCTACGCCCACCGAGGCCTTCGCCGCGTTGGCGGCAGGTGCCGATGGCCTGAAGCTATTTCCCGCCGACCAGGTATCACCTGAAGCGCTCAAAGCATGGCGTGCGGTTTTGCCGAAAGAATTACCGGTGCTGCCCGTTGGCGGTATCGCACCCAACAACATGGCGCCATGGGTCGCCGCCGGTGCGCAGGGATTTGGCATTGGTTCTGCGCTCTATGCGCCCGGTCTCGCTGCTGATGAAGTCGCTCGTCGCGCCCACGCCTTCGCACAGGCATGGGCGGCAGTTTCTCCAAAGTCTAAGGAACACCGTGCATGAAGATCACGAAACTCACCACGTTCTTGGCGCCACCCCGCTGGTTGTTTCTGCGCATCGACACCGATGCCGGCATCAGCGGCTGGGGTGAGCCGGTGGTGGAAGGCCGCGCGCATACCGTGGCCGCAGCGGTCGATGAACTTTCCGATTACCTGATCGGCAAAGATCCCCGCCATATCGAAGATCTGTGGAACGTGATGTACCGCGGCAGTTTCTATCGCGGCGGCCCGATCTTGATGAGCGCCATTGCCGGCGTCGATCAGGCACTGTGGGATATCAAGGGCAAGCAGCTCGGCGTTCCCGTACACGAGCTTCTCGGCGGCCCGGTGCGCCAACGTATTCGTGTGTATTCATGGATCGGCGGTGATCGCCCCGAGGATACCGCCAACGCGGCGAAAGCCGCTGTCGAACGTGGATTCACTGCCGTAAAAATGAATGGCACCGAGGAAATGCACTTCGTCGACAGCCACGCCAAGGTCGAGCGCCTGCTGGAAAACGTGCAGGCTGTGCGCGAAGCCGTCGGCCCGCATGTCGGCCTAGCTGTGGATTTCCATGGTCGCGTACACAAGCCGATGGCCAAGGTACTGATGCGTGAGTTGGAACCCTACAAACTCATGTTCATCGAGGAGCCGGTGCTATCCGAACATCTCGATGCGATTCCGGAGCTCGCCGCGATGGCGCCCGCTCCGATTGCGCTGGGCGAGCGGCTGTATACACGCTATGACTTCAAGCGCGTGCTGAAGCTGGGCGGTGTCGACATCATCCAGCCTGATCCTTCGCATGCGGGTGGCATTACTGAAACCCGCAAAATCGCGGCAATGGCAGAAGCCCATGATGTGGCGCTGGCACTGCATTGCCCGCTGGGTCCGATTGCGCTGGCGGCGAATCTCCAACTCGATGCGGTGTGCCACAACGCCTTCATCCAGGAACAAAGCCTGGGCATTCATTACAACGCCGCCAATGACCTGCTCGACTACGTGGTCGATCGCAATGTCTTCGCCTACGAGAATGGTTATGTCGCCATTCCCGGCGGCCCAGGCTTAGGTATCGAAATCAACGAGGAGTACGTCAAAGAGCGCGCCGAGATCGGTCATCGCTGGCGCAATCCGTTGTGGCGTCACGAAGACGGCAGCGTTGCCGAATGGTAAAGATCATGACCATCATGCCCGCTCGCCACATCGGACCCTGTTGATGCCTGCATTCGCCACCTACCCCAGCCTAATCGACCGCAGTGTATTGATCACCGGCGGCGCGAGCGGCATCGGCGCAGCCTTCGTCGAACACTTCGCTCGCCAAGGTGCGCGGGTGGCGTTTTTCGACGTGGACGATGCCAGCGCCGCATCGCTATGCGCATCGCTCGTCGACGTAGCGCACGCACCCCATTATGTGCATTGCGACCTCACTGATCTGGACGCACTGCAGGCAGCGATCGTCGAAGCTCGCACGCAGATTGGACCGATCGCCGTATTGATCAACAACGCAGCCAACGATGCGCGCCACGCACTGGCCGATATGGATGCGGCTAATTTCGAACGCAACGTAGCGGTGAACCTGCGCCACCAGGTCTTCGCCACCCAAGCGGTGGTTCACGACATGCGCCAACTCGGCGGTGGCTCGATCGTCTGCCTGGGTTCGACGGGCTGGATGAAAAAAAATGGCGGTTATCCGCTGTACGCCATGGCTAAATCGGCGGTACGTGGCTTCGTTAATGGCATGGCGCGAGAGCTAGGTCAGCAACATATTCGCATCAACAGCCTCACACCAGGCTGGGTCATCACCGACAAGCAAGCGCGGTTGTGGTTGGACGATGCCGGTCGCGAAGAGATTGCCCGCACGCAGTGCATGCCTGGTTTCCTGATGGCGGAAGATCTGGCGCGCGCCGCTCTGTTTCTCGCCGCCGACGACAGCCGCATGTGCACCGGGCAGGATTTCATCGTAGACGGTGGCTGGGTATGACGATGCCGACCGTACTAGCGCCCATGGATGTTGCGCTGGATGCCGGCAATACGTTGGGTGAAGGTATTATTTGGTGCGAACGTGCTCAAGCGCTTTACTGGACCGACATTCAGCGCTCCACGTTGTATCGCCTACACCCTGCCAGCGGCACGCTGCAGCATTGGACCATGCCCGAACGACTCGCCTCGTTCGCGCTATGCGAAGCCGACGGCTGGTTGTTACTTGCACTCGCTTCGCGGCTAGCGTTTTTCCGCCTCGCGGACGGCCATCTGCAAACACTGCATGACGTTGAGCCCGGTTTTCCCACGCGCTGTAACGATGGCGCCTGCGATCGCCAAGGCCGCTTCGTGTTCGGCACCATGCACGAGCCTGCTGAGGGCAACAAGCATGCACGCGGAAGTTTCTGGCGGCTCAACGCCGACCTCAGCCTGGAACACCTCGCACTACCCTATGTAGCCATCAGCAACAGCATCGCCTTCAGCCCCGATGGCACCTCGATGTACTTCTGCGATTCGCTGTCGCGCTGCATCCAGCGCTGCACCTACGGCGACACCTTGGGCATCCCGCAACGATTCGTGGATCTTGGCGACGTTGCCGGCGAACCGGATGGTTCGTGCGTCGATGCCGAGGGTTCGCTATGGAATGCGCAATGGGGGCTGGGTCGCGTGGTCTGTTATGCCAGCGACGGCTCGATACGCATGCTGTTGCCAGTACCTACAAGTCAGCCAACCCGGCCAGCCTTTGGTGGCCCCCATCTCGATACGCTCTACGTCACCAGTGCGCGCGATGGATTGTCCGACGTGC
>JBARCX010000379.1:0-2257 GCA_049794535.1 Rhodanobacter sp.
TCCGGCCCGTCGACTCTGCTGACCATCGCTCCTGATGATCTTGGCCAGTTCCGTTGTCACAGCTGTCGCTGTGGCGAAGTTTGGCGGAAGTTCTGCCGCCGGTGGCCCGGACGTCACTGTTTTTAGCAGCCGGCTTGACAGCATTCTGGGTGGCGGCTTTGAGAGCGTTTTTGGTGGCCGGTTTGGATCGTTGCGGGTGGCTGGTTTCGAATGGAATATGCAGCGAATACCTGCTGGATGCCGGACGGCCCCTATCGTTCGCACTGTGCTGTATCGATGGTCGCCGATCCCCGATTCTCACTTCGTCTGTATGAGGGCGGCCTAGGCATCTATGAGGAACATAGCCGCACGCTGTTTGTGCAGCCTCAAGGACCGGATGTTGTCACCGGCGACTTGCGATGGCTGTCCAACCTAGTGATTCCGCCCTGGGCATTGTCAGAAGTAGTGAGGGAAAAAGGTCGCTTCGACGAGCTCTTCTGCGAGTGCCCAAGTCGATCACCCTAGCCGGTGCTTGCTCCACGCACGTGCGCATCCGCTGGTGCGCGACGGTAAGGCATTAGGCATGACATGCAAGGTCCGCCGCCGATGATGCTGGCATAGGTTCGATTCTGGCAGTCTGCACTGGCTGATCACCGCAGAATTGAAAGACCCCTCAGAAACGGGGTTTTACGCAGATTTTTCACAGCAACGAAAAAGGCCACCCTGTGAGGTGGCCTTTTTCGTTGAATCGAGTGGTGGGCGGTACAAGGATCGAACTTGTGACACCTGCCGTGTGAAGGCGAAATTCAGAAACCCGCAAAGCTAGGCGTGCCAGTGGTTTCAACAATATTTCTGTGATGTTCGGAACGCTTATGGAACGGTTCGTTTTTGTATTGCGCGAAAGAAGCGATGCCCGACAATGAAGGCATGGCAACCATCTCAAAGACAGATGCAGGCACCTACAAGGTGCTCATCCGCAAGGCTCGTTTTGGTGTACCCCAGCTGTACAAGACCTTCACCAGGAAAGAAGATGCGGAGGCTTGGGGAAGGAAAACCGAGAGCGAAATCGAGCGAGGCGCCTGGCGCGATGTTGGTGGAGCCGACCGGATGACTCTGGCGGTTGCGCTGGAAAAGTACCAGACCGAAGAAACTCCCAAGCATCGTGGTGCCGAGGTCGAGGGCTACCACATCAAAGTGCTGAAAGATGAAGCGCTTGCACAGACCGTTCTCGACCGTATCACGCGTGGCAATGTGCGCGCCCTCTGTGATCGCTGGCTCACGAAGGGCTACGCCGTGGCCACGGTCAACCGTCGCCTGACGATCCTCCATGCAGTTTTCGAGTGCGCGCGAATCAATTGGGGTATGGCTGGGTTGAGCAACCCGGCTGTGTCTCTGAAGCTCAAGGGGGCGACCAAGCGCGAACGTCGTGTCAGTGTGGAAGAAGTTGCTGCGCTATGCGATGCCAGCGACTCGGCTTGGCTACCTGCTGCAGTTCGCGTTGCCGTCGAAACGGCGATGCGTCGCGGTGAAATCTGCAAACTTCGCTGGTCAATGGTAGATATTGATGCCGGCGTGGCTTACTTGCCCGGTCGGATCACAAAGGCGGGTAGACCACGTGGTGTCCCGTTATCGCCTGAAACAGTCAAGGTGCTGCACGATCTTTTGCCTGTGACAAAGGGCAAGGGCGAAGTGGCGGATGACTTCGTGCTTGGCGGTCTTCAATCGCATTCGATCACGCAGGCGTTTGCTCGCGCAGCCAAACGCAGTCGTGCCGGATACCTGGCTGACTGTGCAGAGAAGGGCACAACACCTTCTGCTGACTACCTTGCCGATCTGACTTTTCACGATCTCCGTCACGAAGCTACGAGCCGGCTTGCGGAGATTTTCAGCCTGCACGAGTTGATGAAGATCGTGGGTCATTCGTCGAGCTCCATGCTTGAACGCTACTACCACCCGCGTGCGGAAGACTTTGCCAAGCGCCTGCGTGATAAGTCCCAAGAGGAGACGACGACTGCAGCTATGGAGGTTCAATCATGACGAGCCGCATCTCTCTTCTGCTTGTCGTCCTCATCGGTTTATTCGCGCCGGGCGCCGTGCTCGTCTGGCAGGCATGTACGCCGATGGTCGCCGTGCAAACCAGCGATCTCGGCACGTTTGTATCCGCCGAAGCCCATCCCGGGGGCATTTTCTCGCCGACGATTTCCAGCGTGCAGACAACTGTGGTCAGCGTATCCGTCGAAGGAACCATCTCTGCAGCACGTGGCCAAGAGCTGGCCAT
>JBARCX010000380.1:0-14692 GCA_049794535.1 Rhodanobacter sp.
CGGGCAGCTGTGGCAGGAGAGCGACATGAAGGTCTCGAAGTGGTATTCGCCTTCGAGGTTGCGTACCTGCTCGATCACGTCCTGCGATTCCTTGGACGGATGCCCGCCGACTTGCAGCAGAGCCAGCACCAGCGAAGTGAATTCGTGGCCCATCGGAATGCCGGCAAAGCGCACGCCCACATCGGTGCCCACGCGGTTGATGGCGAAGGAGGGTACGCGTGCATCGTTGCCGCGGCTAAGCGTGATTTTGTCGGACAGCGACTCGATCTCTTGTAGCAGGGCGAGCAGTTCCTGCGAGGTGGCGCTGTCGTCGACGGAGGCTACCAACTCGATCGGTTGCGTGACCATTTCGAGGTAGGTCTTCAACTGGCTCTTCAGATCGGCATCCAACATGGTGTGCTCCGTCGGTTTCTTCAGGGTGAGCGCTACGAGCACCCGGCAGAACTGGGCGTCGTGAACGTCTTGGATTCGTCGTTACGGGTTCTTGAAAGGACCCGGCAGGACGCCGGGTCCGGGGCGGCTCGAAAGGGCGAGCCGCAATACACGGGACAGCTTAGTTTTAGATCTTGCCAACCAGGTGCAGCGACGGCGTCAGGGTCTTCTCGCCTTCCTTCCACTTGGCCGGGCACACTTCACCCGGATGGGCGGCAACGTACTGAGCAGCCTTGACCTTGCGCAGCAGCTCGGAAGCGTCACGGCCAATGCCGTTGTCGTGGATTTCGCACAGCTTGATCTGGCCTTCCGGGTTGATCACGAAGGTGCCGCGCAGTGCTAGGCCTTCTTCCTCGATCATCACGTCGAAGTTGCGGGTCAGGGTGCCGGTCGGATCGCCAACCAGGGTGTACTGCACTTTCTTGATCGCGTCGGAGGTGTCGTGCCATGCCTTGTGGGCGAAATGGGTGTCGGTCGAAACACCGTAGATCTCCACGCCAAGCTTCTGGAATTCGGCGTAATGATCGGCGAGGTCTTCCAGCTCGGTCGGGCAGACAAAGGTGAAGTCGGCCGGGTAGAACACCACCACGGACCACTTGCCCTTCAGCGAGGCATCGGTGACTTCGATGAACTGGCCATCCTTATAAGCGTTGGCCTTGAATGGTTTGATTGCGGTGTTGATCAACGACATCGTTGTTGTTCCCGTGTGGTGGTTGGTTAGGAGTCCACAATATCGTGGGGGCGTCGATAAGGCTAATCGATTGTTAACATGAAAGCGATTGATGAAGGCTATTGATAGGTGGTGGCTAAAGCTGGCCACGCAAGGCGTTTAGCGCTGGCGATCCATCCAGGTGGCGATCTGATCGACCACGCTCTGTTCGATCCCGTAGTAACCGTGTGGGCTCAATGAGCCGCACGCTTTGTGCGAGCGGTCGATACCGCCCTGCACGTAAAGCACTTGCGTCTGAGGGGAGTGGGTCATCGATGCAGCGATGCGCGGCGCGTCTGCCGGCGGGGCGACGTCGCACTGATCATCACGGTTGGCGACAACAAGGGCAGGGATACGCACATCCTGCGGGTTCGCCTGGAATACGGTTTCGTGGCTGCCACCCATGCGCGATACCGATTCCGTCAACACCACGCCGGCGAGTTGCGCTGGGCCAAGATGCGCCGCGCCGTTCATTGCTGCGATCGAGCCTTGGCTCGTCCCCAGCAGAAATACGGGGCTGGCTGACTTCGTATGCGCGAAGCTCACCAGATCACCCACGAGTGCGGCGTAGGTGGGTGAGCTGCGTAAGCCGCGCAGGTTGTCGCCGTTCACGGTGTCAGGAATGAGTACGGCATAGCCCTGACTCACCCAAAGACTCCGCGTGCGCACGACGAAGTTGTCGTCATGACGAAGATCGCCATTGCGCTCGATACCTACATCGCCAGCACCCCCAGGAAGCATGACGATGGTTGCTTTTGGGTGAGCAGGCGCTGCATAGAGCACTCGCTGGTGATCGCCGTTGTGCAGAGGCAGGTTGAATACCTGCTCGGCTGGAACGGTGGCTTGCGCTTCGGCAGTGGTGGCCTGGTTCGCAGCATCATCCCGGTATGGACTGGCATGGCTGGCGAAAACGGACACCAGCAGCACAGTCGCTGACGCAATGCGCAGAAACGTTCGGGTCATCAGTTCGCTCGGCGGCTGGACGGGCCGACATTTGTACTACAGAGCCGTCGAGCGCAGCGTGATCAGCAAAGCCGCACTTTCCATTGAGCGGCGTACGCGCAACCATAGCTGGCCTGCCTCTCAGTGATTTCCCCCGATGAACCCATCCGACGACGATTTCGAGACCGAGTACGACTTTGACGAAGGCGATGATGACTCGGTCGAGGCCCAGGTCTGGCAGTTGCTGTTGCTAATCAACCCGGGTGATGAAGAGACCGCGCTACAGCAGTTCACGGCCTATCGCGAGGTGATCGTTCACGCGGATGAGGAAGAGGAAGAGGTTGAACCATTGACGGTGATCAGTCAGGTGATTGACTGGCGTTCGGGCTTTTTGGTCGACGCAGGCGATATGCCATCGTTCGTGCAGGCCATCAACGAACTGTCGTCGCGCTGGAACCTCAGCCTCGATTGGGGTGGTGACCCGGACGATGATGAGTTCTATGACGACCACGACGTGGCTTCGCTTTGTGCCATCGCCTATGACCGCCTCGCCGAATTCGGCTACACCCTGTGGGCGTGTGAAACCGATGGCGACAGCTATGCCGGTTGGATCACCCTGACGCGCGACAGTGAGCCACTACGTGAACTGGCTACGGCCCTGGGCATCAACCTGCGGTTGGGCAGCGAAGTCGTTTGAGTTCGCAGGGAAGGGGCGATATCAGAGGCTAGTCAGTACGTGTGCAATGAGACTCGATGTAGACGCTTCTGCATGGAATCTAAGCACGCGTACTGATGGCTGACCCAGCCACTTCTCATGAGCAGTGATGCTTCGTTGAGCGGATCACGCAGTTGAGATCATCAAGTACGTGCAAGCTTTGGTTCAGTGCAATGCATCTGATGGGAAATGACGCCTGTCAGCTAACGGAGTAGAGCCTATGACATCAGGTCACACAGCATCACGAAAAGTCACCATCATCGGTGCGGGCTTGTCGGGACTGGCCGCTGGCATTCACCTTGCCCGGCAGGGATTTGGCGTCACCGTGCTGGAGGCGAATGACGTCATCGGCGGGTGCTGTTCGACGACGGATGTCGAGGGCTATAGGTTCAACAATGGTGCGATGTACGTCGCCGTTCCGCGACTGATCGACCATGCATTCTCGCGATTAGGGCTCGATCGCCAGGCGTTGGTGCCGCTGCGTCGTATCGCTGTGCCGCAGACGTCGGTGTTGCCGAGTGGTACGCGAGTGACGTTTGTCGACAAAGGCACTGCGCGCATCGAGGGCGACAACGGAGCGGCGCGGACTCGAGTTCTACAGGCAGAGCTTGAGCGCTGCATCGATAAATGGGCTCCCGTGCTTCGACTGTTTGTCGATGATCTGATGCCTTATCCGCTTTCGCTGCCACGTTTGCTTTCCAAGGTATGGCGCCACTTGCCGAAGTTGAGTGGCAATCTCGCTGGGGAGCTGCACAAATTATTTAGCGATCCAGAAGCACGGGCCGCTGTTTCCGCGGTAACGCTCTACACCGGCTTGCCCGTGGAGCGTACGCCGGTATTCCAGATCATGGGGCTGGTCGCCATGTTGGACGAAGGCTTCTATTTGCCCGAAGGCGGCATGGGCGCGATCACCGATGCATTGCATCATGCGTTCCTGGAACTTGGTGGTGAGCTGCATGTCGGCGCACGCGTCAAGCGCATCCGGGTGGATGGCGGCAAGGTCCGCTCGGTCGTGCTTGAAGGCAAGACAGAGATCCCGACGGATACCGTGATATCGACGGCCACCGCGATGGCTACCTTCACACGCATGATGGTGCCCACGGATGTGCCCACTTCGATTCAGCGTCGTTTGAAACGTGTACCGCTTTCGCAGCGAGCGTTAGGTATACAGCTCGGGCTGTCGAACCAGATCGATGCGCCGGCCTATGCGGTGAACCATGTTGCGTTGATGGAGCAGCAGTATCAGCAATTGGCTCCGCAGCCGGATGGCATTCGCTGGCTCAGCTATACCGTTCCCACGCTTACCCTACCGGCCTTGGCGCCCCCAGGCGGCAGCATCATCGAGATGTTCACATCGGTTGACCAGAAGCAGCCGCTGGATGCATGGGATGACCGCACTGCGAATGCGTTGGCGGATGAGGCCATCGCTGCGCTAGCGCAGCATCAGCCGCTAGACATTCACACGCGTCGCGTACTCAGTCCAAGAACCTATGCCGAGCAGATGAACCTGTTCGAGGGTGCGTTGTATGGGCTATCGCCGGGGGCGAGTCCTGCCCAGCAGTTTCCGTACAGGACGCCGATCGAAGGACTGTTTCTTGCGGGTCAAACGACTTATCCGGGCTACGGCACGGGGCCTGCTCTGTTCACCGGCATTCTTGCGGCCGAAGCCGTCGCGAAGCATCGCTAGAGTCTTTTCTAAAGCACGATTATCGGTAAGTGTTTTGCACGATAGTGACCCAGCACTTCAGCTCGCCTAGATATAGCCACAGCGCTGTCATCGGATGTCCTCACGCTACCGCCCTCCCATCGAGGGTGGTGCGCACATAGGCTCATCATCTGGCGCTCATCGCAGCCAGATGTCGAGCTGATGGCTGTTGACGATGCGAGCGGTAATCCATCTTGAGTCAGGCAAGCATGAAAATTCTTTTGCACACGCAGCACATGAGTGCGGCGGCGAGTCTGCATGATTTTGCACAAGCCCTACCGGAAGCCGATTTGCGCCATTGGCAGCCGGGCGATGCCGAGCCCGCTGATTTTGCGGTGGTCTGGCGTCCGCCGCGCGAGCTTTTCGCAGGTCGCAACGATTTACGTGCCGTGTTCAATGTGGGCGCAGGTGTGGATGCCATCCTAGGGCTTGAGCGTGCACATCCGGGAACGTTGCCAGCGCAGTCGCTACTTGTACGGCTTGAAGATACGGGTATGGCGCCACAGATGGCGGAGTACGTGACATATGTGGTGTTGCGATACATGCGGCGCTTTGATCGATATGCGCGCTTGCAGGCGGAGCGTCGGTGGCATGTGCTCGAGCCGTATCCGCGCGCAACGTTCACCGTTGGGGTACTTGGCCTTGGGGTGCTCGGTACGCATGTTGCCAAAACGCTCGCATCATGGGGTTTGCCGGTGCGTGGTTTTAGCCGCAGCGAAAAGCGTGTGGACGGCATCGAGTGTTATGCCGGCGTGGACCAGTTCGACGCGTTTCTGGACAAGGTGAAGGTGTTGGTGAATCTCTTGCCGAGCACACCGGATACCGACGGCATACTCAATGCCCGTACGTTTGCGAAACTTGCGCGTGGTGCGTACGTCATCAACGTGGCGCGTGGCGCGCATTTGGTCGAGCAAGATCTGTTGGATGCCATCGCGCTCGGGCAAATTGCGGCGGCCACGCTGGATGTGTTTCATGAGGAGCCGCTGCCCGCCGAGCATCCTTTCTGGCGCGATCCGCACATCACGATCACACCGCATTGTTCGGCGGAGACTTTGCGTGACGAAAGCGTGCAGCAGATTGCACAGAAGATCCGTGCGCTGACACGCGGTGAGGCGATCGGTGGCGTCGTCGACGTCGCGCGCGGGTACTGAAGCCCCAGTGCTCGTGCCTTAGAACGGCTCTAGGGGGCTTTATCGGGATTGTGGTGCATCGATCGCATTCGCATCACTTCGCTTATGCGGCTCGGTGATGATTTCTTTCTTGAGGATGCGGACCGAGCCGACCATAAGCAGACGCATATCGCGGACCAGATAGGCTGCTAAGGCTTCGTCGGAGATGTCATCACCTTCGATATCGAGACGAAAGCCTTGGCCTTGTAACCCGCCACCGTTCGAGAACGATAGGTCGAAATCGAAGCAGACTCGTTTGTCGCTCATGCGTATGTCCTTGAGAATTCTTTAAGACGATGACGAGGAAAAATAGCGACGGTATGGCCGTCGAAAGCGCGCAGCGCGATGGAATGCGGCATCGCCAGTAAGAGGGTGATACGACGAGCCTGTATCGATGCGTGGGCTCGATAAATTTACCGGCCCACGATGCCGCGCAAGTAGCGATATATCCGCAAACCTGGCTTGACGGAAATTAAAGATCGGGAGAGTGCTGTTCGAAGGTCTGCCAGTTAGCGGCGACCGAACAACTGACGTGGTGCGATCAAACGTAGTTGATGTTGTCGCACAACACGTTTTGATTCGCATGAGCTCGTTGCTCATGATGCTGCCGGGTGAGGCTTGTGGGTTCGTCTGTGTAGCGCCGGCTGCTCGGAGGCCTGGGATGGATTCCTGGCCTCACCTTATGAAGCGCTGTAAGCCTTTATTTCGGTGACAGTTTGCAACCCCTGTCGTGAGCGACCGAGTTCGGCGACGGTTGACGAGGCGTGCGCCGGAAGATGGCGTGGGAAGGCACATGCTTCACGTAGTTCGGCATACGACGACAGCTGGGTCTGTAACCAATGTCGCAGCTTGGGGCCGAAGAGGTCTTCCACTTTGTGCTCAGAGTCGCGCACGACGCCATGGACAGCGGCGTGCTTCCATGGCTCCCTTTCCACATCAGCAATCATCTGGCTACAGGCCTTATCGAGACTGATGTCAGGCTGTAGGCCGAGGAAGCCGCACAACCGAGTCCACTCGCCTTTGCTGTCGCGGATAAGGTCTTCAAGGAAGACGAAGTGATGATTGGCTTGACCTATATGTGCGCGATGGATCTGCGCCGCGCGATTCCAGCGAGAGACCCAAAGTGCTATGTCACCGCTAAAAGCGCTGAAGCGGAGATTCCCGTCGACCACGGAAGCCATGACATCCGTGCCGCGGCGTATGACGTGGATGATCTTTGCGTCAGGTACGTGGGTTTCGATTTCGGGTAGGTAAAGCAGGTGGCTGGGTGTCTTTTCGACCCATAGCGTTCGCTTAGATTGCAGTGCCACACCATCGAGCATTGCGATGAATTTTTTTGCGCAGGTTTTTGTGTGCCAGTGCGAAAGCAAGGCGCCCGACTCATCCCCCAGCAACGAGCGTTGCAGCTCGGCGAAGATATGTCGCCCATGCGCACGTGTGAATCCAAGGCGATGCCGCAATCGGCGCCTGAAAGGGCGGGCGTCCTTGTCTCCCCAGCGCCATTCGAGGTCGTTGAACAGATGTTGGAAAAACGCCGTTTCCGGCAGCGTGAACACGGACGAATGGCGCGCAAGCATGGCTTGTACGATGGTTGTGCCGGAGCGGGGACAACCGACAATAAAGGTTCGCTGCATAACGGGTCAGGCCTTAGGAAGCGTGGAGATGCTACCAAACATGACATCTTTATTAACAGTGCGTGAAAGTAAAGATTTATGAAGAGTCATTTGAAAGCCAAGCGCAAGGGATGCGTGGTGGCTCATAGAAAGGCCACCTCCCGATACGAGACGCTCACTAACCCCTTGCCCCATCTACCACTATAGCGAGTTGGGAGGGTGCTGCCATGTAGCGGGCTGCAAATGTTTTGCCTTGGGTGTGACAGGTGATGGGGAATGCCATGCTGCGTTGCATCAATGTTGCGCAGCTTCTTGGACGATACGCGGTAGGCCGCTTACATCCCACTCAACTCGGTTCCGTCCCATGTTCTTGGCCCGATAGAGGCCGGCATCGGCAGACCGAACCAGCCTCTCGAAACCCGTGCCGGAGGCCACGCCGACGCCGACGCTCGTGGTGACGGCAATGCTCTGCCCATCGAACGTGGCAGGCAGCTTGGCTACCTGGGCACGTATGTGTTCAGCGAGCGCGGTGGCTCTCGCTGCATTGATGGCCGGCAGTACCAGCACGAACTCCTCGCCACCGTAGCGTGCAAACAGAGCCTTCGGTGGCAGCCCGATGTCATGTATGACTCTGACGAAATGCCTCAATACTTCATCGCCGGCCGCGTGGCCCCAGCTGTCGTTGATGGCTTTGAAGCCGTCGAGGTCGAACATCAAGGCGCAGCAAGCTTGCCCTTGACCTCGGCAGTCATCGACAGCGCGTGGTCCCTGTTCCAGAACGGCCGCGCGGTTAAGCAGGCCAGTGAGGCCGTCGGTGTGCGCCATGCGACGCAGATCCAGCGTCAGTCGCTGGGCGAGCATCAGGGTGAAGCCGGTGCTCAGCAGAAAGGTGCAGAGGATCCCGAAAATATAGTTCGCTGTGGTCAGCAGGCTGGCGATCTGCAGGTGCGAGTCGATACTGGGGAATAGCACAGCAGCCGAGCGCCACACATAGAAAGCCGTGTCGATAAGAAAGACCAGGGCAGTGAAGCCGCAGCTGTTTCGCAGATCCCGTGGCGACCGCCACAACAGCACCCAGATCATCCATACGTCCCAGACGATGCTTTTCGCTCCAAACACTAGCGCCTCGACAGGCTGCGAGGGTGGCGCCAGGATGAAGCCGATCTGGATGGCGACAAAGAGGACGACGACGGCCAGTGGCCAGCGCCAGCGTAAGGGGTAGCGCACATGCATCGCGATCCCCATCAGCATCAATGCATTAGCGAGCGCGATCAGGCCGCTGCCGATGAGCGCCGAGCGAACCGTATTCAGCTCGTCCAATCCCTGGGTAAGCGCGGCAGCCGTCAGTACCCAGAAGCCGATAGCCCAGATGCGCAGCGCCGGCATGCCATGCAGCACCATGCCGAGCAGGGTGAAGCTCATCGAAATCGCGACACCTACCGCCAGGCCGATAACGCCGATCGTATAAATATCCAAGTGCATGGCTGGCCCCTGTACTCCCTCAGCTCCCCGCGCAGACGGCCCATTATTCTCCTATCCGGGCAACAGTGGTTCGATGGGCCCATCATCCAGCCGATGGGATTCGTCGTGTACGGAGAGATGGTGTGAGCGCGTCGCTGTAACTACGCGATGACGGCTATGACAACAGCCAGCCAGATCGAAGCCACCCCTATGGCAAACGCACGGCGGGCAGTCGTGACCTTCTCGGCGCTCTCGTCGACAACCGGGGTAGTGACGATCCAGGTGACCGAGCCCAGGAAGGCAAAGCCGACGAATGCCAGGAACACCACGCACCTGTCGGCCCAGCGCCAGGGCACGGGCTCGTGCACGCCCCAGTAGCCGAGAAACGCCATACCCATGGCACATAGGGTGGCTGAGGCAGAGCAAAGTCCTACGATCGAGCCTGCGGGTGCGCGCATAACACTTGCCCCGATGCTGGTTGCCGAGGGGCAGCGTACTGCACACATGATGTTTACGCCCCATGATGCGGGTACAGATCACCGACTATTGGTTGCTTAAAACGGATGCGACACCACGTGACAACGTGAGGGCGGTGGCTGGCTGACTAATGATTGAGGCATCGGTTTGATCAGATAGGCATCAACTTAATCTTCATGTATATCGTGATCTTGACGCCTTTTTCACGTAGCAAAGCTGACCGTCTTCGATGCTAGAGTTCTCAACGCTGCATAGAGCCAACACGAGGGGGTCGCACCATGTTTCGCCTGAGATTCGGTTTTAGCCCGCGCCATGTCGCCATCGTCGGTATGGTTGCACTCGGTCTGTCATTGTCGGTATCTGCTTCCGAGCCGCCATCCATCGGGTTGGGTCAAGCGTGGCCCAATGCACAAGATGTCAGTCGTAGCTCGCAGTTTCATGTCTACGTATTCGTTCGTGATGGCGTTCGATATATCCAGGTGAATGATCTGGGCGGAAATATACGTGTCGCATTTGCGACGGCCAACGGGCAGTTCCTGGTTCTGCCTACCGGTATTGATGCCTCGCGTGCTAACACGTCACAGGCACTCTCAGTCCAGAATACGGTGTCGTCCGTCTACAACGATGGCACGGTGCAGGTGGGAGTGCGGTCGAGTAATAGCGGGCTCGTATGGACGGCCGCATCTGTCAATGTAGGAGCACCAGCCGCAGTACAAAGTGCGCAATCACACACTTTGTTGATGAGTGGCTGTACCGATCCGGCGCAATGCGATGTCTCGGTCATCTCTACTACGGGTCAATAGCACTAAATGCTCTGAGCCAATGACATCGAGCAGTTGGGAGTTCCTATGGTGCTCTCAGCTGCGTGGCGTTACTGGTTTCATTGCGAAGTTTTAGCATCACCCGGGCAGCACTGTTGGGGAGCATGTCGATAAACATAGCTCCTGAGTACAGCTTTGCGCGACTCCGCATATCCGCCTCGCTGAGTCCCCCTGCGCCTAAGGCGGCTA
This sequence comes from Rhodanobacter sp., assembly GCA_049794535.1. GTDB lineage: Bacteria > Pseudomonadota > Gammaproteobacteria > Xanthomonadales > Rhodanobacteraceae > JBARCX01. The sequence goes on from JBARCX010000380.1 coordinate 10,234, forward strand.
GCAACTTATCGCGTGGAGGCGGAACGATGGCCTTGCCTGCACTGGTCACTTCGATTGCCACCTCAATCCTGCCATTCGCAAGCATGTGCGTGCTGGTTTGTAAACGGACCAGGTCAGTGGGGTGGTATGCGAGCAAGAACGCCAAGGCTTCGCAGCCTAGACGATAAAGGGCCACGGCCAAGTCTGGCGTAAGAAGACTTAGTGCTCCACGCAGATCTGCGTCGTACGATACACCAAGACTTTTTAGCGCGTGCCCAACCGTTGTTTGTAATGCATTTGGGTGGCCAAGTCGCTGCCACTCCCTGGGTGATAAAGTCTCACGAAGGCGATCAATACCGCCGCGAACCTCATCTAGTTGGTCACGGTATGCGCTCTCTTCACTTGGCGAGGTGAAGAGACGTAAGCGGTTTAGGACGCGGGAATGCCCTGTGCTCATCGACGCTTGGAGTCTATCTAGAGCGTGGGCGCTATTTCGCCGTTTTACTTCGTTCAAATACAGCTCTTGGCGAGCGAGCAGTAAATGCTCACGACTTTCCCGCAAGGCCAGTTGGAGGAGTGTTGTCCTCGCGCCGAGTAGCAGCATCACCGCAACAGTGAATGCAAGCACGCTGAGTGCCAAGAGCGTGCCTGGGTCGTATGTGCTGTGCGGAACCAACATGATGCCGATACTTGCGACAACGCTACCGAAAGCAGCACCTTGCCAGCCGTGGCGAAAGGCGAGCCATGCCACCGGACAAAAGAAAGCCGCGTCCATCGCGTAGCGGATTGTGTTGTCTTGAATTTTATCCCCTAGGGTCATGAGTGCAGCAAAGATCAAGGCAAAGGCGAAGCCTTCCCAGATGGCATGGCTAGGAAGGTGGCGACGAAGGCCCGAGCGCCAAGCCTTGGATGCAATGAGTTCGCGGACTGCCAGTACAGCAGGAACAACTACAAGAATGCCAAGAAAATCACCAAGGAATCGCCAGCCGCCGTATATAAAAAGGCCAGGTGGCTTGTATCCAATCGGAAGACGCATCAGCGTGAACTGTCCGACATTCATTGCAGCAACTTCAGCGGCGATGATTACTGTCGCCACAAGCAGTGCGCCCATAGATCCCGCTATCGGCGAACGGGTAATCTGATGCCTGTCACGAAGCCACTTAACGATTGGCATGGCCAGCACGATAGGTGGAATCGAATGTGCTATCGCCCATGTCAGGCCGAAGGAGTCCAGGCATAGAAAATTCTTATACGTTAATGACGCAAACTCGCCGATCAAAAGTGCCGGCCAATAGCGATACGGGAAAATCAGTAGACATGCTAAACGCAGTCCTGCTGATGGAACCCAGTAAGCCGGAGCGAAGGAGACGAGCGCGAAATACGCTAGCGCGTAGGCGAGTGCTACAACTAAATGACGTACAGGCCATGGATATCCATTCCACTTAGTCATTGGCCGTCACTCCTCGTAACCGCTGTTCTGTTCTCCTGCGCATATCTTCGCTTCCCCGTAGCTGATTTGCGTGCAATGGCTGACCCTGCTCGTGCTGACTTTACTATGACGTTTCTGTGTTAGCTCGGTTTCGTTTGTGAAACCCCTGTGAAGAAAGGTGACGTAGCCGTCGTTTACAGAACTGTCGAGGTCCTATTGAGAGGGCGTAGTAAGCCGATATGAGAACGTGCCTGTGCGCATCTTCGGCTTACCCGTATGTCTTAGAGGGAGAGACATACTCCGAGGTATGCGCAGAACACGCGACGTGTCATCTGTGTGCAAGGTCGAGCCGATGATCGTGTGTTGTCTTACGTGACATGCATCGCACGCGTAAAACGCGTTTGAACAATGAGATTTGTAGGTTCCCCATAACAACGGGCAAGGCATGACCGATGTGGAGAGCCTGATGGTTGCGTAAACGTAGTGCGCATCTCGATCCGGTGTTCAGTAGGGATGGAGATGGTTGGAGCGCTAGCGCATGGCGACCTTCATCTCTGCAGAGTTATGTGCCCTCGATGCCACGCACACTGTTGGTCATGTCATCTCAGTTATCTGCTGCCGACGAACGAGTGTTCTTGCGAATACGCATCAGCCGCGGGGTGGTATGCGGTGGGATGGATCGACGTTTGCTGCACGTGAAATCTGCATCGAGGATGCGCGCTATCGATCGGTGCGAACGTCAGTTCATCGCGAGGGTTTCGAGCTTTGGGATGCGCCTACGATCTTGTGCAATTTCGCGGATAGCGATGCGATGCGATCGTTAGGCATTCAAGGCCCTGCGGGCACATCGATGAGGCACATGCGCAGTAGAGAGAGCCATTTCCGGATATCTCGATGACGGAAGCGACCGCTACGGTGTGGGTCGTCTGGCTGACATGTCGGGCGCCAGGCCGATAGGGCTTGGATGGGCAGTGATGTGGCACGCGCATGCATTTCTAAAACTCATCACTAAAATATTCATACATATCTGTACGAAATGATTGGCCATTTCTAAACTGCGCGAGTCAGTGCAGTTTCGTGGCCCGCCGCTCACGTTGATGAGCGGGCAGCCGAAGCAGCTGAGTCCCCCGTCGACCAGGAACCGCCACATGGGCATTCAGCCCAACGAGATGGACGTTCACGTCGTTCCGCATGCGGATGGCGATCCACGCCGGTGGTTTGCGCTTGCCGTTTTGCTTACGGGCGCCTTTTTACCGCCGCTCGATTTCAATGTCGTGAACCTGGCACTGCCGGCGATCCGGGAGAGTCTTGGCGCCTCATCAAGCGCGGTGCAGTTTGTCATCTCCGCCTATGCTGCCGCTTATGCGGTATTCCTCATCACGGGTGGGCGGCTGGGCGATCTGTTCGGTCGCAAACGGATGTTTATGCTCGGCGTGGTGGGTTTCACCCTCGCATCCGTGTTGTGCGGAACAGCCTGGTCGCCGAACGCGCTGATCGCCGGACGCATTCTGCAAGGGTTGATGGCGACGGCCATGGCGCCGCAGGTGTTGGCCTCGATCCGCGTTCTATTTCCGCCGGTGGAGCAGGGGCGTGCACTGGCGCTTTATGGCGCTACGTTTGGGCTTGCCAATATCTGCGGGCAATTGCTGGGCGGCGTACTGGTTTCATCGCATCTGTTTGGACTGACCTGGCAGGTGATCTTTCTGATCAATGTGCCAATCGGGTTGGCCGCGCTGATCGGCAGCGTGTTCTTTCTTGGTGATTCGCGAGCGGAGCATGCGCAGGGACTCGACGTAGGCGGCGTACTGCTGCTTTCGGCCACGCTGGGTTTGCTGGTTTATCCGCTGGTGGAAGGCCGCGAAACTGGGTGGCCGCTGTGGATTGTCGCCATGCTTGCTGCATCGCCTGTTGCGTTGTTCGCCTTCATCACCTTTGAGAAGCGGCTTGCGCAGCGAGGTGGCTCGCCGTTGGTGGAGCTCGCGCTGTTCCGCAATCATGGATTTGTGGTCGGCATCGCCATGGCGGTGGCGTTCTACATGCAGTCGTCATTTTTCCTGACGTTCTCGATCTATCTGCAGAACGGCGTGCACATGACGCCGCTCCAAGCAGGGCTCACCACCTTGCCGTATGTTGGTGGTGGCTTTATCGCCTCGCTGGCGTCGTCGCATCTCATGTATCGCCTGGGAACACGCGCGCTGACCTTGGGCTTCGCGCTGCAGGTGATCGGCTTCGCCATTGTCATGTTTGCAGTGGGCAACGCGCCGCCAGCTGCATTGAAGATCGGTTTGGCATGTGCAGGCCTGGGTTTCGGCACGGTGATGCCCTCGGTGATCAAGGCCGTTATCGGCGGCATTGATCAACGCCACGCGGGGTTGGCCTCAGGCATTGCGATCTCCGCGTTGCAGGTCGGCGCCTCGCTCGGCGTTGCCATCATCGGTGGTGTTTTCTACAGCGCGCTGGGTGCGGGACATGACCTTGGTGCTTACGCGCATGCGTTTACGCGGGCGCTTGGCTGCAATGTCGTACTGCTGGCACTGGGCGGCGTGTTGTCGCTTTGGCTGCCCAATGAAAAGCAGTCACACGCCATTGAGCGACTCGAACCACTGGCAGATGTATAGCCATGAGGCACGGTAAATCTTCGTTCGACAACAAAATACCGTCGCGTTCGGCACGCCATGATGTGTCGAGCGTGGCTCCATATCGTATGTCCGATTCGAACCCTTTACACGCGCATTCAGTCGTCATACGTCTTGAACGATTCGGCGCGCGGTATCGATCTTGGCAGGCGCAATCGTTACTTTCTGCAGGTTATACGCATGGGCCTCATGCGCTAGTCGATGCGTCTGTCGATGCACCCACAGTCACCCACATGTTTGCATGCGCCTGGAACGACCAGCTACCTGCCGAGCTGTTTCAGTACCCAGGATGGGATGCAAATGTCACCGACGCCACTTGTCGCTTGAGTGTGCCGTTTATCCCCTGGAGAGCACAGAGTCTCTTTTCATGATCTGCATGGCCCGCGCCGAGATCTGTTTGCGCGCAGGGCAAGAA
>JBARCX010000381.1:0-19157 GCA_049794535.1 Rhodanobacter sp.
CTATGGCATCCCTGTGATGTTAAAGGACAACATCGATACAAACGGCCCCATGCTGACCACTGCCGGCTCACTGGCCCTAACCGACGCGCCGGCATCAAACGATGCCGCGCTGGTTACGCGACTACATAAAGCCGGAGCACTGATTCTCGGCAAGACCAATCTCAGCGAATGGGCGGACTACCGCTCCAATCACGCCAGCAGCGGCTGGAGCGGCGTCGGTGGCCAGACACGTAACCCGTATGCACTGGATCGCAATCCGTGCGGCTCGAGTGCTGGTTCGGCCGCTGCGGTAGCCGCAGGGCTGACCACGGTGGCAATCGGTACCGAAACCGATGGCTCGATCATCTGCCCTGCGTCGATGAATGGCATTGTCGGTATCAAACCCACGCTCGGCCTGGTCAGCCGCAGCGGCATCGTACCGATCAGTCACAACCAGGACACTGCCGGGCCAATGGCGCGCAGCGTGGCCGATGCCGCAGCCCTGCTCAGCGTGATTGCGGGAAGTGACCCGCATGACCCAGCCACGGTAGATGCCGACAAACACGCGACTGACTACACCCGCTTTCTCGACCCGAATGGTTTGCGTGGTAAGCGCATCGGTGTGGTTCGCCAACTCGCCGGCAACGAGCCAAATGCGGATCGCGTACTCGACGAGGCCATCGCCACGATGAAGGCGCAGGGCGCGATCATCGTCGATCCCGTCACCCTGCCGCATTTGAATGAGCTCGGTGATCCAGAGTCGACGGTGCTGTTGTACGACTTCAAACACGACATCAACACGTACCTGACCACGCGTCGTGGCTTGCCCGTAAAAACGCTGACTGATCTGATCGCATTCAACCAGCGTGAGGCTACACGTGAAATGTCGTGGTTCGGGCAAGAGCTTTTCGAGCAGGCCGAAGCAAAGGGCCCGCTCACCGATAAGGCCTATCTCGATGCTCTGGCGAAGGCGAAGCAGTTATCCGGCCCAGAGGGCATTGATGCGGCGCTCGGCAAAGATCATCTCGATGCGTTGCTGTCGCCGTCCTGGGGGCCTACGTTCGTGACCGACCCGGTACTCGGCGATCACATCGTCAGCGGTGACCCCACCATAGGCGGCCCATCGCAACCGGCGGCGGTGGCGGGTTATCCCTCGATCACAGTGCCTGCTGGCTGGGCGCACGGCTTGCCTGTAGGCATCGTACTGTTCGGTACGAAGTGGAGTGAGCCCACGCTCATCTCGATCGCCTACGGCTTCGAGCAACATACGCATGCTTGGCAACCGCCGCAGTTTCTCGACACGGTAGGCGGCAAGTCGCAAATAGCTGACTGATCCCCATGCGTTGTCACTGAAGCCGTTCCCACGCGTGCACCCATGCCCTGTGTGGGCGGCTTCAATCACGAGCGACGCCCTTAAATCGCCCCAAACACGACGAGTCGTTGCCACCTTATGGCTGGCACACTTGTTCTACTCACTGGGGGGAACACATGAATGCACGTCTCGCTTTAGGCATCGCTGCACTATTCGCTGGCACCTTCGCGCATGCTGCGACGCCCGCCAAACACTCCACGTATGACAACGGTAGCTGGAACCAGCCGCAAAAGCCGTTTCGTATTTACGGCAATACGTATTACGTCGGCAGCAAGGGTTTGAGCTCGATTCTCATTACCTCGCCCGATGGCGACATTCTGATCGACGGCACACTGCCGGAGAACGCGCCGATGATCGAGGCGAATATCCAAGCGCTAGGGTTCAAGCTGAAAGACATCAAGCTGATCCTGAATTCGCATGCACATGGCGATCATGCCGGTGCGATTGCCGCGCTCGCGCACGATACCGGAGCGGCCGTAGCAGCGAGCACAAAGGGGGCCAAAGCGATCATGTTAGGCGGCGACGATCCGGACGATCCGCAACACGGCGATGTGCCGCTATATCCCAAGGTCGATAAAGTTCGAGCCGTGGCTGACAACGAGATCGTGCATGTGGGGCCACTTGCCGTGCAGGCGCATTACACACCCGGTCACACACCGGGCAGCACCACGTGGGCATGGAGCTCATGCGAGGGACAGCGCTGCCTCTCGATGGTGTATGCGGATAGCCTGACCTTGCTCAGTGCCGATGGCTATCGCTATACCGATAAAGCACATCCAGAACGACTGGAAGCATTTCGCCGCGCACTGAAAATGTTGGCCGCCCTGCCCTGCGACATTCTGATGGTGCCGCATCAGGATGCCATCGACTTCTTGACGCGTGCAGAACAACGCAAGCCCGGCAGCAAGAGCGATCCGCTGATCGACACGCAGGCTTGCAAGGCCTATGCAGCGCAGGGGCAGATCAATCTGGAAACGCGAATCGCCAAGGAAGCAGCAGCAACACCTGCACGCTAAGGATCAATCCACGCGCAGGTATTTGTTGTTACACCATGCCGCCCGACTTGCGTACGATCAGCATCGCCAGTTCAAGCGACTGTTCGTAGTTCAGGCGTGGATCCACCATCGATTTATAAGCGCGGTCGAGATCGGCCTCGCTTAGATCACGCGCGCCGCCCATGCATTCGGTGACATCTTCACCGGTCAGCTCCAAGTGCACGCCACCCAATCGCGTACCGGCCGCGGCATGGATATCGAATGCCTGGTCCAGCTCGCCGCGGATGTTGTCGAAACGGCGCGTCTTGTAACCGTTCGAGGTGCTCTCGGTATTGCCATGCATGGGATCGGCCACCCACAAAACACGACGTCCCTCGCGTCGCACCGCCTCAAGTAACGGAGGTAGTGCGGTGGCGATCTGGGCATTACCCATACGATGGATCAGCGTGAGGCGGCCTGGTTCATCCTCGGGATTTAGCGCTTCGATCAACGGCAGCAGTTGTTCCGACTTTACGGAAGGCCCCACCTTCACGGCGATCGGATTGCGGATACCACGGAAATATTCCACGTGGGCGCCATCCAGCGCCGCGGTACGCATACCTATCCACGGGAAATGCGTGGATAGGTTGAACCAGCCCGAGTGACGCGGCACCTGCCGGGTCAACGCCTGCTCGTAATGCAACAGCAACGCTTCGTGTGAGGTAAAGAAATCCACCCGCGAGAAGCTGGCGACCGGTCCAGCAAGTGTTTCCATGAAACGGAGCGAGTCACCGATCGCTGCCACCATCTGGCGATACTCGGAGGCTAACGGCGAATGTTCGACCCAAGCTAGATCCCAATATTCCGGGTGATGCGGGTCTGCAAAGCCGCCATCGATCAGTGCACGCACGAAGTTCATCGTGAGTGCGGAATGCGAGTGCGCTTGGATCAAGCGTTGCGGATCGGGGCGGCGTGCTTCAGCAGTGAAGTCCGGGCCGTTCACTACATCGCCACGGAAGCTCGGCAGCGTGATGCCATCTCGTGTTTCGGTGTCTGTAGAACGCGGCTTGGCGTACTGGCCCGCAAAACGGCCCACGCGCAGCACGGGTTTCTTCAAACCATGCACCAACACCAGGCTCATCTGCAGCAACACTTTTAGCCGATTCGAAATCACCGGGCTGGTGCAGTCAGCAAAACTTTCTGCGCAATCGCCGCCTTGCAACAGGAAACGCTGCCCTTCTTGTGCCTCTGCCAGCGACTGCTTCAGCGCAAGCACTTCCCACGAGGTAACCAATGGCGGCAGCTGTGCAAGCTGCGTCGTCGCCTGCGACAACTCGGCTGCGTCTTCGTACTGTGGCTGCTGTAGCGCAACACGCTGCTGCCATGACGTCGGCAACCAGTTTGCAGCTTCAGCGTGGGCAGGAGTTCGCTGACTCATCGTGAAAACCTCGAGCGCTGGCGCTGGAGGCCTGCGCGGATTGCCCATAGCGCTAGCAGCACGTACCACAGCAGTGACCAGAACGGCATGGGCAATCCCAAGACGGGCTCGACCTTGGCGCACTCACCAGACCCGGTAAGTACTTTGAGGAGCACCCCCATCAAGCCGCCATTACCTCCGCGAGTTTCAAGCATGTAACCGAGCGGCGCGCCACAGCTGGGCACCTGATCGGCCGGCAACGACTGAATCCACAGATGTCGCCCAGCAATGCCAATACCGATCGCAGCGATCAGTAACGCTAGTACTACGTAAGCCCAGCGCCCATTACCACGTGGTGCCTGCAATGCTCCCACCAGGAACACCAGACCTAATCCGATGAAGACTACGCGTTGCAGGATGCACAGCGGGCATGGATCCATCTGCAACACATACTGTGCGTACAGCGCAAAACCAAGCAGGCCGGCGCAGATCAGGAAGCCAATGAAAAAGCTGGCGCGATATGAGTAATGGAGTGGGTTCATGGCGGGCATGTTGCGTTGCGAGAAGACGACATTAACCGCTCGTCGGCGCGCTGTCAGCAGCATTGTTTCATTCAATATTTGCAAAAGCAGAAACCCCGACAGGTTGCCCAGTCAGGGTTTCGCATTCGAACGTCAGAGCACCCGATAAAGCGGAGGCTTATTCGGCCTCAACAGCCTCGGTGCGCGGACGATCCACCAGCTCGACGTACGCCATCGGCGCATTATCGCCAGGGCGGAAGCCGCACTTGAGGATACGCAGATAGCCGCCGGGACGCTCGCGATAACGCGGGCCCAGCTCAACGAACAGCTTGCCCACAGCCTGCTCGTCGCGCAGACGCGCGAAGGCAAGGCGACGATTGGCAACACCGTCGGTCTTGGCGAGCGTGATCAGCGGCTCGGCCACGCGACGGAGTTCCTTCGCTTTCGGCACAGTGGTGCGGATCAATTCGTGCTTGAACAGCGACGAGGCCATGTTCTTGAACATCGCTTCGCGATGGCTGCTGGTGCGGTTGAGCTTACGCCCGGATTTCATGTGACGCATGATGAAGTTCTCTTGTCTGTTGTTATGAAAAACTGGTCCATGATGGCCAGCCTTCCGCGGATTACCCGCTATCAAAGCCCTTGGTGAAACGGACTCTTTATGAGAATGCGGCCATGGATTGCCGCTTCTGGTGCTAGGCAGGGGCACTAGTTATATGCCCGCCACGACCTGGGTGCTACAGCGATCAAGGAGGATCGCAAATGTTACAAGTGCGGCGATGGATGGCCGCTTCTGCTGCTAGGCGAGAGCGCTTGATGCACACTCGCCGTTTCAAGCTATTAGTTCGATCACTGATGACCTTACTAATTATGCCAACAGCCGCAGTTTGGTCGACTGCGGCTGCGGGATACATCAACCCAACTGCATGCCGTGCGAAAGGCCCGGCGGCGGCCAGTTCTCAAGTTTCATGCCGAGAGCAAGACCGCGTCCGCCCAGCACATCCTTGATTTCGGTCAGCGACTTTTTGCCCAGATTCGGCGTCTTAAGCAGCTCAACCTCGGTCTTCTGCACCAGGTCACCGATGTAATAGATGCTCTCGGCCTTCAGGCAATTAGCCGAACGCACGGTGAGCTCCAGATCATCGATCGGACGCAGTAGCAAAGGATCAAAGCCGCTCTTTTCAGCCTTGTCGGTAGCGCTCTCGCGACGCGAGAAGTCACCAAACACCGACAGCTGGTCGTTGAGGATCTCGGCGGCCTTGCGGACCGCGTCTTCCGCACCGATGGTGCCGTTGGTTTCGATATCGAGCACAAGCTTATCGAGGTTGGTGCGCTGCTCAACACGAGCCGCATCCACTTCGTAAGCCACGCGCAACACCGGTGCAAACGAAGCATCGAGCTGCAGGCGACCGATCGGACGAGCTTCATCGTCCGGATGCTGGCGCGAGCTGGCCGGCTGATAGCCGACGCCGCGACGCACCTTCAGGCGCATGTTCAGCGCAATATCTTTAGTCAGGTGGCAGATCACGTGCTCGGGATTGATGATCTCGACCGTGTGATCGACGACGATGTCGCCTGCCGTGACTACGCCCTTGCCTTTCTTCGACAAGGTTAGGGTGACTTCATCACCGGAATGCTGACGAATCGCCACATCCTTGAGGTTCAGCAGGACTTCGATCACGTCCTCCTGCAGGCCCTCAAGGGTGGTGTATTCGTGCAGCACACCATCGATTTCCACCTCGATAATGGCACTGCCAGGAATCGAGGAGAGCAGCACGCGACGCAGCGCGTTGCCCAGTGTGTGGCCAAAGCCACGCTCAAGCGGCTCGACCACCACCCTGGCGCGGTTGGCTCCGAGCTGCTCGACGCTGAGGCCGCGAGGGCGCAGCACGCTAGTTGACGAAACTGCCATGCAGAGCTCCGGTTGATTACTTCGAGTAAAGCTCGACGATCAGGGCTTCGTTAATGTCGGACGGCAGATCGGAACGATCCGGCAGCGACTTGAACGTGCCCGCAAATTTCTTGGCGTCAACCTCGACCCACAAAGGACGCAAGTCCATGGTGTCGAATACGGTTGCCGCTTCCTGCACGCGCAGCTGGGTACGTGCACGCTCGGTCAGCGCAATCACATCGCCCGGGCGAACCTGGTACGAAGGGATATTCACCTTCTTGTCATTCACCAGCACCGCCTTATGGGCGACCATCTGACGAGCCTGGGCGCGGGTGACCGCGAAACCCATGCGATAAACGACATTGTCCAAGCGGCTCTCGAGCAAGCGCAGCAGGTTCTCGCCGGTGTTGCCCTTGAGGGTCGACGCCTTAGCGTAGTAGTTGCTGAACTGACGCTCGAGCACACCATAGATGCGCTTGACCTTCTGCTTTTCACGCAGCTGGACAGCGTAGTCGGACATACGCATACGCTTGTTGGCGCCATGCTGACCGGGCTTGTTCTCAAGCTTGCACTTGGAATCGATCGCGCGCGCCGGGCTCTTCAGACTGAGATCCGAACCCTCACGACGCGCGAGTTTGCAGGTAGCTCCACGATAACGGGCCATGGTTTTGCTCCTTAGACTCGACGCTTCTTGGGGGGACGGCAGCCGTTATGCGGAATCGGCGTGACATCGATGATATTGAGCACTTTGTAGCCCAATGCATTCAGCGAACGCACGGCCGATTCACGGCCTGGGCCTGGGCCCTTAATGCGAACTTCTACCGTCTTCACACCGTAATCACCGGCGGCACGACCAGCCTTTTCGGCGGCGACCTGCGCGGCAAACGGGGTGGACTTGCGCGAACCGCGGAAACCCGCGCCGCCTGCAGTCGCCCACGACAGAGCATTGCCCTGACGATCGGTGATGGTGACGATAGTGTTGTTGAAGGAGGCCTGCACGTGAGCCACGGCATCCGTGACAACGCGTTTGATCTTCTTCTTGGTCTTGACCGGCTTAGCCATATTCGGAATCCGTTACTTCTTGATCGCGCGACGGGGACCCTTACGGGTACGTGCGTTGGTACGCGTGCGCTGGCCGCGCACCGGCAGGCCACGACGGTGGCGCAAACCGCGGTAGCAACCCAAGTCCATCAAACGCTTGATGGCCATGCCCACTTCGCGGCGAAGGTCGCCTTCGACGACATACTTAGCGATTTCGTGGCGGATCTTCTCCACCTCGCCTTCGCTGAGCGACTTGATTTGCGTGGTCGGAACCACGCCGGCTTCTACACAGACCTTCTTGGCCCGGCTGCGGCCGATGCCGTAAATGCTCTGCAGACCAACCCAGACATGTTTCTGGACCGGCAAATTGACACCCGCGATGCGCGCCATGATGTACCTTCTCCGATGCTTTTCGTGCGCGGTAAACGCGCAATTTTAACCTGAATTACCCTAACAGGAAAGCCCTGTGACACCGTGGTGTCACTGCCATCCCACGTCGACCAACCCGCCGCGGCATCAACCGCGACGCAAATTGGCCTTCTTAAGCAGACCTTCGTACTGATGACTGACCAGGTGCGCTTGGATCTGCGCCGTGAAGTCCATCACCACCACCACCACGATCAGCAGCGAAGTGCCGCCAAAGTAGAACGGTACATGCCATGCGTTTTGCATGAATGTCGGCACCAGACAAACCAGCACCAGATACACAGCACCCACACCGGTCAAACGAGTCATCACGGCATCGATGTAATCAGCGGTGGAGCGACCCGGACGAATACCTGGAATCAGTGCGCCTGAGCGCTTCAGGTTATCCGCCGTTTCCTGTGCATTGAACACGATCGCCGTATAGAAGAAGGCAAAAGTGATCACCAGCACCGCGTAAACGATATCCCACAGTGGCTCACCAACCGTCAGCGCCTGCGTTAGATCCTGCAACCAGCGCGATTGGTGACCTGCACTGAACCAGGTCGCCGCAGTCGCCGGAAACATCAGCAAACTCGAGGCAAAGATCGGCGGAATAACCCCCGCCATGTTGATCTTGAGCGGCAAATGCGAAGTCTGGTTCATATAAGCGCGCTGCCCACCGGACCGCCGCGCGTAATTCACCGTGATCCGCCGCTGAGCACGCTCCATAAACACACAGAACGCCGTCACCGCAAGAATCAACCCTGCCACCATCAACATCTGGATGACCGACAGCTCACCATTGCTGGACATGCCCAGCGTATGAACCACTGCAGCTGGCAAGCCCGCCACGATACCTGCGAAGATCAGCAGCGAAATGCCGTTGCCAATACCGCGCTCGGTCATCTGCTCGCCCAGCCACATCAGGAACATCGAGCCAGCAGTAAGACCGACTACAGATGCCAGTACAAAACCCATACCCGGCGTGTAAACCACTGGTACACCGCCGACTGCCGTCTGCTTTTGCAACGCCATAGCGATGCCGAAAGCCTGGAAAGCCGATAAACCTACCGTGCCAAAGCGGGTGTACATGGTCATCGTACGACGACCTGCCTCACCCTCTTTGCGCAGCTGCTGCAGGCTAGGGATCACCGACCCCATCATCTGCACCACAATCGAGGCTGAGATGTAGGGCACCACACCAAGCGCGAATACCGAAAAACGTCCCAGCGAGCCGCCCGAGAACATGTTGAACATGTCCAGCAGACCACCGCTTTGACCAATGAGGTTGGTCATCGCCTCTGGATTCACGCCAGGAACCGGGATGAACGAGCCGAGACGGTAAACGATCAGCGCACCAATCACGAAGAAGATGCGCTGACGTAGTTCCGTCAGCTTGCCGAGCGAGTTGCCCTTGGCTGCCGGCACGTGATTACTCCACGCTGCCGCCGGCAGCTTCAATAGCTGCCTTGGCGCCTGCCGTGGCAAGTACGCCCGACAGTTTCACTGCGCGGCCGATCTCACCCTTTGCAACAACCTTCACTTTCTTTGCACGGCTATCAATCAGCCCGGCCTGATGCAGCACGACCGGATCGATCACGTCAGCCTTGAGGCTAGCGAGTTGATACAGGAACACTTCCTGGCTCTCTTTCTTCTTCAACGAACGGAAGCCAACTTTCGGTAACCGGCGCTGTAGCGGCATCTGACCGCCTTCGAAGCCATACTTGTGTGTGCCACCGGCGCGAGCATGCTGACCCTTATGGCCACGACCTGCCGTCTTGCCAAGGCCCGAACCGATACCGCGGCCAACGCGCAGACGCGTCTTGCGCGAACCAGCAGCAGGCTTGATGTCATTAAGACGCATGATGATTACTCCTCGACCCGGACCAGGTAATAGACCGTATTGATCAGGCCGCGTACCTGCGGGCTGTCCTTCAGTTCACGGACGTCGTTGAGCTTGCCCAGGCCAAGCGCTTTCACGCTCAGACGGTGGCGGCTCTGCACACCGCGCAGGCCCTTGACCAGGCGAACGCGGACGGTTTTTTCATTATTAGCCATTACCAAGCACCTCAGCGAGAGTCTTGCCACGCTTAGCAGCAATCTGCTTCGGCGAGGCAATGGCCTGAAGGCCCTTGATGGTGGCGCGCACGAGGTTAATCGGATTGCGCGAACCCACGGCCTTGGCCAAAACGTTCTTCACGCCAACCACTTCCAACACGGCGCGCATTGCGCCACCAGCGATCACGCCGGTACCTTCGGAAGCAGGCTGCATATACACGCGGGCAGCGCCGTGGTTAGCCTTGATGGCGTACCACAAGGTGCCGTTGTTCAGATCGATGTTCACCATGTTGCGGCGAGCACGCTCCATCGCCTTGGAGATGGCCACCGGCACTTCGCGCGCCTTGCCATAACCAAAGCCAACCTTACCTTCGCCGTCACCGACCACGGTCAGTGCGGTGAAGCTCATCTGGCGACCACCCTTAACGGTCTTGGCCACGCGATTGACGGCGATCAGCTTTTCGAGCAGGCCGTCCGAATTTTCACGATCGGTAGAAGACATAATCTTTTCCGTATGCCCAGCGAACCGGGACTTTGCTTGCGGCTTAGCCGCTTGGAGTTGTAGGTACTACGCGTGGAGCTGAGTGAATACACCCGGCTCCGGGTACATCAGAATTTCAGGCCAGCTTCACGAGCTGCATCGGCAAGTGCCTTGATGCGACCGTGATAGCGGAAGCCAGAGCGATCGAACGCCACAGCCTCAATGCCTGCAGCCTTGGCGCGCTCAGCGATAGCCTTACCCACCGCCGCCGCAGCCGTCAGGTTCTTGGTGCCCTTCAGGCCTTCAGCAACCGACTTCTGCACGGTCGAAGCAGCAGCCACCACCTTCTCGCCAGAGGCGTCAAACACCTGAGCATAAAGATGCTGACCGGTGCGATGCACCGACAGACGTGCTACGGCGAGCTTTCGGATGTGACAGCGCGTGGACTTGGCACGGCGCAGACGAGCTTCATTCTTGTTCATGGTCATAATCTCCAGAAAGCGGATTGGCTTTGTTTAAGAGCCTGGACACGAATGACCAGACTCCTGCGGAAAAATCCGCTATTAAGCCTTCTTGGCTTCCTTCAACGTGATCTTCTCGCCGGCGTAACGCACACCCTTGCCCTTATAGGGCTCCGGCGAGCGATAAGCACGGATCTTGGCGGCCACTTCACCGACGAGCTGCTTATCAAAACCCTTAATCAGGATTTCGGTCTGCGTCGGGGTTTCAAGGCTGATGCCTTCCGGCGCGTTAAACACTACCGGATGCGAAAAGCCGAGGCTCAGGTTTAACGCCTTGCCGGCCATCGAAGCGCGGTAACCCACGCCGACGAGCTCCAGCTTGCGTTCGTAACCTTCGGACACACCCTTGACCATATTGGCCAGCAGTGCGCGAGCGGTACCACCGAACTTGTCGTCGGCGCCTTCTGCAACGACGATGGTGGCAACACCATCGTTCACTGTGATCGACACGCCCGGCAGGGTATGGATCGACAGTGTGCCCTTCGGGCCCTTCACGGAGATAGCGTCGTCAGCGACCTTCAGTTCCACACCCTTCGGCAGGGAAACCGGTTTCTTGGCTACACGGGACATCGGGAGACTCCTTTACGCCACTTGGCCGATGACTTCGCCGCCCAGACCCTTGGAACGGGCCTGCGCGTCGGTCAGCAGACCGGCAGAAGTCGAGATGATCGAGATACCCAGACCGCCGAGAACCTTCGGCAGCTCGTCCTTGCCGCGGTAAACGCGCAGACCGGAGCGACTAACACGGGCGATGGTCTCGATGGCCGGACGGCCTTCGAAATACTTGAGCTTGATCTCGAGCACCGGCTTACCTTCCTGAGTGGAGGTCTTGGCGTCGAGGATGTAGCCCTCGTTCTTTAGAAGATGGGAAATCGCCACCTTCAGCTTCGACGACGGCATGCTTACGGCCTGCTTGCCCGAAAGCTGGGCATTGCGGATGCGCGTAAACAGATCGGCGATGGGATCAGTCATGCTCATGAAAACATCCTTCAGAGTGCACCGATATCCGATAAAACCGGAAATCAATTTAAATTGTGAGCCGACAAAATCGTCGGCCTGCATTGCGCAGACCGCTGACTATAGCAGCATTTCCAAGTTTTAGCGAACACCAGCGCTAGAAATCGCACTGACGAACGCGAATGGTTTCGCGTTCGGTAAAAACAACCTGCGAGATCAGAAGATTACGCAGGTTGTTCGGGTAGAACTTACCAGCTGGCCTTGCGCAGACCTGGCACGTCACCGCGCATGGTGGCTTCGCGCAGCTTGTTACGGCCGAGACCGAACTTGGCGTACACACCACGCGGACGACCGGTGAGCGCGCAGCGATTACGCTGACGCGATGGACTGGCGTCGCGCGGCAGCTTCTGCAGCTTGGTCTGTGCTTCCATCTTCTCGTCATACGAGGCAGTGGGGCTCAGCACGATCGCCTTCAGTTCGCTGCGCTTGGCGGCGTACTTCTTGACGAGCTTGGTCCGCTTGATATCGCGGTTAACCATTGAGGTCTTAGCCATGGATTCTCTCGCGTATCAGTTACGGAACGGGAAGCTAAAGGCTTCCAGCAGCGCTTTGGCTTCTTCGTCGGTCTGCGCAGTCGTGGTGATGGAAATATCCATACCACGCATCGCGTCAACCGCGTCGAAGTCGATTTCCGGGAAAATGATCTGTTCCTTGATACCGAAGTTGTAGTTACCACGGCCGTCGAAGGCGCGACCCGATACGCCGCGGAAATCGCGGACGCGGGGTAGCGAGATATTGATCAGGCGATCCAGGAATTCCCACATCTGGGCACGGCGCAGGGTGACCTTGCAACCGATCGGCCAGCCGTCGCGGATCTTGAACGAGGCCACGGATACGCGCGCCTTGGTCGTGATCGGCTTCTGACCGGCAATCTTGGTCATGTCAGCCACGGCATTTTCAAGAATCTTCTTGTTGCCTGCAGCTTCGCCCACACCCATGTTCAGGGTGATCTTGGTGATGCGGGGAACCTGCATCACGTTCTGGTAACCGAAGCGCTCTGTGAGCGTCGAAATTACCTTCTCTTTGTAAAACGTCTCAAGGCGCGTCATGACATCGGTTCCTTACGCGTCCACCTGTTCGCCATTGGAGCGGAACACGCGGACCTTGCGCCCATCTTCGAGCGTCTTGGTGCCAACGCGTTCACCCTTGCTCGTAGCGGGGTTGAACAGCTGCACATTGGAGAGATGGATCGAAGCCTCGCGCTCGACGATCCCGCCGGGCTGGTTGGCCTGTGGGTTCGCCTTGGTATGGCGCTTGACCAGGTTCACGTTGGAGACGAACACGCGTTCGCCATCCACACGTAGCACGTCACCGCGCTGACCCTTATTTTTACCGGTGATCACGAGGACCTGATCACCCTTGCGGATACGGTTCATGGTTCTGGCCTCCGCTCAGAGCACTTCGGGCGCGAGCGAGACGATCTTCATGAACTTCTCGGTGCGCAGCTCGCGAGTGACTGGCCCAAAGATACGGGTGCCAATCGGCTCGAGCTTGTTGTTGAGGAGCACCGCTGCATTGCCGTCGAAACGGATCAGCGAGCCATCGGGACGGCGGACACCCTTGGCGGTACGCACCACCACGGCATTGTACACCTCACCCTTCTTTACCTTACCGCGAGGAATGGCATCCTTCACAGTGACCTTGATAACGTCACCGATCCCGGCGTAACGGCGCTTGGAGCCCCCGAGCACCTTGATGCACATCAGTTCCTTCGCACCGCTGTTGTCCGCTGCGGAAAGCGTGCTTTGCATCTGAATCATGTCTGCACCCTCCCTTAGACGTTTGCGCGCGTGATGATTTCGACCACGCGGTGATGCTTGGTCTTGGACAACGGACGGCACTCCGCGATACGGACCACGTCGCCTTCGTTAGCACCAAGCTCGTCTTGTGCATGGAGCTTGGTGGAACGACGGACGATCTTGCCAATCAGCGGATGCTGAACCTGGCGCTCGATCAGGACAGTAACCGTCTTGTCCATCTTGTTGCTGATGACACGCCCTTCGAGAGTGCGCGTCTGCTTTTTAATGTCGCTCATATCCGCCGTCCCTTACTTCTTTCCGCCGAGCACGAACTTCGTGCGGGCGATATCGCGCCTAACGCGGCGCAGCTGGTGCGGCTGGTTGAGCTGGCCGGAGCCTTTCTGCATACGCAAGTTGAACTGCTCTTTGCGCAAATCCAGCAGATGCTGCTTCAGCTCGTCGGCCGATTTGTTGATCAGATCATTGGAGGTCATCACATCACCGCCCGGGTCACAAACTGGGTCTGCACCGAGAGCTTGGCGGCTGCCAGGCGGAAAGCCTCGCGTGCCGTTGCCTCGTCGATACCCTCGATTTCATAGAGCATACGGCCGGGCTGGATCGGGGCGACCCAGAACTCGACACCACCCTTACCCGCGCCCATTCGGACTTCGATCGGCTTCTTGGTGATCGGCTTGTCCGGGAACACGCGGATCCACAACTTGCCGCCACGCTTCACGAAACGGGTGATGCAACGACGACCAGCTTCAATCTGACGCGCGGTGAGCGCGCCATGGGTCGTCGCCTTCAGGCCATACTCGCCAAAACTGACAAGATTAGAGCACTGTGCCAAGCCGTCGTTACGGCCCTTGAACTGCTTGCGGAATTTGGTTCGCTTAGGTTGCAACATGGCAACTCTCCTTACTTCGCAGACCGGTCGCGACGGCCTTCACCGGCTTCGCGACGCGAATCATTACGACGACCCTCACCACCTTCGCGGCGCGGCTGCGACTGCTGCTCTTCCTTCGACTCCTGGCCGATCTGGGAAAGGTCGAAAATCTCGCCCTTATAGACCCACACCTTAATGCCAATGATGCCGTAGGTGGTCTTCGCTTCAGCAAAACCGTAGTCGATATCAGCACGCAGCGTATGCAGCGGCACGCGACCTTCACGGCTCCACTCAGAGCGAGCGATCTCGGCACCGTTCAGACGACCGGAAACGTTGATCTTGATACCCAGAGCACCCAGACGCATCGCATTGCCAACCGAACGCTTCATCGCGCGGCGGAACATGATGCGACGCTCGAGCTGCTGTGCAATCGACTCAGCCACCAGCTGAGCGTCGAGCTCAGGCTTGCGCACTTCGTTGACGTTGATGTGCGCCGGAACGCCCATCAGCTGGCTGACTTCCTTACGCAGCTTCTCGATATCCTCGCCCTTCTTGCCGATCACCACGCCCGGACGGGCTGTGTGGATCGTCACGCGTGCGGTTTTGGCCGGACGCTCGATCTGGATTTTCGAGATGCCGGCAGCGGCCAGCTTCTTGCGCAGCATCTCACGGACCTTAAGGTCGGCCGCGAGGTACTTGGCGTAATCGCCCTTATTGGCGTACCACTTCGAGTTCCAGTCCTTGGCGATGCCGAGGCGGATACCGGTGGGATGAACTTTATGACCCATCGTCTATGTCCCCGTCAGTTGCCAACGACCACAGTGATGTGGCTGGTGCGCTTAAGGATGCGCGAGCCGCGACCTTTGGCGCGGGCATGCATACGCTTCATCGCCGGACCTTCGTCCACGAAGATGCGCGAGACCTTCAGCTCGTCAACGTCAGCGCCCAGATTATTCTCGGCGTTGGCAACGGCTGACAGCAGCACCTTGCGAACAAGGGTTGCGGCCTTCTTATTGGTGAACTGGAGCACGTCGCTGGCGCGGCCCACGGGGAGACCGCGGACCAGGTCAGCTACCAGGCGTGCCTTCTGCGCCGAGATGCGGGCGCTGCGCAGGATCGCTTTGGCTTCAGTGCTCATCACTTGCCCTTCTTATCGCCGCCATGGCCCTTGAAAGTGCGGGTCACCGCGAACTCGCCGAGCTTATGCCCGACCATGTTCTCGTTGACGAGCACCGGCACGTGCTGGCGACCGTTGTGGATGGCGATGGTCAAGCCGACCATTTCCGGCAGGATCATCGAGCGACGCGACCAGGTCTTGATCGGGCGCTTGTTGTTGGCGGAAACCGCAGCTTCCACCTTCTTGACGAGGTGAAGGTCAACGAATGGACCTTTCTTTAGAGAACGCGGCATGACGGTTTCCTGTTACTTGCGACGACGCACGATGAACTGCTGCGTGCGCTTGTTGTTACGGGTCTTGTAGCCCTTGGCTGGCGTACCCCACGGACTGACCGGATGACGGCCACCGGAGGTCTTGCCCTCACCACCGCCGTGCGGATGGTCAACTGGGTTCATCACCACACCGCGAACGGTCGGACGAATACCCAGCCAACGCTTCGCGCCGGCCTTGCCGAGTTTCTTCAGGCTGTGTTCGCCATTGCCGACTTCGCCGATGGTGGCGCGGCAGTCGACCGGCACACGACGCATTTCGCCAGAGCGAAGACGCAACGTCGCATAGCCAGATTCACGAGCAATCAGCTGCACTGAAGCGCCTGCACTGCGTGCAATCTGTGCGCCCTTACCAGGCTTCATCTCGATGCAATGCACGGTGGAACCCACCGGGATATTGCGCAACGGCAAGCTGTTACCAGCCTTGATCGGTGCATCGTGACCCGAAACCAGACGATCGCCAGCTTCGACACCCTTCGGCGCGATGATGTAGCGACGCTCGCCATCGGCGTAGCAAAGCAATGCGATATGCGCAGTGCGATTCGGATCGTATTCGATGCGCTCGACGCGGGCGGCAATGCCTTCCTTGTCGCGCTTAAAATCGATGATGCGATAACGCTGCTTATGACCGCCGCCCTGATGACGAACGGTGATGCGACCGTAATGATTGCGGCCGCCGGTCTTGCTCTGCGCCTCGGTCAACGGCGCGTACGGGGCGCCCTTGTGCAGACCCGGAGTGCGAACGCTGACTGCGTCGCGGCGTCCCGGGGAGGTCGGCTTGTGAGTAATTAATGCCATTTCACAGAACTCCTGGCTCAGGCCTTGGCCGAAACGTCGATGGTCTGGCCATCAGCGAGGCGCACATAGGCCTTGCGCTTGCCCTGGCGATTGCCAGCGCGAAAACGGAAGGACTTGACCTTGCCCTTGGTATTGACGAGGTTCACCTGTTGGACTTTGACGTCGAACATTTGCTCCACCGCCGTGCGGACGTCGGCCTTCGTCGCCTCAGGGGCGACCACGAATACGTACTGGTTCTTCTCTGCAAGGCGCGCGGCCTTTTCGGAGATGTGCGGCGCGCGCAGCGTATTCAGAATGCGTTCGTTGCTCATGCCAGCCACTCCTCGACTTTCTTCACTGCTTCGACGGTCATAACCACATGGTCGGAACCGACCAAGCTGACCGGATTCAGCGCCATCACGTCCAACACGTGAACATACGGGATATTGCGAGCAGCCAAGAACACAGTCTCTGTAGCGTCTTCCGACACCAGCAGAACACGACCGGACACTTCGAGCTCGGCCAGCTTGGCAACCATTGCGGAGGTCTTCGGTGTATCGACACCAAAGCTCTCGACAACCTTCAGGCGACCGGCACGATGGAGCTCGGCAAAGATCGAACGAATCGCAACACGATAAGCCTTGCGGTTGACCTTCTGCTCGTAGCTACGCGGCTTCGCTGCGAACGTGACACCACCGCCGACGAAGATCGGAGCGCGGTAATCACCGTGACGAGCGCCGCCACCCTTCTGCTTCTTGAATTTCTTAGTGGTACCCGACATCTCACCGCGCGACAACTGCGCTTTGGTACCGGCGCGACCGCCGGCCTGGTAAGCGACGACTACTTGATGGATCAGGGCCTGCTTAAACTCGCCGCCGAACACTTCGTCCGACACGCTGAGTGGCTTGGCGCCAATGACATTCAGTTCCATGGCGTCTCTCCTCAACCCTTGGTGGTCGGACGGATGATGACATCGCCACCGGTTGCACCCGGTACCGCGCCCTTCACCGCGATCAGGTGACGCTCGGCGTCAACCTTGACCACTTCCAGACCCTGCTGCGTGCGGTTGACCGCACCCATGTGGCCAGACATCTTCTTACCCGGAAACACGCGACCCGGGGTCTGACGCTGGCCGATAGAACCCGGTGCGCGATGCGACAGCGAGTTACCGTGGGTAGCGTCACCCATCTTGAAGTTATGGCGCTTGATCGTGCCCTGGAAGCCCTTGCCCTTCGACACGCCTGCGACGTCGACCATCTGACCGACCTGAAATACGTCGTCAGCCTTGATCTCCGAACCCACAGCGTATTTGCCGAGATCATCGGCGGCAACGCGGAACTCCCACAGACCACGACCCGGCTCAACCTTAGCCTTGGCGTAGTGGCCCTTCAGCGGCTGCGTGAGCAGGCTGGCGCGCTTGACGCCCGCCGCAACCTGCACAGCGCTGTAACCATCATCATCTTCCGTCTTCAGCTGTGTGACGCGATTCGGGGTGGCTTCAATCAGCGTCACCGGAATCGAGCGTCCATCTTCAGTGAAGAGTCGGCTCATGCCGCATTTGCGGCCAACCAGTCCGATACTCATCTTCGTATCCTGTTTATCGCTCAACCGAGCTTGATCTGAACATCTACGCCAGCGGCGAGATCAAGCTTCATGAGCGCGTCCACGGTCTTATCGTTGGGATCAACGATGTCGAGTACACGCTTGTGCGTACGAGTCTCGTACTGATCGCGTGCATCCTTATCGACGTGCGGCGACACCAGAATGGTGTAACGCTCGATCTTAGTCGGGAGCGGAATCGGACCAAGTACCGTAGCACCGGTGCGCTTGGCCGTCTCGACAATCTCGCTGGCTGAACGGTCGATCAGACGATGATCGAACGCTTTAAGCCGAATGCGAATCTTCTGGTTCGCCATAACCGTGTCCTGTTATCGAAAGAACAATATGTGAATCGAGGTGGCTTCTCACCGCCTCGCACAACCCATTTCAACTACCACTTACCGCAACAGGCCCATACCACTATTGCTGATATCGACCCTAAAAGACCGGGCAGGTCGAGTTAATCGGCCTGCCCAGACAGAAAAGTATAAAATGCGCAAACGCAAAGGTCAACAGAGCATGACGCTCCGCCTCCAAACATTTCCGCAACAATCCATGTTTGCGAACTCGAAGCACATCCGTGCGCCTCATTTCGCGGTAAATCAAACGGCACCCAAGGCCACTTGATTGATATAACTCGTCGACTATAACCCATCCACCATGATATGGGAAGTATGTCGTCGCAGGAAGCTTATATCACGGCACGCGAAACAGCTGACAATCGAATTAGCCCAGCCCACCTACCCCATTCAACTGAGTTTCGTGCAAAAGAAAGGGCGAACGCTTTCGCATTCGCCCTTAGCTTTACCTTTTGAGCCCTCTACTTAGAGATAGCTCAATGGATATGGCGCTTACTTGATGACTTTGGCCACCACGCCGGCACCGACGGTGCGGCCGCCTTCGCGAATCGCGAAGCGCAGACCTTCGTCCATCGCGATCGGGTGAATCAGGCTTACCACCATCTTCACGTTGTCGCCCGGCATCACCATCTCCACACCTTCCGGCAACTGGCACGCGCCCGTCACGTCGGTGG
>JBARCX010000382.1:0-1813 GCA_049794535.1 Rhodanobacter sp.
GCCTTGCTCGGTGGGGCACTGGTCACCGGTACGCATTTAGCGAAAGCGGGTGGCCGCGCGCTTATCAACACGTCGCCCGAACCTTTCAGTAACTGGGGTGCCAGCGCGGGTGAGGATGTGACCTGGCTTGGTGGCCTCTATCTGATGTGGCAACACCCTGCCGTATTGCTGGTACTGCTGGCGTTATTCGTGCTGTTGCTGTGCTGGCTGCTACCGAAAATCGTGCGTGGCCTGCGTGTGTTGCTGCAGCGGTTACGCCGATTCAGGGTCGCTTTGTCCGGAACCGGTTGAGCTGGCGGGCAGCTGTGTTGCGCTGCTTGCACCCCGGTTTGCGCTCATTGAATTCTCCTCAACGTGGCTGTTCCAGTCGGCGTGAGCAAGCCGTCATTCCGAGCAAGAAATCGCAGGATCTTGCTCGTTGATAATGCGAATAAGTCGCAATAGCATAATCTGCAATGCGCCTCTTTCGAGGGCGGCGTTTAAAGCCAACGTCAAAGGGGACGTAATGCTGAAGTCATCCATATCGCCGTTGGGTCAAGCTGCCCATCGGAAGGCAACGCGGCGTGTGCCATTCATCAAATGCACAAAAGCCATGCTGTTTGCGGCTCTCGTGCCGGTTGCTTTTATGGCGTCCTTTCCACTCATCGCAGCGCCGCCACCGTTATCGGTGCCGATCAGCTCAGAGCAATCGCCGAACGGTCAGACCACCGATCTGGCGAGTTTTCTGAGCAATTTGAAGCGCAGCAACTTCATGCTCGGTGACATGTTCGGCTTGCGTACCGGGCTGAGCAAATACGGTATTTCGCTTGCCGTGCAGGAAACCAGTGAAATGCTGGGAAACGTCAGCGGTGGTACGCGTAAAGGTGCGCAGTACGACGGCCTGACACAGATGGTGATGCAGATGGATACGCGACGTGCCTTCGGTTGGTACGGTGGCCTGTTCAACATCAGCGCGCTGCAGATCCACGGGCAGAATCTCAGTACCGACAATCTCTCTACTTTGCAGACTGCCAGCGGTATCGAAGCCGATCGCGCGACGCGTTTGTGGGAGATGTGGTACGACCAGAAATTCCTCGAAGAGGATCGGCTCGATATCAAGGTCGGACAACAAAGCGTCGACCAGGAATTCATCGTCAGCAATAACGCGGCCTACTTCGTCAACACGATGTTCGGCTGGCCCGCGTTGCCGTCGTACAACATGCCTGGCGGCGGGCCTGCGTATCCTTTGTCGGCGCTCGGTGTGCGTTTCCGCTACCGTCCCATCGATTCGGTGAACCTGCTCATCGGCGTATACAACGGCAGCCCGGTGAGCAATAACACCGGCGATCCGCAGAAGCAGAATGCGTCGGGAACCAGCTTCCCGCTCGGCGGTGGCCGTTTGATCATGGCCGAACTGCAATACGCCTATCCGTCGCTGGGCAGCATGGTTTATCCGGGCGAGTCCGCACCGTTGGCGCGCACCTATCGCATCGGTGCGTGGTACGACACCGAAAGCTTCGCTGACCAACGCTACGACGTGAATGGCATTCCCTTGGCCAGTCCGGCGAGTAACGGAATACCGGCCAATCATCGCGGCAATTTTTCGCTTTACGCGGTTGCGGACCAGATGCTGTGGCGCAATGGGAATGATCCGAACAACACGCTCAATGCTTTCGCGCGCGTGATGGGCACACCGCAGAACGACCGCAACCTGATTCGCTCGAGCATGAATGCGGGCTTGGTCTATCACGAGCCCTTCCGCAATCGCCCCGACGATACATTCGGCGTGGGTATGGGCTATGTGCACGTAACGAGCGGCACGTCGGGTTACGAC
>JBARCX010000383.1:0-4503 GCA_049794535.1 Rhodanobacter sp.
GCGCTCATTGACTTCGCGCCGCAAACGCCAGTAGCCCAGCGCGCTCACTACGGCCGCTGTTAGCAGTACAAGCAACACCGGAAGCAGCCACTTCAGCGTAGCGCGCCAGTCGATGCCGGGCCGGTAGTCCACCGCGAGCCAGTCGCTACGCAAGGATGCGCGCTCACGCGGCGATATCGTGCTGAGCATCCGGTTGAATACGGGGATCAGCGCTGCGTATGGCTTGCGCACGGCAAACGTGAGCTGATCATTGATGCCGGTGGGGGCCGCGATGCGTAAATTGCCGGAATAGCGCTCCTGAATCATTCGGCTAACGACGGCGAGATTGCCGATGTAGGCATCCACTCGGCCATTGTTCACCAGCGCCAAGCCTTCCAGGGCGCTATCCACCCGAAAAATTCTTGCTTTGGGTGCTTGGGCCGATACCAGCGGAGCCAGGCGATCGGGATCCGATAGCGCGATGCGCTCCTGATTCAGATCGTGGATATCAAGCAAGGCATCGCTGCCTTCGCGCGTCACAATGACGTTGGTGACGCTAAGGAAAGGCTGGCTGAATACCCAGCTGTCGTCCTTCATCGGCGTACCGATGGGTAACCCGATGATCGCATCGAGGGTGCCATCGTGCATTCGCTCCAGGATGTCACTCCAATCGTTGACGTCTACAAGCTCTAGATGTGCACCAACGGCACGGAAGCGCCGCAGATATTCCGCCGCCAAGCCACTGGGCTTGCCATCCGAGTCCAGAAACGAGATGGGTTGCCAATGCGGTGCGAAGCCGAGCTTGAGCGGTTTGGCCAATGCCTCGGCTTCGCTAGGCGTAACGCTGAGGTGTTGCTCGTCCTTCCAATGCAAGGTGGGCAACCAGCGTGTGCGGATAGCCACGGATTGCGCATCGGGAATGCTCCCCAGTGCCGCATCCATGGCATCTGCCAGCGTGGAGTCCGCATTGGGTACCGCAAAATGTAGGGTGAATAGAGGTACGTCGCTCTGTCTGACCAATGCCACCCCATGAACCGCACCCTGGTTGATGAGTGCGGCGATCACATAAGGGTTGCCTAGATAAACATCGGCTTTGCCGTCGGCCACCATGTTCAAGGCCTCGGTGGTGTCCTTGGCCTCCAGGTAAATGGCCTGGGGATAACGCTCGCGCGTGGCTTCGGCGGTCGAAAAATCCTTCTCGACGACAACGCGTAGCCCGGCAAGATCAGTGCTGGTAGATAAACGGTCGTCATCCTGGCGTGCCGCAAGGGCCACGGGTGCGGTAATGTACGGCCGGGTGAAGACAAGACATTTGGTTCTCTCCGCCGTTAGTGAAAGGTCCATGACCACGGTGACCTCACCGCGGCAGGCTGCTTTCATGACGTCGGCAAGACTGGGGTAGATGCGTGGCACCACCCGTATGCCAAGGCTGGTGGCGACAGCTGTTAGGTAGTCGTAGCCGAGACCTTGCGGTTGACCTTTGTTGATGATTTCAAAAGGGGGCCATCCACTGTCGTACAATCCAACCGTTATCGTTGGATGGGCGTGCAGCCACTGCTGTTGCTGTTGGGTCAGGACAACGCCTTTCGCCTGTGCCATGGTGGCGCCAGCGAACAGCATTAGGACAATCAGCAGTAACCAATGATAAAGGCGTGAATGCATGCTCTCTATTGAAATACTTGAAGACCTTCAGAATGTTACCCGTAACCTAACCTGTAGCGTTGGATAGTAACTTATGCGCATACGCATCATCTTGGCCGACGATCACCCGGTTGTACGCATCGGGGCACGCGCCATCATTGAGAAAAGCGAGATTGGCGAGATTGTGGCTGAAGCCGGTAACGCCGATCAGTTGTTCGATGTACTGGCCAAAACCCCCTGCGATGTCCTCATCTCTGACTTTTCCATGCCGGGTGGTCAACAGCCCGATGGTCTAGCGATGATGGAGGCCATTGCACGTCGCTATCCCAAATTACCTGTGCTGATGCTCAGCGTTACCAGCAACTTGAGCATCCTGCGCTTTGTGGTTTCGGCCGGCGTCCTTGGCCTGGTCGACAAAAGCTCCGGGCTGGATGAGTTGCCGGCTGCCATTCAAGCCGTGCATCGCGGCAGCAACTACGTGAGCCGGGCACTGAAGCAGCGCATCGCCGAAATGGGCGAGCACGCACTTTCGGCTAGCGAAGCCAAGCCGCCATCGCCCAAGGAATTCGAAGTGCTGCGCATGCTTGCCTCAGGCAAGACGGTGACGCAGATTGCCGAGCAAGTGAATCGCAGCATCACGACGATCAGCAAACAGAAAAGCGATGCGATGCGTAAGCTGGGCATTAAGACCGACGTTGAGCTATACGGTTTCCTCAAGAATGCAGGGCTCTCCAGCTAACTTCCACGTTGGGTAACCGCACCGCAGGTTCGGCCAAGGGGCTGCGAAATCAAGCGGGTGGCTTGTTCCACCCGCTGCGCGAAAGTGGGATCTACCCCTGGTCCTCCCATACCCAGCACCTGATGCCCGTGCGCGAGTTCATGAGAGCCTGCCCTCAGGGATGCTATCGACAGCTGATATCATGGGCCACCCTTTGGTGGTCGTGCCAGCGCGTTCTTTCTCCGGATGTGCATGCTGGCTGGAGTTATCCCAAGTTTCGGTTTTATCAGTTTTGCTCATCACGTTTTGCCAGTTATCTAAGAGGACATGCTCATGGCACGCGGTATCAATAAGGTCATCCTGGTCGGCAACCTCGGCGCCGATCCCGAAACCCGCTACACGACCAGCGGCACGGCCATCACCAGCTTGCGCATCGCGACCTCCGAGCAGTGGACCGACAAGCAGAGCGGCGAGAAGCAGGAACGCACCGAGTGGCACCGCGTGAAGCTGTTCGGCCGTCTGGCTGAGATCTCCGGCGAATACCTGAAGAAGGGCCGCCAGATCTACATCGAAGGTTCGCTGCGTACCGATAAGTACACTGACAAAGACGGCGTCGAGCGCTATTCAACCGACATCATCGCCAGCGAAATGCAGATGCTTGGCGGTAACGAAGGTGGTGGTGCGGGCGGCGGTGGCGGTCAGCAGCGTGAGCGCCCGCAGCAGGGTGGCGGTCAGCGTCAGTCAAGTGGCGGCAATTACGGTGGTGGTCAGTCGCGCGGTGGAAACGATTCGCGTGGTGGCAACGATTACGGCAATGCACCACAGCAGCGCCAGTCGGCACCGCCGCCGGTTGAGAACAACAGCTTTGAAGATGACGATATTCCGTTCTGATTTCTACCGTTAGGACAAATGTTGCGTTTCTTGAGAGAGCCGGCTATCTAGCGGGCTCTCTCATTTTAAAGCGTTGCAAATTCTCGTAGAGCCTTACCGAAGATTGTCTATCGTGGTCTTTTGCCCGATAGCAACGTCAATTTATCAGTGCGACGATCGCAAGGCCGCATTGAGGGTGTTCAACAGCATGCTCGAAGGGTCGCTGAGGTATTCCCAGAACATCACGCCGGCGAGATGATGATCGATCACATACTTGCATTTGATGGTGAGAGATTGCGGATCTTCGTAGGAGACGAAGATCTGCTTGTCGGCGTTGTAGAGATAAGGGGCTGACGAGGCATCATCCCAGTAGCGTGTGTAGCCCGGTTGGCCAAGCATGGTGCGAGTGACGACTCCGTAATCCGCAAAGGCGTTGGGTGCCGGCTGGCCGCGCTGAAAGAGTCCGTGGTTTTTCAGCGGCACCTGGCCCCATACGTGTCCGTAAAACGGAACGCCTAGAACGATCTTTGCGGCCGGGACGCCTGCCTGCTCGTACTCGCGCACGGAGCGATCGGCGGAAACGCCCACTGGGTCAGCAGGGTCGGTGAAGAGTGGAGCGTGATTGCCCGTGATCTTTTCATCGCCCGGCTCGTAATAGTCGTAGGCCATCAGGTTGACGATATCGACGTATTTCTGGACTTCGCCCATGTCCGTGTGATCGAGGAAATCGGTCGTCGCACCGACAGCGATGGTGAGGTAGAGATGCCGATGAACCTGCTTCTGCATGGCATCGAAGCGGGTGCGTAGCTCTTTCACCAGTAGGGTGTAGTTCTGCTTGTCCTCGGGGCGAAAGGTGTGTCCGGCGCCGGGCTGGCCGGGAAACTCCCAGTCAATGTCGAGACCGTCGAGGTTATAACGCGTCAGGAATGCCATCGCGCTATCGATAAACGCGGTGCGACTGGACTGGGTCAAGGCCATATCGGAGAAGCCGCCAGACCACAGCCAGCCGCCGACGGAAATGAACACCTTGAGATCGGGGTTCTCGCGTTTGAGCGCGGTCAGCGCAGCGAGGTTTCCCGCCGTTTCAGGAGCACCCTCGACCATGCGGCCCTGTTCGATATTGGCGAAGGCGTAGTTCGCACAGGTGAGCTTGTGCGGGTCGATCTGACCTGCGGTGAGCGTTGTCCCATGTGTGAAGACGTATGCGCAAATGATTGGAGTGGTCGTAGCGCTAAACGCGCAACGACCAAAGGCCAATAACCGGCAGGCGGGTGAGGGTGCGGCCAAAGTGTCAC
>JBARCX010000384.1:0-7480 GCA_049794535.1 Rhodanobacter sp.
ACATGACTGACGTTGGTGTGATCAATGCCAGTAGCGACAAGATCTACAAGTACATGAACTTCGATCAGATCGAAGACTTCAAGCAGGTCGCCGACACCGTCGACGCCTGAGTAGGCAGAAATGAGTGAGGAGGAGTGAGAAAAGACAGTGGGCGATTTGAACCTCCCCTGCGTTTCTCGCTTCTCAACACTCGTTCCCATGAAGCCCGGCCCTGTGCCGGGCTTCGTCGTTTTTGCTTTACGGGCCTCATGATGGGGCAGGGCAGCGAGGCGGCAGGATGATTTCCACCCAGTTATCGGTAGTCTCGCTGCGTGACCTGACGCTGGTGCAGGCGGTGCGTCGGCACGGTAGTTTCAACAGCGCGGCGCGGGCGATGCATATCAGCCCTTCCGGCCTGTCGCATCAGGTGCAGAAAGTGGAGCAGGCATTAGGCGCGCCGCTGTTCGAGCGCGGTGGTCGGCGCATTGTGCCGACAGCAGGTGGCGAGCGCTTGCTGGAGCAGATCGATATGGTGTTGGCTGCCGCTGAGCGCCTTCATCAGGCAGCACGCGCCGGTGCCGTGGCTTTTGGTGGTGAGTTGCGCCTTGGTGTACCGGCTTCGTTGGGGCCTTATTTGCTGCCGCATTTGATTGCACCGTTCCCCCAGCATTTTCCGGGTGTGCGGCTTGGCATTTCCGAAGGCAAGCCGCGGGGCTTGTTGCGTCGATTGCACGAGGCCGAACTGGACGCTGTATTGGCGCCGCTGGCGCCCGCAGTAAGCGGTATCGCGATGCGGCCGCTGTTCTTCGAGCCTTGGGAGGTGATGCTGCGTGCCGATCATCCCTTGGCTGGCAAGCGCAGCGTGGCGCTTGAGCAACTCGATGCCGATGAGGCCACGCTGATGGCCGAGAGCCACGCCGACGGTGGTGGCTATGTGCAAGACGTCAGCCTGGAAAGCCTTGCTGCGCTGGTCAACCTGCGTGGCGGCCATGCGCTGGTGCCTGCGTTGGCGCACGAACGCCTAGCCTCTATGCCGGACATCGTGCTAGCCAAGATCAAGGGCGAGTCGCCAGGGCGCGAGATAGCGCTGTACTGGCGCGAAGCTTCGCCGTGGCAGGTCGATATAGATGCTTTCAGCAAGCTGCTGGCGACCTTGGCGGCGCGATTGCCTGGCTTGCGGCGGACCCAAGTCAAAGGATCAAGCAAGTAAGTACTTTTTAGCCGTTATCTAGCGTAGTGCCGGTCAGCAACCCGCGCGCCAGCATGCTGCATTGACGACGGTGCAATAACAGCTGCCATTGTCGGCCACCGACTTGTCGCCACAGTACGGCCGAGCGCACCGCAGCGAGCAGGCTGGCGCGCACCCGCTCCACCAATGCGGGCTGCTGTAACAATTGCGGATTGCCCGTGACCATCACCCGCGGTTTGAGCGGAGACAAGGTGGTGGCGTAAAGCTCGGCAAGCCGACTGTGCACCTGTGAAGAACCGAGGCCGAAGTGCTCCACCTGCCGCTTGGCGGCGACGATGCCTTGTTGCAGTTGTTCAAGTAGGTCGCGGCGCGCGGACAGGCTGCGCTCAAGGCGCATCACAGTCACTGCCATTCGCGTCACGGCCATGTCGCGATCGTTCTCATCGAGCTGGGTAATCAGGTGGCGTAAGCCCAGGCGTACCCCAGAAACATTGCCGTAGACACCAACCACCGAGGGTGCGTTGATGCGGAACACGCTGGCGAGGCTAGCTTCCAGCGCGATGTCGTCGCAACGGCCGTCGTTGGCCAGTTGCTGCGCCAGCGCAGTGGCCTGAAACAGGCCGGCAAGCGCCAGTACGCGTTCCTCGTTCATGGCAAAGGCTTCAAACACGATTCACTTGCTCTCGTTCGTTGTCGTTATGGGGATGCCGCCGAAAGCGGCATCAGTGGCCGCGATGATCGCGCCGCCGAGGCAGACTTCGCCGTCGTAGAACACCACAGATTGGCCGGGTGTAACGGCTCGCTGTGGTTCGTCGAAACGCACATCAAGGCCATCTTCATGCACCGTTACTTCGCAGGCTTGGTCGTGCTGCCGGTAGCGCGTTTTGGCGGTGCAGCGGAACAGTGTGGCCGGTGCGTGGCCAGCGATCCAGTGTGGGGTCTCAGTGCGTAAGTGTTGTGAATGCAACCAGCGGTTCTCGCCGCCTTGCGCCACGTAAAGCACGTTGATGCCGACATCTTTCCCGACGACATACCATGCCTCACCGCCAGCACCATGGCGGCCGCCGATACCTAATCCGTTGCGCTGGCCAAGGGTGTAGTACATCACACCTTGGTGTTCGCCGATCAATTGGCCATCGGGCGTGCGCATTTCGCCAGGGCGGGCAGGGATGTACTGACTCAGGAATTCACGGAAATCGCGCTCACCGATGAAGCAGATACCGGTGGAGTCCTTCTTCGCATGGGTGGGCAACGCCGCTTCACGCGCTAGTTCGCGCACCCGTGATTTTTCGATTTCGCCCACCGGGAACAACGTAGCAGCGAGTTGTTGCTGCCCCAGTGCATGCAAGAAATAGCTCTGGTCTTTCGTGGTATCGACGGCGCGCAGCAGGCGATAGCTGCCATCGATGGCATCCACGCGGGCATAGTGGCCTGTGGCGATTTTCTCGGCGCCGAGCGCGAGCGCTTCATCCAGGAAGGTTTTGAACTTGATCTCGCGGTTGCACAGCACGTCTGGATTTGGCGTGCGCCCGGCGCGGTATTCGGCAAGGAAATGTTCGAACACGCCGTCCCAATATGCCGCAGCGAAATTGCGGGCATGGAACGAGATGCCCAATCGGCCGCATACAGCCACCGCATCTTTGCGATCGGCATCAGTGGTGCAGGGGCCGGTGCGATCGTCCTCCTCCCAGTTCTGCATGAACAGGCCTTCGACCTCGTGGCCGGCCTGCTGAAGCAGCAGTGCCGCGACGGAGGAGTCGACGCCGCCGGAAATACCCAGCATGACCTTCATGGTGTGGTGGTACCCGGTCGGTTGTCAGGCACGTACTGCAGGGTATCGAGTGGCAGTCGTTGGCCGCCCAGCCAGGCATCGATGCTCATCAATACCAGCGGGCTGCGCAACCGGTCGCCAAGCGCGGCGATTTCGCTGCGAGTCAGCCACAGCGCGCGATGAATCCCGGTATCCAGCGGACGCAAGGGGTCATGACTGATCGCACGGGCTGCGAAGCTGAAGCGCAATACGGTTTCGCCGTGTTCGGGGCTACGCCATTGGTGCATGCCGATCAGGTGCTGCAATTCGACCGTCCAGCCCGTTTCTTCCAGCGTCTCGCGTACGGCGGCCACGGCCAGGCTTTCGCCGTCATCGAGGTGGCCGGCAGGTTGGTTATAGGCGAGATGCCCCCTGACTTCCTCTTCGACCATGAGGTAGCGATCACCATCGGCTACCACGCAGGCCACGGTGACACGAGGGCGCCAGCGCTCGTCGTTGACAAGCCCTTCAGTAGCAGGTCCGTCAACGGCAACAGGGGGGATGGGCGTTACATCAATAGACACAGTAATTAGAGAGGGGCTGGAAAAGTCGTCATTGTGCCATTACCTCTGAGAACCAGTCCTCATCGGCTAGCCATGCGGGTCAAGCAGGCCATGAGGTCGGACTCTTACATCGCAGCGTAAGTAGGTCTTGCCTGCGGCGTATAATTCGAATCAAGACACGAATCTCGGACACCATGGCCCACGAACCCGAACATGAGCAAGGCAATGGACACGGTCTGGCGCTTGAAACGGCACGCCCGCAATTGGCGCGTCCGCCATTGTTCCAGGTCGTCTTGCTCAACGATGATTTCACCCCGATGGACTTTGTGGTCGAGGTACTACGCGGTTTTTTCGGTCTAGACCAGGAGCGGGCAGTGCAGGTGATGTTGCACGTGCATACTCGAGGCAAGGGCGTTTGTGGTGTGTTTACGCGCGAGGTGGCTGAAACCAAGGTGACTCAAGTGAACGAATATTCACGTAGTCATCAGCACCCGCTGTTGTGCACTATGGAAAAGCTTTGATCGACCCTATCTTGTAGCTAACGCGGCATGGGCCGCAGCCATTCAAGTGGAGAAGGTCCGGATGTTTAGCAAGGATCTCGAAGTCACCATCGGTCAGTGCTACAAGCAGGCACGCGAGCAGCGTCATGAGTTTATGACGGTGGAGCATCTGCTACTGGCGCTCACTGAGAACCAGTCCGCACTGGGCGCCTTGCGCGCCTGCGGTGCCGATCTGCCGCGGCTGACCCATGAGCTGGAAAAAGTCATCGCCGAAACCGTGCCGGTATTGCCGCATGGCGACGAGCGCGACACCCAGCCCACGCTCGGCTTCCAGCGCGTCTTACAGCGCGCGGTCTACCACGTTCAATCCTCTGGTCGGAAAGAGGTCACCGGCGCCAATGTGCTGGTGGCGATCTTCGGCGAGAAGGATTCGCACGCCGTGTATTTCCTGCACCAGCAGGAGATCACCCGGCTCGACGTGGTCAATTACATCTCACACGGCATCGCCAAGATTGGTGACGAGCCGAGCCAGAGCATGCCTGGCGGCGGCGAGCGCGAGGGCGAGGATGGCGGTGAGTCGAAGGGCAATCCGCTCAGCGAATTCGCCAGCAACCTCAACGAGCTGGCGCTGGAAGGCAAGATCGATCCGCTGATCGGTCGCCAGGACGAGATCGAGCGCACCATCCAGGTGCTGTGCCGTCGCCGCAAGAACAACCCGCTCTATGTGGGCGAGGCGGGCGTGGGCAAGACGGCACTGGCCGAGGGCCTGGCCAAGCGTATCGTCGACGGTGAGGTGCCGGAGGTGCTGGAAGGCGCCACCATCTGGGCACTGGACCTTGGTGCGCTGGTTGCTGGAACCAAGTATCGCGGCGATTTCGAGAAGCGCCTCAAGGCCGTGATTGGCCAGTTGAAGAAACAGCCCGGTGCCATCCTGTTTATCGATGAGATTCACACCATCATCGGTGCGGGCTCAGCCTCGGGTGGCACGATGGACGCCAGCAACCTGATTAAGCCGATGCTGGCTTCGGGCGAACTGCGTTGCATCGGTTCGACCACGTTCCAAGAGTTCCGAGGCATCTTCGAGAAGGATCGCGCGCTGGCTCGTCGCTTCCAGAAAATCGATGTGGTCGAGCCTACTGTGGCCGACAGCATCGAGATTCTCAAAGGGCTGCGTTCGCGCTTCGAAGAGCATCACAACGTCATCTACACCAATGAATCGCTGAAGGCGGCGGTTGATCTGTCGGTGAAGCACATTCCCGACCGTTTGTTGCCGGACAAGGCGATCGACGTGATCGACGAAGCAGGCGCACGTCAGCGTCTGCTGCCGGAGAATGAGCGCACCGGAAAGGTCGATGTGCCCGAGGTGGAATACATCGTGGCCAAGATGGCACGCATTCCGGCCAAGCAGGTATCGGCTTCTGACCGCGATGTACTGAAGAACCTTGAGCGCAATCTGAAAATGGTGGTGTTCGGTCAGGATGCGGCGATCGAGGCACTGGCTGCATCGATCAAGATGGCCCGTTCGGGGCTGGCTGACCCCTCTAAGCCGATTGGCTGCTTCCTGCTGGCGGGCCCCACGGGTGTCGGCAAAACCGAGGTGACCAAACAGCTTGCGATGCAGCTGGGTATCGAGATGATTCGCTTCGACATGTCCGAGTACATGGAGGCACATTCGGTCTCGCGGTTGGTCGGCGCACCTCCGGGCTATGTCGGCTTTGATCAGGGCGGTCTGTTGACCGAGCAGGTCACCAAGCATCCGCATGCTGTGCTGCTGCTGGACGAAATCGAGAAGGCGCATCCGGATGTGTTCAACATCCTCTTGCAGGTGATGGACCGTGGCGTACTTACCGACACCAACGGCCGTGAGGCCAACTTCAAGAACGTGGTGGTGGTGATGACCACAAATGCCGGTGCGCAGCAGGCGTCACGGCGCAGCATCGGTTTCGTCAATCAGAACCACTCTACCGATGCGATGGAAGTGATTCGCCGCACCTTCACACCGGAGTTCCGTAATCGCTTGGACGCGGTCATCCAGTTCAATGCCCTGGACTTCGAGCACATCCTGCGCGTGGTGGACAAGTTCCTGATCGAGCTGGAAGCCCAGTTGACCGAAAAGCATGTGAGCCTGGACGTGGATGCTGAGGCTCGCCGCTGGTTGGCCGAGCATGGCTTTGATCCGCAGATGGGTGCGCGCCCGATGGCCCGAGTCATCCAGGAAAAGGTGAAGCGTGCATTGGCCGACGAGCTGCTGTTCGGCAAGCTGGCAGAGGGCGGCAAGGTGATGCTGAGTGTGCGCGATGGCGAGCTGCGGGTGGAAACCGAGGCTGCGGAAAAACTGCCGGCGGTTGTATAACCGACAGATTCGCCAGGGCGATTCGTTAGGGTGATTTATCAGACACGCGAAAAGGCCGCGCAACTGCGCGGCCTTTTCGTTGATGCGGTCGGTCGGCAGCTTTCGCGCGCGGAACCGTTACCGTCTTATTTCATGCGGTACGTGATCCGACCCTTGGACAAGTCATAAGGTGTCATCTCCACCTTGATCTTGTCGCCGGTAAGAATGCGGATGTAGTGCTTGCGCATGCGACCG
Source organism: Rhodanobacter sp. (assembly GCA_049794535.1). Taxonomy (GTDB): domain Bacteria; phylum Pseudomonadota; class Gammaproteobacteria; order Xanthomonadales; family Rhodanobacteraceae; genus JBARCX01. The sequence goes on from JBARCX010000384.1 coordinate 6,569, forward strand.
GAGATATGGGCAATGATTACGTGCCCGTTTTCCAGTTCCACACGAAACATGGTGTTAGGTAAGGTCTCGAGGACCTTGCCTTCCATTTCGATGACGTCGTCTTTTGCCATGCGTTCCGGGATTCAAAGTGCGGCCGTTATGGCTGCTTAAGCCGCCAATGATGCCACATTCGAGCGCGTGGTTAAAGAATCGTCAGCCAATTAGGCGAAGTGCTCGTCCAGCTTGCGACGGATTTCCTGCTCGATCATGCCCTTGAGTGGCGATAACAGCATGCCAAGCTCAGCGCTGACGTGGATTTCCGTAGCCGCGATAGCAATGCTGCCATTCACGCCGGGGCGGGCGAACTTCAGTGTGTCACCTTGCCATTGACCCTCCATGCCGAATTTTTCGTGCATGCGGGAGGCCACTTGCTCGACAACGGCACGCGCTTCGGCAGGTGACAGACTGTGTGGCCGACGAATATCGATGCTAGGCATGGCTAAGCTCTGAACAAGAAGCCCTACATGATAGCGAGTGTCTGCCTGAACGCCGCAGTCGTCTGTTAGAGTTTCGGCGTCCTGACGCCGGTTGATCCATGCGAATCGAGTTTCCCCAATCTGCCCGAGAGGATTTTCACTGGACGCAGGCGCAGTTGCGCATTGGCAGTGCACCCGATAACGACTTGGTGCTCGCCACCAGCCAGGCCAGTGCACACCATTTACGCATCCAGCAGGATCGCCGCGGAATCGTGTTGCACGTGCTGCCATCGGGCGGACGTATCTACGTGAACGCGCGTCCCGTGCGGGAGCGGGCGCTGCTGCGCCCTGGCGATATCCTCAGTGTGGGCGATTGCCGCATGTTGTTGCGTGCCGATGACGAGCCGGCTCAACGCGATGCCTCTCCCATATCTCCTCAACAAGGGTTACTTCAACA
>JBARCX010000385.1:0-12442 GCA_049794535.1 Rhodanobacter sp.
CGATAAGGACTTAAAGCAATTTGGCCGATGATCGAGATGTTTAATTCAGCCAACCAATATCACGGCAACCCCTACGCCTTAAGCCCTCTCCGCTTCGACGCCTCGCGGTGTAGCCGCATTATCTAACCTGGGGTAGCGAACTATCTGATCGCGCAGATCTTCCAACGCTTCTATCCCACAGCGTGCTACCCGCTCGAAAGGCCCTTTCTTTGGGTTACGTTTCTTGACTCCGGGCATCCATGCCCTCCGCCCTTCGGGCCAGCTTCGCTGTTCGCACTCGCTCCTGCGTGTGCGTGGGCCAGCAAAGAAAGGTGACTCGGCCACCGGCAGGTGGTCGAAACGCCCGCTGCGTAAGCGGCCCACTGGCGATATCGCAACAATCAAGCGACAACCCCACTGGCCCCCTACCTACGCAGCGACGACGAGAAAAAAGTTGCCGCTCAGTGCAACACAAACAACTTATCAAACCCCGCCACACGCAACGTACCGCGCAACTCCCCACCCGCATTCACAATGCGAATCTCAGCCTTCTCGCCACCCGCATGCTCACGCAACAGCAGCAACATGCCCAACGCTGAGCTATCCATACTGCTCACATCAGCCAGATCGATCACATAGCTGCGCGCAGGCGGACGACCACCGAGGCAGGCATCGTGAAAATCACGGTGGACCGAAAAATCGAAGCGCTCGCCCAACTGCAAGGTCAAGCAATCCTGAGCAGCATCGTGATGAATAGTCAGACTCATGGCACACATCCCTTGGCGGAGTAGTCGAAAGCACTCCGGTCATGCGAGCCGCAAACGGCCCACTCAAAAAGTCATATGAAAGCAGTCAAAACAGCTCGATCTCGCCCGCATCCATCGAACTCTGCAACGCCGGACCGCGCGAACGCAACCGCGCTTTCTCGCGCTGCACACCGAGGCGAGCACGCATACGCTGCGCACGCTCAGCCAATGCTTCCGCGCCATTCGACTCGCAAGCCAATACCTCGATATCCCGAGTGCATTCAGCGGTAACGTCCTGTAGCTCCACCAGGCGCATACGCGTCTGATTCAGCAGCTGACTGAGGATGTCCTCGAATTGCAGCGAACGGATCGTGGTGGAAACATCGTTACCAAGACCGCGATTGATCTGCACGGCCTGATCGGCCACCGCGCTGGTGCGTGCATCGCTCTCGGTGACGTGCGCCATCATCGCGTCGATGCCGCCCTTGGCCGAAAGCGCCACATTGAGGTCTTGCGAAGCCATCGTGCCGACTAGTCCGCGCAGTTGCTCCATCGCGGTACGTGCGCGCTCCACATGGCTTCCGATCTGTTCGTTGAACTGATTGGAGTGGCTAGCGAGATTACGAATCTCACCGGCAACGACGGCAAAGCCGCGACCCGACTCGCCAGCACGCGCCGCCTCGATCGCTGCGTTGAGCGCCAGCAAATTCGTCTCTTCGGCAATCGTGTTTACGTTCTTCAGCAAACCGAACACCGCGTCCATTTCCTTCGCCATGCCGTCGATGCGATAGACGATGCGCAGGCTTTCACGCGACATCTGCACGATCATGCCGACGAAGTGCTCCAGCAAATCGCCTGTGCGCGCAGCAAAGTCCTGCACAGATACGCCACCGTCCTGCACATCGATGATCTGCTTCAGCAGTGATTGCTGCTGGCCGGTTTTTTGCGACAAGCCATCAAAGCCACCGCCGAGCTCGAGCACTGCATCACTTAGCAGTTCCAAAGCCTGATGCAGCTCGCGTGTCGCGTGACCCAGTTCATCCACCAATGCGCCACGCACATCTTCAAGTGCTTCACGCACTGGCGCAGTGTCGGTTGCCGCGCCTGTCAGCACGATCGTGGATGCCGTGCGCTGTCGTAACTCGATGATCCACACCGCGGTCAATCCGACGACCAACACAGGCGCGAGCCAGGCTGGATGCCAGATCAGGCTGAGCAACAGTGCCAATGCGCTGGCGGCAAAGCCAGTCAATGGGCGTGTAGCGAGTGAGATGGGCTTGGCTGACATGGCAATCCAGGAATTCGAGTCGAATAAATCAGGTGACAGCGCGCGCGGGCATCGCGACGGGCTGACGCGCCAGCTCAAGCAAGCGCGTGGCAATGAGATTCAAAGGCAACATTTCACGTGCGGCGCCCAGCTTCCAAGCGGAACCGGGCATGCCCCATACCACTGAACTGGCCTCGTCTTGCACCAGTGTGGCGGCGCCGCCTTCGCGCAGCTCGGCTAAGCCACGCGCGCCGTCGTCGCCCATACCGGTGAGCAAAGCGGCGATCGCGGGGGCACCTACGCTGGCTGCGATCGAACGGAACAGCACATCGACGCTAGGCTTATGTCGGTTTACGGGTGGGCCATCATGCAGGCGACAGATATGCCGTGCGCCATCCCAGGTCACCAGCAAATGCTGGTTGCCGGGTGCGATGTAGGCATGGCCGTGTTGAATCGGTTGGCCATCGCGGGCTTCGCACACGCGCATCGCTGAGCAGTTATCCATGCGTGCGGCGAACGGTCCACTGAAAGCAGCCGGAATATGTTGGGTGATCAGGATCGGCGGCGCATCGGGCGGCATCGATTCCAACACCACGCGTATCGCTTCGGTGCCACCGGTGGACGCACCGATCGCAATGATACGACTGCCACCGCGCGAATCCGCCGTCTGCGCGCGCGGTAGCACGGCATCGGCGGTAAGTCGTGGCGCCACTTCCAGCTTGCGTACGCTGGTGCGTGCGCGCGGCCGTGCCAGCGCGGCAGTCTTCACCTTGGCGCAGATCTCCTGCGCACCGTCAGCAAACGAATTGGCCAGGTCATTGGTCGGTTTGGCAAAGAAATCCACCGCACCCAATTCCAGCGCGCGCAGCGTCACCTCAGCGCCTTGCTGCGTCAGCGACGACACCATCACCACCGGCATCGGCCGTAGCCGCATCAGGTTCTCGAGAAACGTAAGCCCATCCATACGAGGCATCTCGACGTCTAGCGTAAGAACGTCCGGCTCGAGCTGCTTGATTTTCTCGCGCGCGATCAACGGATCGGCAGCGACACCGACCACCTCGATCGCCGGATCGCAAGCAAGCATGGTCGACAGCAGCCTCCGCACTAACGCGGAATCGTCGACGATCAGGACACGCACTCTAGACATTCATACTTACTCGAAAGGACGGGACATCAGAAAAATAGAAATGAGGAGTGAGAAAAGAGTCGATACAAGGCCGTGCTATTCACTCTTTTCTCACTCCTCTTCACTCGTTCCTAAAACAACTCCACCTCACCCTTTATCGGATCATTTGCCAAACGCTTGAGGTAATGCCGCTCGGTATCGATCAGGCGGCTTTCACGCAGGCCGTGCAACGCACGTACCCGCACCCTGCCGCTAAATGGAAAAAACTGCAGTTGCCGCGGATGCACGTCACCGACATCCTCGGCGCTAAGCCGAAGCTTCTCGGTCTGGATGTAGCGCCGCACGAACTCGATATTGCGTTTACCCACATCCGTCATCTGCGCCAGCACACGGCCACCGCCGAAGATCTTCACTTCCAGGTTTTCGCGTCGACCGCCCGCTTTGAGCACCGTATTGATCAACTGTTCCATCGCGTCGCTGCCATAGCGCGCCGCGCGGCCTACCGTCGATGACCAGCCATCACGCTCGCCGAGCGGCTCGGGCAACATGAAGTGATTCATACCGCCGATACCCTGGCGGGTGTCGTGAATACAGGCCGATACGCACGAACCGAGCACGGTCGAGATCAGCTCATCCTGTCCACTGACATAGAACTCGCCAGGCAAAAGCTTCACCGTCATGTAGGCCTGGGTAGGGTCCCAATAACGCCGTAGATGCTCGAAGCCCGGCAGTACCTGCTGTGGCGATGCGGTGCGCACAGCGCGTGCCGTCCCATCACTCATACGGCACGCTTCCGATAAATGGTGCGACCGATCAGGTCGAAATCGTCATTGAGCCCATGCATCGACTCCGAATGACCGAGGAACAGATAACCCTGTGGCGCGAGTATTCCCGCATAGCGCTGAAACAAGCGCTGCTTGGTCGGCTTATCGAAATAGATCACCACATTACGGCAGAAGATCGCATCGAATGGCCCTTGCATAGGCCAGTTATGCAGCAAATTAAGCGGTTGGATACTCACCAGTTCGCGCAAACGCGGATGCACACAGGCCAGACCTTCGTAGCTACCTTCTCCGCGCAGAAGCCAGCGCCGCTGCCGTTCGGCACTGACACCACCAAGCTTGTCCAGCGAATAGACACCTTCACGAGCAGCTTCCAGCGCCTGTGGTGAAAGGTCGGTCGCCAGAATTTTGGCATCGACATTCCCGCCATGGCGCTCCAGCGCTTCGGCCAGCACCATGGCCATCGCATAGGGCTCTTCGCCGGTGGAACAACCGGCCGACCAGATGCGCAGCCGATCGCCCTGTCGCCGCCTCTGCTCCAGCCATTGCGGCAACAGCTTTTCGATCATGAAATCGTAGTGATGTACTTCGCGAAAGAACGACGTGACATTCGTGCTGATCACGCTGGCCAGCTCGCCCAATTCACTGTTCGGGTCACGACGCAGTAGCTCGCAGTAGCTACCGAACTCCTTCATACCCAACGCGCGCAGGCGCCGTAACAAACGACCTTGCACCAACTGCCGCTTGTGCTCGCCCAATGCGATACCGCAATGTTCAAGTACGAAGTCACGCAGAAAATTGAAATCCGCCTGACCAAGGGTCGGACCACCCATGCCGGATGAATTCGGGCCCGATGAATTCGAATTCGTGCCCAGGGGATTCATCTCGGGCAAGGTGGCCGTCGGCATCGCTTAGAACTCCGCCCATTCAGTAGCAGCTACGGGGGCTGGTTTGGGGGCGACGGAGATCGGCGCACCCTTACGCACAGCGGCAAATACTGCCTCGGTAGCAACCGCAGCCTCACCATGATTCGCTCGCGATGGATTCACGCGAGCCGAATGAGCTATGTCGCTACCCTCATCACCCAGATGGAAGAACCGCATCTGCCGCGTGAGTTCACCGGCCTGCTCCTGCATCGCGCGAGCCGCTGCCGCAGCCTCCTCGACCAACGCAGCGTTCTGCTGGGTCATTTCGTCCATCTGCGACACGGCATGATTTACTTGATCGATACCCGCCGACTGCTCCTGACTTGCCGCGGCGATTTCGGCCACGATGTCGGTCACCTTCTTCACGCCGTCGACAATTTCAGCCAGGGATTGCCCTGAGCGATCCACCAAGGCCGAACCGACGCGTACACGCTCGCCACTTTCGCCGATCAGGGTCTTGATCTCTTTCGCTGCCGCTGCGCTGCGCTGTGCCAAGCTGCGCACCTCGGTAGCCACCACGGCAAAGCCTCTGCCTTGCTCACCGGCACGTGCCGCTTCCACCGCCGCATTCAGTGCGAGCAAATTGGTCTGGAAGGCGATCTCATCGATCAGGCCGACGATGTCTGCCATCTTGCGGCTGGACGCATCGATGTCGCGCATCGCTGCCACCGTTTCCATCACCACCTTGCCGCCCTGCTCCGCCTGCTCGCGAGCGCCGCGAGCAAGCCGATTGGCTTGGGCCGCGTTTTCTGCGTTCTGCTTTACGGTGGCGGTCATCTCTTCCATCGAAGAGGCGGTTTCTTCCAGGCTGGAAGCCTGTTCCTGCGTACGCTGGCTGAGATCGTCATTGCCGCGTGCGATCTGCTGCGACGCGGTGCTCACGCCCACCGAGTTGTCGCGCACCGAGCTCACGATTTCCACCAGCTTGTCGCTCATCGCCTGCAGTGCGTGCTGCAGCATGCCGAGCTCGTCATTGCTGCGAATGACAAGCTGCTGATTGAGATGACCGTTGGTGATCTCACCGGCGACTTCAGCCGCATGGCGTAATGGACGTGCAATCGTGCGCTGCAGATAAACCACAATCGCCGCCATCACAAACAAGCCGAACAAAATGCACGCACCGATCAAGGTCAGCACCATGGGATAACGCTTCTGCGCGAGATCGTAGTGCTCGCTGACCTGATCGGCATTGACCTTAAGCAGCGAGGAAAGCACTGAACGCATGTCATCGGCGGTGCCGGTCAGATCGGTCTCGAGCAAACTGCTGGCACCGGCGTAATCATCGTGCGCCATCTGATCCATGGCCTTGGTGACTTGCTCATCGAGACGCTTGCGCAAAGGTGCATAGCGCTCGGCAGCAACCCGCTCCTGTTCGGAGCTGATACCCGCGGGGTAGTAGGCAAACCAGTCGTTGTCGATGGACTTGCGAATCACCGGCCACCACGTTTGAAGCTGCTGCGTGCTGGCTTTGTCGTGCTTGATAATGGCCAGCTCGAGTTTGACGCGTACCTGGCTGTTTTGATCCAGGATGCTGGAAATATGCATCACCGGTGTCATGTTCGAGTTATAGATATCACCCAACACAGCATTGCTGTGGTTGATTTGATACGTACCTACAGCGCCTACGCCGACCAATGCCAGCGCACAAACTGACAACGCGATAATCAGTTTGCGGGAAATGGTCCATGTACCGAGATTCACAACGCGTACCTCACAAGTTATAGGGAACTGAACTCGCATCAGCGGTTGCGATGCGCACGGTGTCCCTACCGCGTTGCCAGCTTTGTAGGTTGGGAGGAGCGCAGCGATACCCAACAACGGAGCATCCATTCCTGGATTCGCATTCGCTCACCCCAACCCACGGTTCTTAAAATTCCTTCCACACACCACTGTCTGTGGCTTCAACGGGACGACGAGCCGCCACCGGCGTCGGCGCTGACTGACGCACCGCCGCGAACACCGCCTCGGCTTCGGCCATCACTTGCGTGCCACGTGGCTTGGCTGTCGATTCAGCAGATGCGTCGCCACCCAGGCGGAAGAAGTTCACCTGACGGGTCAACTCGCCAGCCTGCTCTTGCATCGCACGAGCGGCCGCTGCGGCCTCTTCCACCAACGCGGCGTTCTGCTGGGTCATCTCGTCCATCTGCGTCACGGCGTTGTTCACTTGATCGATACCCGCCGACTGCTCCTGGCTGGCGGCAGCGATCTCGGCCACGATGTCGGTCACCTTCTTCACGCTGTCTACGATTTCCGCCAATGCCTTGCCTGACTGATCCACCAGATCGGTACCGGCGCGCACTTTCTCGCTGCTGTCGTTGATCAGTCCTTTGATCTCTTTCGCGGCGCCGGCACTGCGCTGAGCCAGGCTGCGCACCTCCGTAGCGACCACGGCGAAACCGCGACCTTGCTCACCGGCACGTGCCGCTTCCACCGCCGCATTCAGCGCGAGCAGATTGGTCTGGAAAGCGATCTCATCGATCAAGCTCACGATGTCGGCGATCTTGCGGCTCGAGCTGTTGATCTCGCGCATCGCACTCACGGCCTGACCCACTACCTCACCGCCGCGTTCGGCTTGTTCGCGTGCACCGCGAGCAAGCTGGTTGGCGTGGCTGGCGTTCTCGGCGTTCTGCTTCACTGTCGAGGTCATTTCTTCCATCGACGAAGCGGTTTCTTCCAGGCTCGATGCCTGCTCCTGCGTACGCTGACTCAAGTCATCGTTACCGCGTGCAATCTGCTGTGCCGCCGTGCTGACCGCACCGGAGCCATGACGCACTTCGTTGACGATGGCACTGAGGCGATCATCCATCGTGCGGAACGCGCTCAGCAATTCGCCGAGCTCATCGTTGCTCGTCACCTGGATGCTATGGCCGAGCTTGCCCTCGGCGATTTCGCGAGCGACGCGGCCGGCGTAGCTCAGCGTGCTTACGATCACACGGCTCAGCGAAATCGCCATGAACAGAGCTAGGCACAAGCCAATCACCAGCGCAGTGATGCTCACCATGCGAATCATCTTGAAGCGGCTGAGCTGGTCCTGATAGATCTGCTGCGCATCACCACGCTGCAGCTCGATCATCTTGTTTAATGCATCCTGACGCTGCATCAACAGCGGGCGAACCTCGAGTTCGAGTACATCGCCAGCGCCGGCATCCGCTTGCTTGAGCGCATCGAGCATGTCGTTCTTGGCGCTCTGATAATCCGCGTCAGTGGACGTGTAGTCCTTGTACGCCTTGGCTAGCTCCGCATCCATGCTGAAGGTGGCGACCTGCTTCTTGAGGTCCGCCACATCCGTCTGATACTTGTCGAACTCAGCCATCTTCTGCTTCAGCTGATCCGGCTTGCTGACTACCGTGGTCGCCTCGCCCATCACCAGGAAAGACATCAGCGAGCGCTGTGCCAACTTGGACACCACCTGCGACGGCACAACTTCCTGGTCGTACATATGACCCAGGCCATCGTTCTGCAATTGCATCGAGCCAAGGCCGATGACGGCACCACCGACTAACATCAATACGAGCATGCCAAGCACGATACGCAAACGGCCACGGATCGTGAGAGCGGGAATCTTGAACTTCAGTTTCGGCAATTTCATGGTGGTTCCTGTCAGGCCACGGCTTTTACGTCAGTCATTGCGGGGAGGGCGGCATCCAGCATCTGCGCGTCCTGCGGCTGCAACAGCTTGTCCACATCAAGAAGCAGCACCATCCGCTCGGCGATGGATGTCAGCCCCTTGAGATATTCGGTATCGACCGCCGTGCCCATGTCGGGCACTGGCCGGATCGCATCGCCGGTGACATCGAGCACATCGGAGACGGCATCCACCACCACGCCAAACAGTCGCCCAGCGACGGTGATGATCACGGTCACCGTGGTGGCGTCGTATTCCTCGCGCGCCAACCCAAAGCGCAGACGCAGATCCAACACCGGCACAATCGCGCCACGCAGATTGAGCACCCCAAGCACGTAGTGCGGCGCTTGCGGAATCCGCGTCACCGCTGTCCAGCCGCGAATTTCGCGTACGGCCAGAATGTCGATGCCATATTCCTCGTTGGCGAGGTTCACGGTGAGGTATTGCGTGCTTACCGCCGCATCGGCGGCTGGTGCCATGACACCGTTCAATAGCTGACTCATTTGCTGTCCACCTGCGGGTCGCTGCGCCCGCCTCCCCTGTACTTGTCTATCGGCAGGCGGGGGCGAAGCTTGAAGGGAATGGGGGAATGGGGAAATGGATTCGGTTTGGCGAGCGTGGCTTGGCTCAAGCCGCCTTGCGGCGACTCTGCAAGCGCATCAAACCAAGCACATCGACGATCAATGCCACTGAGCCATCGGCCAGAATGGTGGCGCCGGATATGCCGTTGACGCGGCGGTAGTTCGCTTCGAGCGACTTGATCACCGCTTGCTGCTGGCCAATCAGTTCGTCGACGAACAGGCCTGCGCGGCCGCCCTCGCCTTCGACTACGATCACCAACCCTTCGGTAATCGCGTTGCGTGCGCCGCTGCAGCCGAATACTTCGTGCAACCGAATAACCGGTAGATACCCATCGCGGAAGCGGAACAGCTCGCCACCGCCGATCACCGTGCGTATCTGTTCTGCACGCAACTGCACCGATTCGACGATCGACATCAACGGCACGATATAGCGCTCCTCGCCCACCGCGGCCGTGAGGCCATCGATGATCGCCAACGTAAGCGGCAAAGTGATCGTGAACACACTGCCCTTGCCCGCTACGCTGCGGATGCCCACGCTGCCACCGAGATCGACCACGTTGCGGCGAACCACATCCATGCCGACACCGCGGCCCGACAAATCCGTAGTCACTGTGGCCGTGGAGAAGCCCGGCTGGAAAATCAATTCGGCAACCGCTTCGTCGCTCAGCTGATCGCCCGACGTGATCAGCCCACGCTGCATCGCCTTGGCCACAATCGCATCGCGATTCAAGCCCGCGCCATCGTCACTGATCTCCACCACGATGGAGCCACCACGATGCGAAGCCTCCAGACGCAGCGTGCCGATGTCGCCCTTACCTGCGGCGCGACGGCGCTCCGGTATTTCCAGACCGTGGTCGATCGCATTGCGCACCAAGTGCACCAGCGGATCGCCAATCTTTTCCATCACCGTCTTGTCCAGCTCGGTCTGCTCGCCAATCAGCTCCAGCTTCACCTGCTTGCCGAGCTTCTGGCTGAGGTCGCGCACCATGCGCGGGAAGCGGCTGAACACTGCGCCGATGGGCAGCATGCGAATGCCCATCACGCTTTCCTGCAACAGCCGGGTGTGCCGTGCTAATTGTGCAAGCCCATGCCGTAGCAGCTCCAATCGCGCCGCATCGAAATCCTCACGCTCGAATTGCTCGAACTGATCGAGCATCGACTGGGTGATTACCAACTCACCGACCAGGTCGATCAGGCCATCGATCTTGTCGATGCCCACACGCACCGAACTGGATTCGGTAGAGCTGTCGCGCGCGGTACGAGAAGTCGTCGATGCCGCAGGCGCTGCCGCAACCGGCGCTACGGCCTCTGTCGATACGACAGGCACTGACGCTACCGGGGTCGCCTGCAACGGCTCGATCGTCAGATCGCACTCACCCTCGACCCAATCGAATACCGCAGCGATCGCTTCACGCTTTACCGCGCCGCGTAATTCGATCGTCCAGCCGATATGGCATTCCGAGGGATCCAGCGCCGTAAACACGGGTAGTTTGTCCAGTTCCGCGCTGACCTTGAGTTCACCCAGATCAGCCAGTTCACGGATCATCCGCAACGGGTCGTTACCACCGGCCAGCATGGTGGGATGTGGGCGGAAATGGATCACCCACGCCCCGACCAAATCTCCACTGCGTCGCGCCAATGTTCCTGCAACGGGTACATCACGGCCCATCACGGCAGCCAGCTCAGCACGCAATGTCTCGGCTACCGCATCGCTCAACGGCTCACCGGCCTGAGCTCGGGCAAACATGCCGCGCAGACAATCTACGGTGCGCAGCAATAGCTCGACGATGGCACTGTCGATGGCACGGCGGCCATCGCGCAGCTCATCCAACAACGATTCTGCTTCGTGGGTGAAGGCCGCCATCTCCGGAAAACCGAAGGTGGCCGCACCGCCCTTGATCGAATGCGCCGCACGAAAGATGCCATGCACCAACTCCGTGTCGGCCCCTTCGTCCAACGCCAGCAGCGCCGCCTCCATCGTATCGAGCCCTTCCTGGCTTTCGTCGAAAAAGGTCTGATGGAACTGCGCCAGGCTGACCGTACTCATGGTTTCTACTCCGTACTCAGCCGAGCACGCGCTTGACGGTGGCCAGCAACTGCTCCGGATCGAACGGCTTGACCAGCCAGCCCGTTGCACCCGCCGCCTTGCCTTCCATCTTCTTGTCCGTGTGCGACTCGGTGGTCAGCATCAGGATCGGCACGCCTTTGTATTCGGCCATCGTGCGCAGCTCGCGCACCATGCTCAGGCCATCCATCACCGGCATGTTGACGTCCGCCAGCACCAGGTCGAAACGCGCAGCACGCGCTGCATCAACCGCCAGCTGGCCGTTCTCTGCCTCACTCACATCATGCCCAGCACCGCGCAAGGTGAAAGCCACCATGCCACGCATCGATGCCGAATCGTCCACTGCCAGAATCTTTGCCATCTTGCACCTCAGTTCAGGCCGACATCGCTGCCGGCAGTTCCAATGTTTGTGTCAATCCGAGTAGTGCAGCCGCTTCGCACATGACGTCGCTCGTGCCACCCCAGTTGATCTCACGTCCGCCGCTGATCGCGTCACGCCGAAACGCCGCCAGCATTTGCAACGCGGCGGTGTCGATGCGCGCCACGGCGCTGCCATCAAGCAAGCAGGTGGGGTGATCTACCGCGGCCAGCAATTGGGTGCGCAGCTCTGGCAGCGCAGCCATGCGACAGTCCTCGGGCAACTCGACTCGTATCGAATCGGGTCCGCGTTTTGCCTTTTCGCCCTTGCCTGCCATGCCTGCTCCGCTGCGCTCAGCGTTGTCGTTGCATGGCTTATCGGCCGCGGAGGCCTTGGCTTTAGAGTTAGTTCTTTCGAGGTTTTGATGGGCAGGTCACGACGGCACGTAGTGGATGCTCTCGCCATGGCGCAGCTATCTCGCTCGTCGCCCCTGCGTAGGCAGGGGCCCAGTGGCGTTGTCGCTCGGTTGTCGCGTTATCGCCAGGTTGTTCGCTGCGGCCGAAGGAAGTCCCCGTGGGACGGCGGGCTTTTGACATCCTGCCGATCGACGCCTGCGCTGGCGCTTCTCGCTCGTCGTCCCTGCGTAGGCAGGGACCCAGTGGCGATATCGTCTGGTTGTCGAGATATCGCTAGGTTGCTCGCCTGCGGCGGGCTTTCGAACCCCTGCCGGGGCCCGAGTCACCTTGTCTTTGCTGGCCCAAAGAAACGTAACCCAAAGAAATGGCCTTATAAGCTCATAGCGATATGTGGGATACGAGCCTGCAGGGCGGCGCCAGATAGATAGGGCGCGTTCTACGGTCATACGCAGCCGCTATACCGCAACGCGCCGAAACGAAGAGGGCTTAAGGCGTAGGGGGTGCTGTGATATCGACTCGCAGGATTAAACATCTCGACGTCGGCCAGGACCGCTTTAAGTCCTCTCCGCAT
>JBARCX010000386.1:0-2750 GCA_049794535.1 Rhodanobacter sp.
TTATTGGCAGGGTTCGACTTTCTGATGCCCGCTGCATGTGCTCAATATGTGGCGAAATGACGCGGCTGGAGTGGGTTTTGAAAATCGATTATTGCAAGTTCCTTCGCAATGGATCGATCTTAATGAATTTGGTTATGGATAATTGTTTGCTTAATCAGAATAAATACCGATCCAGTGATTTATATAGCGTTGCAATGGCTCGGGTTTGTGTCGGTAGTCGAGGCTTTGAATATCAAATTCGATGCGCCAAAAGACATTAATTTGCGTTTCAAACGCATATTAATGCTTTACACAAGTTGGCATTAAAGTGTGACGTGCATCATATTTTTGCCTATGAGTCCCCTTGTTAAATGACACCCGCTGATTCTTGAAGAATCAGTGAAATGTGCGTGTAAATCGTGTGTAGCCAACCACTGCGGGGTGCTTTGCCGTGATGGGGGAGTGGTTGGCTCAAGGGAGGAGGTCGTAGTTAGTGCGTTAATTTCTTGCGCTGGTGATCTTGTGTTCCCCATGTCGCTACGGTTAATTCGTGCGGATTATAAGGGGCCACGGACGCCTATTTCGAAGTACTCGGGGAGGAGTCACCGTGAGATTCAAGGCAACACGTACCAACAGCAAAAATACCCAAAGGGTTTTGACGCTTCTTGCTTTAGGCGTAGGGGCATGTTTTGCCGCTAATGCCAATGCCGGAACGATTGGGCTGTTATCCAGTCCGCTTATTACCCATCCAGCTAACGACAATGATCGTGTAACCATTCCGGGCAATGTCCCGTCCTCTGCCAACGCCGCTAATGATCGTGGCCGGGTGGACGATGGCATGGCGTTGGACCACATGCAGCTGTTGCTGCAACGTCCGGCGGACCGCGAGCAAGCTCTTCAGGCGTTCATGAAGGAGCAGCAGACGGTCGGCTCGCCGAACTACCACAAGTGGCTCACCGCCGAAGAATTCGGCGCGCAGTATGGCGTGTCGCAGATCGACATCAGCGCCATCACCGGATGGCTGACATCGCATGGTTTCACCGTCAACAAGGTGTATGACGGCGGCACGATGATCGACTTCTCCGGTAATGCGGGCCAGGTGCGTCAGGCCTTCAACACTGAGGTGCATCACCTCAGCGTGAATGGCAACAGCCATATTGCCAACATGAGCGATCCGCAGATTCCGGCGGCCTTCGCATCAGTGGTCAAGGGTGTGGTATCGCTGAATGACTTCCGCCCGCACACCAACTACAAGCAACACGTCGACTACACCTTCACCAGTGGCAGCAGCACCTATCAAGCGGTGGTGCCTGCCGATCTGCAGAAGATCTACAACATCACCCCGCTACTCAATGAGGGCATCAACGGAGCGGGTCAGACCATCGTGTTGATCGAAGACACCAATGTGTACTCGACGGCTGATATCACGACCTTCCGCTCGACCTTCGGTTTGCCGACGGCCACCTTCAGCCAGGTGCACCCGAGTAGCTGCACCAACCCGGGCGATGTCACTGGCAACGATGGTGAGGCTGAGTTGGATGTGGAGTGGGCTGGTGCGGCTGCGCCAGGCGCCACGCTTGAGCTGGCATCCTGCGCCGATACTTCCACCACCTTTGGTGGCCTGATTGCGGTGGAGAACCTGGTCAATGCGGGTTCACCGCCTGCGATCATGAGTATGAGTTACGGCGAGTGTGAGGCCGAGAATGGTGCTACTGCGAATGCGGCTTATGTCTCGACCTATGAGCAGGCCGCTTCAGAAGGTGTCTCGGTGTTCGTCTCTGCGGGTGACGAAGGTGCGGCCAGCTGCGATGCGGATGAGAGCAATGCCTCGCATGGTATCGGTGTGAGTGGTTTCGCTTCGACGCCATATAACGTCGCTGTGGGCGGTACAGACTTCGGCGATACCTATGCCGGTACCAATAGCACCTATTGGAGTTCCACCAACGGTTCGACCGACGGCTCCGCGCTGTCCTACATTCCGGAAATTCCGTGGAACGATTCGTGCGCCAGTGAGTTGATTAGCGGCAAGAGTGGTTACAGCACGCCTTACGGCACCAGTGGCTTCTGCAACAGCAGTACGGGCAAGGCGGATTACCTGACGACAGCGTCGGGGAGTGGTGGTCCGAGTGGTTGCGCTACGGGCAAGGCCAGCACCAGCGGTGTCGTTAGCGGTACCTGCAAAGGTACGGCCAAGCCGTCGTGGCAGTCGGGCTTCCTAGGCAACCCGGCTGACGGTGTGCGTGATATTCCGGACGTATCGCTGTTCGCAGCCAATGGCGTGTGGGGTCACTACTACGTGTACTGCTATAGCAATACCAAGGGTGAAGGTGTCGCATGCACGGGTGCACCGAGCGGTTGGGCGGGTGCAGGTGGTACCTCGTTTGCTTCGCCGATCATGGCGGCGATCCAGTCGCTGGTTAACCAGAAGATCGGTTCCAGCACGGGTAACCCGGCACCGGAGTACTACGCACTGGCGGCTACTGAGTATGGTACGAGCGGCAGCACCTCCTGCAATTCCAGCAATGGCAATGCGGTTGGCAGCACCTGCATTTTCTATGACGTCACGCAGGGCGATATGGACGTGAATTGCACCGGCTCGCATAGCTGCTACAAGCCCTCGGGCACGTACGGTGTGCTGTCGACTTCCACGTCGGCTTATGACCCGGCCTATAAGACAGGCACGGGTTGGGACTTCGCCACCGGTATCGGTTCGGTGAATGCGACCAACCTGGTTAACGCTTGGCCGACCGGCGGTTAATCACCGGTCATTG
>JBARCX010000387.1:0-15513 GCA_049794535.1 Rhodanobacter sp.
GCTTAGGTCCGTCGTAAACAAATCGGCCGGCTGCGGCTGACGTGGCGGCGGGGTCAGGCCCAGATGACGCCAGCCCTTGGCGCTGGCCATACGACCGCGCGCGGTGCGTACCAAGTAACCCTGCTGAATCAGGTACGGCTCGACCACATCCTCCAGCGTGCCGCGATCCTCGCTCAGCGCCGCAGCCAGCGACTCCACCCCTACGGGGCCACCGTCGAAGTTCTCGATAATGACGGTGAGCAGGCGACGATCCAGCTCGTCAAAACCTTCGGCATCGACCTTCAGCATGTCCATCGCAGCCCGAGCAGCGGCACGGGTGATCTGGCCGTCGGCACGCACCTCGGCGTAATCGCGCACCCGTCGTAGCAATCGGTTCGCGATGCGTGGCGTACCGCGCGAGCGACGTGCGATCTCCTGTGCGCCATCCAACTCGCAGGCAATACCTAGAATACGCGCGGCACGGCGCACGATCGCTGTCAGCTCTTCGGGCGAATAAAATTCCAGACGCTGCACGATGCCAAAACGGTCACGCAATGGCGCCGTGAGCATGCCTGCGCGCGTGGTGGCACCGATCAGGGTAAACGGTGGCAGATCAAGTTTGATCGAGCGTGCGGCAGGGCCTTCGCCAATCATGATGTCGATCTGGAAGTCCTCCATCGCCGGATAGAGCACTTCCTCGACAACTGGCGACAGGCGATGGATCTCATCGACGAACAGCACATCGTTCGGCTCGAGATTGGTCAACAGCGCGGCCAGATCCCCTGCCCGCTCCAACACCGGCCCCGAGGTGGAACGCAACTTGACGCCCAGCTCATTGGCGATCACATGACTGAGCGTGGTCTTGCCCAATCCGGGCGGCCCGAAGATCAACACATGATCAAGCGCACCGCCGCGTCTCTTCGCCGCCTCGATGTAGATCGACAATTGCTCGCGCACTGCCGACTGGCCGAGATACTCACTCAGCCGCTTAGGACGAATGGTGGCCTCGAGCGCTTCGTCGTCGAGCTGGGCAGCAGCGGTGATGATGCGGTGTTCGGTCATGTGGGCATTATGAAGCTAGAAATGAGTCAATAGGAGTGAGAAACAGTAGCCGGCGCTGCAGCACGGCAAGACCCTACTCGTTTCTCACTCCTCTCAACTCATCACTCGATCTCAGATCTCCACCTGGGCACCCAGCTCAATCAACCGATTGCCAGGAATCTGGAAAAACGCAGTAGCCGGCAAAGCGTTGCGTGCCATGAAGGCAAACAACTTGTCGCGCCACAGCGCCATGCCTGGCCGGCGCTTATCGGCAACAATATTTTCGCGCGACAAGAAGAACGTGGTGTCCATCATGTCGAACGGCATGCCAGAGCGTGCGCATTGTGTGAGTGCCAGCGGAATGTTCGGATCTTCCGCAAAACCGAAGCGCAACTCCAAGCCGTAGAACTCACCACCGAATGGCACGATATGGATGCGCTCCTCGGCCTCAGCCACCGGCGTCTCCAGTATCTCCACTGTCAGCAGCACGTTGCGCTCATGCAGCACTTTGTTGTGCTTGAGGTTGTGCAGCAGAGCGTGTGGCACGGCGTTCTGGTTCGCTGTGAGGAACACTGCCGAACCAGGCACGCGTAGCGGCGGATGCTCAGCGATGTTTTCGATGAATGGCATCAACGCCAAGCCACCCTGCTTGATCTCGCGCACCACCAGCTCGCGTCCGCGACGCCAGGTGGTCATCACGATAAACACAGCCACGCCCAGCACCAGCGGGAACCAGCCGCCATATTCAACCTTGATCAGGTTGGCACTGAAGAACGACAGATCGATGGTGAGGAACAGCACACCTGCCGCTGCCACGGCAACCGGGTGCCAGTTCCATTGGTGACGCGCCACGATCAAGGCCAGGATCGTGGTAATGGTCATGGTGCCGGTCACCGCAATGCCGTAGGCCGCGCTCAAACTATCCGAACTGCGGAAGCCCACCACCGCCAGTAGCACCATCACCAACAGGAATGCGTTAACCCAAGGCACAAAGATCTGCCCGGACATCTCGCGCGAGGTGTGCACCACCGGCATACGCATCGAATAGCCCAGCGACATCGCTTCGCGGGTCATCGAGAACGCGCCGGAAATCACCGCCTGCGAAGCGATGACCGTGGCCACTGTCGCCAGACCGATCATCGGATAGAGCAGCACTCCCGGCACCAGCTTGTAGAACGGACTATCGATCGCCGAAGGGTCGTGCAGTAACAGCGCACCCTGCCCGAAGTAGTTCAGCAACAGCGCTGGCAACACGAAGCTAAACCACGCCATGCGAATTGGCTTTTTGCCAAAGTGGCCCATATCGGCATACAGCGCTTCAGCACCCGTCAGCGCCAACACCACGCCACCCAAGGCAATGAATGCCTGGAAACCGTGAGTGAAGAAAAAGCGCACGCCATACCAAGGATTGACCGCTGCCAATACATGCGGATTAATCACAATCATGCGCACGCCCAATAGGGCGATTACCACGAACCACACCAGCATGATCGGTCCGAACACCCGACCCACTCGCTCCGTGCCATGACGCTGGAAAGCAAATAGTAAGAACAGGATCACCGCCGTTACCGGCACCACCCAATGCGACAGCCCAGGCGCGGCAACCTTCACACCTTCCACTGCCGACAACACCGAAATAGCCGGTGTAATCACACCATCGCCATAGAACAGCGAAGCGCCAAAAATACCGATGATGGCCAGCAACCAGCGCTGTCGGGAATTACCCTTCACACTGCGCAAGGCTAGCGCCAGCAGCGCCATGATGCCGCCCTCGCCCTTGTTGTCGGCGCGCATGATGAAGACAACATACTTCAACGACACCACCAGGATCTGCGCCCAGAAGATCAGCGAAAGCACGCCATAGATGCTCTCGGGCGTGGGCCGCATACCGTCGTGGCTTAGCGTCGTCGACAGGGTATACAGCGGACTGGTGCCGATATCGCCATAGACCACACCGATGGCGCCCACCGCAAGCGTCGCCAAGCGTCGCTTGGTTTCGGCATCACTCATTCCAGACATATTTTGCTGACTCACTGGTTCAACCTCCGAGCGCGGCGCGCAGCGCCTTGCGGATGATGGTTTCGGCGCTGTCGCCATCAGCGGCAACCTTCTGCACCAACCGCGTAACTTCGGCCGGTTTATAGCCGAGCTGCTGTAACGCCACGCTGGCTTCGCCAGCTGAATCGAGTGGCGCACCCGCCGTAGACACACTGCCCGGCAGACTCATCGCCAGACCGTCCAGACGATCACGCAGCTCGACCACGATACGTTCGGCCGTCTTCTTGCCGATGCCGGGAATCTTGGTCAACGCGACAACGTCGCCAGCATGTACCAAGCGTGCGAAATCCTGGGTGGAGACACCGGATAAAACGGCCAATGCGATCTTCGCCCCGATTCCACTGACCTTGAGCAGGTTGCGAAACAACGCACGCTCGGCCTCAAGCAGGAAGCCATACAACGCCACACCGTCATCTCGCACAGCATGATGGGTAAGCAAAATGACCTCTTTGCCGATCCCCGGTAAATCGTAGATGGTGGACATCGGCGCCTCTAGCTCGTAGCCGACCCCACCCACCTCCACTAACAGCCACGGCGGCTGCTTCGACACCAACGTGCCACGTAAACGACCAATCATCGACGACGCCTCCATGCGGTCCTCGGAATACCTACGCGTTCAAGGCTGGCGCGCGTATGCGCATGCGTCACTGCAATAGCCAGCGCATCGGCAGCATCAGCCTGCATGGGCCCCTTGAGGCCGAGCAAAATGCCGATCATATGTTGTACCTGAGTCTTGTCGCCGCGGCCGCTACCGACCACAGACTGCTTTACTTCTGTCGCTGCATACTCGTGCACTGCGATCCCCTGGCTTACCACCGCGCAGATCGCGGCACCCCTCGCCTGCCCCAGCTTCAAGGCCGAATCGGCATTGCGCGCCATAAACACGCGCTCGATACCGCACTCGGTCGGATGATGCGCGGCGATGATGTCATTTAACTCATCAAAAATGCGTTTCAGGCGCAACGGAAAGGTGGCCTCGCCAGCCACCACCAATGCGCCATGGAATACATGCGTGAGCTTGCCGACACCATCCACGTCGATGATGCCAACGCCAGTGCGCTGGCTGCCCGGGTCGATGCCGATAATGCGGGTCATCAGAAATATCAGAGATGCGGTCGGGCCAAGCGCGTAAGCGCCTGGTTTACCCAGCCGTCTCGGCGGGCAACGCGGCGTTGTGGAAAACCTCGCTCACGTCATCCAGTGCGTCGAGCTTCTCGATCAAATCGTGAAACGGCTCCAACGCTTCTTCGGGCACCGCCACACGATTGTTCGGTCGCATGCCCACGCCCGCATGCAGTGCATTCAGCCCCGCACTGATCAAGGCCTGCTGCACGGCCTCGAAACTCTCTGGCGGGCACACCACGGTGCTTTCGCCATTCTCGTTGATCACATCGTCGGCACCAGCATCCAGCGCGGCTTCCAGCACCTTCTCCTCGGCATCCGCATGGCCGCCAGTGGCGAACACCAGCTCGCCGCAGTGGCTGAACTGGAACGCCACCGATCCACTGGTACCGAGATTTCCGCCGTGCTTGGTCAATGCGTGGCGCACATCAGCCACGGTACGTACGGGGTTGTCGGTGAAGCATTCGATGATCAGCGCGATACCGGCCGGGCCATAGCCCTCGTAACGCAGCTCTTCCATCTTTGCGCCGCCATCGGCACCCGAGCCGCGCTTGATCGCACGCTCGATGGTGTCCTTGGTCATGTTCGCCGACAGCGCCTTGTCCACTGCCGCACGCAGGCGCGGATTGGCAGCGGGATCAGCCAATCCCGAGCGCGTAGCGACGGTGATTTCACGGATCAGCTTGGTGAACACCTTGGCGCGCTTGGCGTCTTCGGCGTTCTTGCGGCCTTCGATGGACGGGCCTCTACCCATGACGATTCCTGCTACTGGCGAGTGGACAAGCGGGTGATTTTACTTCATCCGGCGCGCGAGCCGGCAACCGGACTGTGAGGACAGGCTCTTGGACCCGCCCTACGAATCGAAATACCCATGATGCAGAAACTGTGTTACCTGCCGTGCTACCTCATGCGAAAACAGTAGCCCCGTGTGATTGGCCTCGACCACGCAATGCCCGGCCATGCCTGGCAAGCGGGTTTCCTCCACTGCCACCGTACCGTCATGTTCGCCCTCGAACTGACCCAGCACAGCCGCTAGCCCAAGCGGCATGCGACCAGCGATCACGCCGAGTTCGCGCGGGCCATCCCAATGCTCGAAGCCACGCTCCAGCAGCTCACGGTTATAGCCCAGCAACACTTCGCCACCCCGACCAAGTCCGGCAAAACGCCTTGCCGCAGCACTGCCTTTGAGTGGCGAGCCAAGACAAACAATGCGCCCTGGCGGCAACGCGTCATTGCCGGCACAGATGCTTAGCGCAAGCAGCCCGCCGAGGCTGTGCCCCACCAGGTGCACGGCGCCGCCGTCGGCCGCCAACTCATTCATCTGCGTCTGCAACCGCGTCAGGATCCGCTCTTGCCGTGCCGCCACACTCATATAGTCGAAACGGTGCACCTGCAGCTCGACTTCCATCAAGCGCCGATGCAGCACGGTCAGCGCGAAGCCGCGCATCCACAAGCCGTGCAACAGAATCACATGATCGGTCATGGCTGCACGGCAGAATGCGCGTCGAGAGGATGGATTAGCTGGAGCCTTCGGTCGTCGCGACGCGCACGTGAAGCTCCTTCAACTGTGCGTCACCGACCGGCGAGGGTGCATCGGTCATCAGGCACTGCGCGCTGGTGGTCTTGGGGAAGGCGATCACGTCGCGGATCGACTCGGTACCCGCCATCAGCGCGGCAATACGATCGATGCCGAAGGCAAGGCCACCATGCGGCGGCGCGCCGAACTTCAGCGCCTTGAGCAGGAAGCCGAACTTGGCCTCGGCCTCTTCCGCACCGATACCGAGCAACTCGAACACTGCGCTCTGCATCTCCGGCCGATGGATACGGATCGAACCACCGCCGATCTCGTTGCCGTTGAGCACCATGTCGTAACCACGACTCACCGACGTCGCGGCATGCGCGCGCAGGTCGGCCACGTCATCGATCTTCGGTGCCGTGAAGGGATGATGCAGGGCCACGTAGCGCTGCTCTTCCGCGTCGTATTCGAACATCGGGAAATCGGTAACCCACAACGGCTTCCAGCTGTTGTCGATCAGGCCGCGATCCTTACCGACCTTCAAGCGCAGCGCGCCCATGAAGTCCGTGACCGCCTTCCAGCTGCCGGCGCCAAAGAACAGCATGTCGCCGGTCTGTGCCCCTGTTTCCTTGAGGATGCCTTCCAGCGCGGCATCGTCGAGGAATTTCGCCACGGGTGAATTGATGCCTTCCCGGCCCTTCGCCAGATCATCGATACGTAGCCAAGCCAGACCCTTCGCGCCGTACTTGGCAACGTATTCGGTCAGCTGGTCGATTTCCTTGCGGCTCAGCGTGCTACCGCCCGGTAGGCGCAATGCGGCAACGCGACCGGCCGGATCATTGGCCGGCTCGGCAAACACCTTGAATTCGACGTGCTTGACCGCCTCGGCGATATCCACCAGCTCCAGCGCGATGCGCAGGTCCGGCTTGTCCGAACCGAAACGACGCATCGCCTCGGCCCAAGTCATGCGCGGGAAGGTGGCATCCAGCTCAACGCCCTGCACTTCCTTGAACACGTGGCGGATCAGCTCCTCCACGAAGTCCTGCACGTCCTTTTCTTCGACAAAGGCGAACTCAAGGTCGAGCTGAGTGAATTCCGGCTGGCGATCGGCGCGCAGGTCTTCGTCACGGAAGCAGCGAGCAATCTGATAGTAGCGGTCGAAACCGGCCATCATCAGGATCTGCTTGAACAACTGCGGGGACTGCGGCAACGCGTAGAACTGACCCGGATGCACACGGCTGGGCACCAGGTAATCACGTGCACCTTCCGGCGTGGCCTTGGTGAGGATCGGCGTCTCGATATCCTGGAAACCGCGCGCATCGAGATAGCGGCGCAGCGTCTGCACCAGCTTGGTGCGCTTGCGCAGCATCTGCTGCATCTCGGGACGACGCAGGTCCAAGTAGCGGTAGGTCATCCGCATGTCGTCGTTCGGATGCTCGTGCAGCGCGAACGGGAGATCCTTCGCGGCGTTGAGAATCTCGACCTTGTCTGCCACCAGCTCGACCGTACCGGTCTTGAGCTTGTCGTTTACCGACAGGCGCTTACGGATGGTACCGGTCACACGCAGGCAGTACTCGTTGCCAATCTCGCCGGCCACTGCAAACGCATCGGCGTTCTCGCGTTCCACCACAATCTGCGCAATGCCCTCATGGTCGCGCAAGTCGACAAAGGCGACGTGGCTTTGCAGGCGAAGGGTGTTGACCCAGCCGCACAAGGTAACGGTCTGGCCGACCAGTGATTCGTCGATAAGACCGCAGAAATGCGTGCGCATGCGCTTGAAACTCCGGGCCGCTTGGGCGGCAAAGACATGGAAAGGCCGGGAATCTTAACACTGCGCATCACCGGTACAGCGGCCTGCAAGCCTCGAGGGCCCATACCGGCCGCCTCATAACTACGCATGCTCAGTTAGCGGCGATCAACCCTGAAATCGGCGCGGCAGCCGCGATCGACCCAGATGCCATTGGGGTTCCAACCCCAGGTGCGACCCTGTTGACAACTAGCACCCGAAATTTGGCGCACCAATTGCACACCACCCCGGCCTATACCGACTGGGCAAAACTGTTGACGATTGCCGCTGCTTTCGCAGCGCACATTGGATTGACTGCCCGGGCCCGGTCGCCCGCCACCACCCCAGCCGCGTCGCGCCTCGACGAAATTGCCGCGGCAACCGTTTTTGACCCACACCGAACCACGGTCGGAGCCCCAGGTTTGCCCCTCGATGCAGCGCGCGTTGGACAGCTGCTGAGACAGTTCGGAGTCTCGCCACGATGTCTGGCAGCGCGCCCCTCGATTGTCGTTGCTGGCGCAATAAACCGGGCCTGGACGCCCCTGGTTGTACTGCGCCTGGGCGGCTGGCACTGCCACACCGAAACCGACGACCGCCGCAAAGGCCGTCAAAAAGGAAATCCTGCCTATCGCGATCATCGCATCGTCATCCTGTGTTGGTGGTGAGGTGACATCACGCTAGCGAAGGCTTCCCCAACGACGATTGAATATCTTGCGATTTATAAGCAAGAAATTGTGCATAGTCGATTCGCGTTCAGCCTTACTCCACAACCTACCTAACCGCCTGTCCACGCCCGATGAACATGTGGCGTGGCGAAAACAGGGCGGTGCTCGAAAAATACATGGCCCGGCACCCGTGGTCGCCGCGAAGTCCAGATATTAATCGGATGATGATGGCGCGGGTGCGGGTGCGGGCGATGGACTGCTCGTTGCCGGCTTATCCGTACTCGCGGGAGCACTTGCCGCAGCTCCCGCAGGTGCCGGGCTCGCGGCCTGATCGCCAGCCAGATTGCGCTTCTTGTCGCCATCCTTCTTGAAGTCGGTTTCGTACCAGCCGCTACCGGCTAGCCGAAACGACGGCGCACTGAGCTTGCGCTGCACCTGTGGAGCACCGCATTGCGGGCATGTATCCGGGTCGGGGTCGGACAGCTTCTGCAGTCGATCGAAACGGTGACCGCAACTGCTGCATTCGAATTCGTAAATAGGCATCCCATTCTCCAACGCTGGACCAAACGCGGACCAGCAATCCGCCATTATGGGTCAGTGGGCACGCATTTCAATGTAAGAGCCTGTTTACGATCTTTACGTGGCCCGCGCCGGAAGCTGTTTGCGCACGTAGCTCACGCCTTCGGGGTGCAAGCAGTCGAGCATTGCACCCCGCGCCACCTCCTGGCGCCCGCTCAGAAGCAGAGTGAGCTACACGGAGACGTTGAAAAGGCCCCTAAGAAGTCAGCCATCATCACGCGGCATATACATATGCCAATCAATGGAATGATAGACGTCTATACGGCTGTTGACGCGACTGTAACAAATCAGTAGCCTGAAATTATTGCATCGCAGCAATATCTAGTAGGGGATCATCCATGAGCAAGCGCAACGCCGCCATCAGGCCCACACGCCTTTCTATTGCACTACTGCTGGCGCTGACCGCGTCTGCAGCCATCGCGCAGGATGCCACCGCCCCCACCCAGGACAACGCTAAGAAGCTGCAAACCGTGATCGTCACGGGTACTCGTGCAGACAATCGCACCGACACCAGCTCGCTCTCGCCCATCGACGTCATTCCGGCCAAAGCCTTGCAGAGCATGGGCACAACCGAGCTTGCCACGGCATTGGCACGACTGATTCCCTCGCTGAACTTCCCGCGCCCCGCAGCCACGGACACCACCGATTCGCAGCGCCCAGCGCAATTGCGCGGCCTCGCGCCGGATGAAGTGCTCGTACTGGTCGACGGCAAGCGCTGGCATACCAGCGCACTGGTGAACACCGATGGCAGCATTGGCCGCGGCTCCGCCCCCGTCGATCTGAACACCATTCCGCTCGCCGCGATCGACCACATCGAAGTGCTGCGCGACGGCGCCTCGGCCCAGTACGGCTCCGATGCCATCGCCGGCGTCATCAACATCATCCTCAAGCACGGTGCCGATGGCGGCTCAGTCGAACTCGACGCCGGACGTTACCAGCGCGGCGGCGGCAACCAATGGCAAGGATCGGCCAACTTCGGCATTCCGCTCGGTGGCGATAAGGGCTGGCTACGCCTGACTGTGGATGATGGCCATCAGGATCCGACGAACCATGCGGGCGCCGATGTGCGCTATCCGCAGCTCGGCGTGAAGCAGGTGTTCGGCGACCCGACGGTGAGCCAGCACAGCGTGTTCCTCAACGCGCAGTACGACATCACGCCGAATATCGAGTTTTACGCGTTCGGTAGCTATCACGAGCGCGACGCGATCTCCGACGAGCTGTATCGCAATCCCTATCAGTACGCCGCCGGCGCTCCGATCCTGAGTATTTACCCCAATGGCTTTCAGCCATTACTTCAGGCTCACAGCACCGATCAATCGCTCGTTACCGGCCTTCGTGGCAAGACCGATGGCGGCTGGCGCTGGGATGTCAGTGCGAACTACGGCGGCAACCGGGTTGCGCTGGATACGATCAGCAGCGCCAACCTCGCCTACCTCCATGATTTCGGCAACACGCCGACCAGTTTCTTCGACGGCATTGTGTCCTCGGCGCAACAAGCGTTGGACGTCGATATCGCCAAGGACGTCAACGTCAGCTGGTTGCCCAATTCGGTCACCGTGGCCTTCGGTGCCGAATACCTGCTCGATACGTACAGCATCAGTGCGGGTGACCCGTCGTCCTATTACGTCGGCACATCCGGCGTGAGCGGCGGTGCGCAGGGTTTCAGCGGTTACGCCCCGGCCAGCGCTGGATCATGGAGCCGCAGCGACGTGGCCGAATACCTGAGCCTGGAAACCAACCTCACCGATAAGCTCAGCGCCTCCGCTGCCGTGCGCCATGAGGACTACAACGACTTCGGCAGCACCACGTCCGGATCGCTGGCTGCACGCTTCGACTTCACCGACCGCGTCGCTCTGCGCGCCAGCGCTTCCACCGGCTTCCGTGCGCCCTCACTGGCACAGCAGGATTATTCGCAGATCGGTTCGCTCTATCTGACGCCGAGCAATGCGGGCCCAGGCGTAGCACCCGGTGTTTACCAGACCGGCTTGTTGCCGGTCAGCAACTCCGTGGCGCAACTGCTCGGCGCCCAGGCACTGAAGCCGGAGAAGTCGCACAACTACACGCTGGGCCTGGTGCTTAATCCGCTCGACGCGTTGACCATCACCTTCGATGTCTACCAGATCCAGATCGACAACCGCATCATTCTGTCCGGCACGCTCAGCGGACTGAATTCGCCCGCGGTGGTGAATTATCTCGCTGCCAATGGCGTTACCGATATCGCCTTCAGCTCGGCGCAGTACTTCACCAACGCGGTGAATACCCGCACCCAGGGCGCAGACCTGCTAACCAACTACCGCACCACCTTCGGCAACGGCGGCGTGCTCAACAGCACGCTGAGCTACAACTACAACCGCAACAAGGTCACCAGCGTTGCACCCAACCCGCCCGAACTGGATGGCCTGGGGCTCGCACTACAGCGTGTGAGCTATCGCGATATCAACGGTCTGCTCGCCAATTCAACGCCGCGCAGCAAGTTGATCCTTGGCGAGAACTACGCGATCGACCACTGGAGCTTCAACGGTAACCTGACCCGCTATGGCAGCTTCACCGCCTATAGCAACAGCACTTATCTGCTCAACCAGACCTTCAGTCCGCAGTGGGTGTTGGATCTGGCTGCCAGCTACGACATCGACAACTGGACCTTCACGCTCGGTGCCGACAACGCGACCAACAGCTATCCGAACACAGTGATCGCCGCGAACAGCGTGCACGGCACCATCCCCTACTCCGAGTTCTCGCCGGATGGTTTCAACGGCCGCTACTACTACACCAAGGCCGTCTATCACTGGTGATGTTGAGAACTGGCGGCCGGCGCTTTACGCACTGGCCGCCAGGACTACCAGCACCACAGCTTCGATCATCTCGGCCAGCGCACCGGCGGTATCGCCGGTGAAACCGCCAAGTCGATGCATACAGGCGCGACGCCATAGCCAGAACACCAGCGCGGCACATATCAGCGCGAATAGACCGTGCAGGCCAAACACAAAGCACAGCAAAGCGCTGAGCAGTATCGCTATAACGCAGGCATTGCGCGGCGCCTCGACCAACTTCGTACCAAGGCCACCGCTGCGCACATAAGGCATCACCAGAAACAGCGCCGTCAGTGACGCACGCGCCAGCACCGGTGCCAATAGCAATGCGTAGCTGTTTGACGTCGGCAAACTCGCTAGCGCGGCAAACTTCAGCAGTAGCACGAGGACCAGCGCGACCACGCCGATCGGGCCGCTGCGCGGATCTTTCATGATCGTAAGCGTGCGCTCGCGATCACCCAGCCCGCCCACCCAAGCATCTGCGCTATCGGCTAAGCCATCCAAATGCAGCGCGCCGGTCAGCACAACCCACACAGCCAACACTAATGCCGCTGACAACAGCGGTGGCACGCCATGCAGCAGCCAGCTCAATACGCACAGCAAGAGGCCAATCAACAGCCCGACGGCGGGATACCACGCGAGTGAATTTGCCTGCGCATGTTCGTCATCGAACACGCGCGGCGGTACGGGCAGTCGCGTCAGAAACCCTATCGCGACCAGCAAACCGCGCATCACCCATTGGCCTGCATGTGCGGGGCCTGTATGGATGGTCGCGACCACGACAGTGCGTGAAGCGAGGCATGCGGCACATCGATATTCGCCATGTCGCCGTAATCGCGCTGCTCGGCGTAGCAACGCAACAAACGGATCGCGCCGCCGTGGGTAACTACCAGGACACGCTGCGTGCCCGCTTTGGGCGCCCAATCATCCAGCGCCGCGCAAAGCCGCGCACGAAAGGCGGCGAATGTCTCCGCACCCGGTGGCGGGTAAGCCACCGGATCACGCCAGAAATCACCAAGCGCTTCACCCTGCTCTTCCGCCAACGTCTCAATCGGCACGCCCTGCCAATCACCGAAGTGGTATTCGGCCAAGCGCACATCGAGGTGCAACGGCAACCCGCGTGCGTCAGCCAGCTCGCGCGCGAAAGCGGCGCAACGCTGTAGCGTCGAGGACACAATCATGTCCCATACCTGCCCCTCTACAGCAGCACGCAACTGCGACCAGCCGAGTTCGCTCAACGGATCATCGAGTTGGCCACGATAACTGCGCTGCCCCGTATCGCCATGACGCAATAGGTCGAAACACACGCTCATGCCGTAGACACCCCGGCCTGTGCAAACGTCGCCATGCCGTTGTGCAGCGCGCAGGCCAATCGCAGCAACGGCACGGCCGTTGCGGCACCACTGGCTTCACCCAGGCGCAGGCCCAGATCAAGCAATGGCTCAGCCACCAAGGCATCGAGCAGACGGGCATGGCCACGCTCGTGCGAGCGATGTGCGAACAGCAACCACTCACGTACATCAGGGTGAATCCGCACTGCCGCCAGTGCCGCCGCCGTGGTGATGAAACCATCCACCAGCACCGGCAGGCCAGCTTGCGCGCAAGCAATGTAGGCGCCGACCAAAGCAGCGATCTCAAAACCACCCAGGCAGCGCAATTGTTCCAGCGCATCGGTAGCCCCGGCGTGCTTTGCCAGCGCGCGCGCGATCACTGCAGCCTTGTGTGCGATGCCCGCCGCATCGAGCCCCGTGCCCGCACCAGCCAAAGCCGTCGGCGACTCGCCAAGCAGCGCACATACCAACGCCGTGGCCGACGTGGTATTGGCGATGCCCATCTCACCGCCGATAAATAATTGCGCCCCAGCCGCACACGCAGCATGCACGCTCTCGGCACCAGCCGCCAGCGCGGCATCGAGCTGCGCCGAAGTCATCGCTGGCTGCTTGCAGAAATTGGCCGTCGCCGACGCAATGATCGCGCGACGCACATGGGGGATCTCACCGGGATCATTGACCGTGCCCAGATTCACCACTTCCAGAGTTGCGCCCAAGGCACGCGACAGCACACTGATCGCTGCGCCACCGCCAGCGAAGTTGCGCACCATCTCACCGGTAACCACTTGTGGAAATGCCGACACACCTTCGTCGGCTACACCATGATCCCCGGCGAATACGCTGATCCACACGTTATCCGCGCTCGGTCGTACCGTCTTCTGCAACATGGCCAGTCGCACGGCGACTGCCTCCAAGGCACCGAGCGAGCCGGGTGGCTTAGTCAGTTGTGCCTGATGTGCACGAGCAGTTTCGGCACTGACAGCATCGGGTTCGGCACAAGGGGCTGATAGCCAGTCATGGCTCATGTCAAAGATCCTTTCAGGGCAAGTGGTAGACCTGCCGCAACAAATAGCACGCGATCACATGATGCGGCGATAGCCTGATGCAGACGACCGGCCTCATCGACGAAGCGACGGGTCAGTTCGCCCAGCGGCACAATGCCCAGGCCCACCTCATTGCTAACCAGCACGATCTCACCAGGCAAGCTGGGCAACACCTCCAGCAACGCAGCACGCTCTCGTTCGAAACACGACGGATCCGTTTCGCCCAGCAGGTTGCTCAGCCACAGCGTGAGGCAATCCACCAGCACACAGCGATCAGCACGTGCCTGAGCCTGCAGCGTAGCCGCAAGCGCCAAAGGCTCCTCCACCGAGCGCCATGCGGCAGGACGCCGTGCACGATGATGGGCGATGCGTTCGGCCATCTCATCATCACGCGACTGGGCCGTAGCCACGTAGACGACCTCTCGACCACTCGCAAGCGCAAGTTGTTCGGCCAATGCGCTCTTGCCGGAACGGGCGCCACCAAGAATCAAGGTCGGCATGGTTCTACTCCGAGTAGCCGCGAAAGCAACGCAGTGTCCAGATGTTGTTCGACCGCATCGGCGAGCCGCTCGATGCTGGCCTCACGTAACGCATGCATATCGACGGGCGTCGCATCGCGCAACCCGGCCCAATGCAGCAATGCCGTCAGTGCTGATGGTTCGTCGAACAGGCCATGCAGATAAGTACCGAGTACCTGACCATCCGCCGACTGCGCGCCATCGCTGCGGCCGTCATCCAACACGCAAACCGGAGCATCCAGTGCCGGACCCGTGCTCACACCACAATGGATCTCGTACCCGCGTACCCCAGCCGGCCCGAATGCAAGTCGCCCACGCACGTTGCGCAACTGCTTACCCGCTTCGAGTGTGGTATGCAGATCAAGCCAACCCAGCCCGATGCTGGAACCGGGCACACCTTCGATACCTATCGGGTCGTGCACTACGGTGCCAAGCATTTGCAGCCCACCACAGATGCCGATCAACTTGCCGCCATAGCGCAGATGTCGCGCAATCGCATCATCCCAACCCTGCGCGCGTAACCATGCCAGATCAGCACGTGTCGCCTTGGAGCCCGGCAGCACAATCAGGTCGCAAACAGGTAGCACCTCCCCCGGACCGACAAAATGCAGGTCAACTTGCGGATGCGCGCGCAACGCATCGAGATCGGTGTGATTGCTGATGCGCGGCAACGCCGGCACCGCGACACGTAAACGCGCATCGGGCTTTATTACCCGGTCACGCGGTAAGGCGTCCTCCGCCTCCAACTGCAGGCCATGCAGGTATGGCAACACACCAAGTACCGGCTTGCCGGTCTCACGTTCTAACCAATCCAATCCAGGCTGCAGCAATGCAAGGTCACCGCGAAAACGATTGATGACGAAGCCGACCACGCGTGCACGCTCGCTCTCGGACAGCAGTGCCAACGTACCTACCAAATGTGCAAACACACCACCGCGATCGATATCGGCAATCAGCACCACCGGACAATCCACCGCTTCGGCGTAGCCCATGTTGGCGATGTCACGTTCGCGTAGATTGATCTCGGCCGGACTACCAGCACCTTCAACCACCACTGCATCGTAT
>JBARCX010000388.1:0-12108 GCA_049794535.1 Rhodanobacter sp.
TTTCTGCACTGCGCGCGGTACGAAACGATGCACATGACGCGTGGGTACAAGAAATGCAAGGTAAAGGTTGGCAGTTAGCTGGTGCCTACAACCGCGACGCATGCTATTGCGCTTGTGGCGCAGGAGGCCCTTGCGAGCACGACTGGCATGGAGAGCCGTACGAATCCGCAGACGGAAGCACATGGAGCTCGACGTGCTCACGTTGTGGCATGACCGCTATGAGCCACAGCTTGAGGCATTGCCCATGAGCTGCCTGATGCTCTCCGAACTTCCCCTTTCCGAACAGATCGCGATCGAGCTGACGCACGCAGCAAACCTGCAGGTACTCGCGGTCGATGTGTTCACCGTTTTGGATCTGCCGGTGAAAAAAGCCGCCTCCCTCGACTCCCTCCCCCTGGACGCCGGCGGGTCCGATTCACTCACTGTCACGGAGCAAGCCGCATGAAAAAGAGCGCATACATCCTGATCCTCTGTCTCGCTTTGGCTGGCTGCTACAGCACCAACGATGCGAAGAAAGCAATGGAGGCCCAAGGCTTCACGAACATTGAAGTCACCGGCCATGCGTGGTTCGCATGTTCCGAAGATGACACCTTCGCCACAAGCTTCACCGCCACAAATCCACAAGGGAAGAAGGTATCTGGCGCTGTCTGCTCGGGCATGTTTTTCAAGAACGCTACGGTCAGGTGGTGAGTCTATGAACGCACTTGTCGCCTTCTTTTTTCCGCGATCATCTTGGTCGCAATGCCACCAGCCGAGTGCGGCAGAGCGTATGGCTCGCTACAGCCCGCGTTACGCTGCCGAAATGCAACACCGCGAGAATGCGGGTGCCGGTGTGGCCCGGGTGCGCGTAGTGGACGGCCGTACCATGCTGGTCGCCCTACCCGGACGCGTCAACATTCTACCGAAGGATCGCGTCTGATGTTCGGCCTCAAGAGCCGGCGCCGGCTGCAGCTGGAAAACGCGGTCATGCGCGCGGCGTTGCTCTGGTATGCCGCCAAAGAGACCTGGCGACGCAAGGGCATCCATCAAAAGGGCGCGCCGCACAAGAAGTGGCAGAAGTCGCCAGCGGCGTACGACAGCGGGCATGGCGCCATTCGCGCGCTCACGCTGATCGATCAGAAGCGCGTGGACAAATGGTCGGTAACCGTCCCTGCGCCGCTTGCTGTCCTGAATGTCACAGAGGATATCGCGTCGTGCCGTATCGAACTCCCGATCTCTTCGACGGCATCTTCGACAACCTCTCCACCGGCCGACGCGAAATCTGGATGGACGGCCGACTCTGCCGATACGCAAGCCGCAACGCCGTAGGCACCGATGAAACCCGCTGGCGCGAGCTGCATGCGTCGTGGGGAACCTTTCCCGATTACCCAGGCAATGCCAGCACAGGGCGCAGCCAACCATTCAAGGAAAAGCAATGACCAAGCCGCAGATACTCATCCAGAAGGCCTACATCACGATGGCTACGCCGTTCGATGTGGCTTCGTTCGCGCCGCTGTCTGTGCTGAGTGTTGCCAGCGAGGTGCAGGGCTTCTTGCACCCCGACCCCAACCGCTACGAATACGACGCCGCCACCGGGATCATCCACGACCCGTTGACGGGCCTGATGTGGTCGAAAGACGAAACCGACGAACTCGAATGGGACGCTTCGGCAAAGGCCTGTTCGGACTGTCGTCTCGGTGGCTATACCGATTGGTATCAGCCGAACCGCTATGAACAGCTGACCATCCTCGACTTGGAACGGCACGAGCCCTGCCTTCCGCCGATCTTCAATACGTCTGGGCGCCCCGTTTGGACGTCCACACAGACGGCCTGGGCAAAGGGCAAAGCGGGTTCTTCCCGCTCTTTCTTCTACGTCAGCTTGAACTACGGCAGCGTGAGCCTCAGCTACGCCAACAGCCAGCTGCGGGCGCGGCCGGTGCGGCGCGCGGCGCCGGCCAGTCAGTGATCGTTCCTTTGTCTGGAGGGCGCGCCACGCCCTCCATCTTCCACACTCTACTCTCTGGAGTCTCACCCATGAATCAGGCAGCGGGCACGCCAGTGTCAGCCTCAGTCACCACGCCGGACGGCTTGGTGATCTTCCCGAGCCAGCTCTACAAGGGCTGCGCAAAACTCAGCGCCGATCACATTCATCTTCCAGCAGATTCCACCGATCATGCGCTGGTCTATGATCCCCTCACCGGCCTGATGGAATCGGTGCGCGCACCTGGCTTTGATGTGCGGCTATATCCCGACGACGCCATGCAGCTGGCCAGCGCTCTTTCACACGCTGGTTACACCGACTGGAAATTGCCCGATGTTCCGGAGGCAGTGCACTCGGTCGACTATTCCCGTGAAGGGCCTGCCGCCGATACGTCCCTGTACCCCGATGCTAAGTCGGACGGGTACTGGACGCGCCAGCAAACCGCCTGGTCGCTCGACGAAGCGGGTTCTTCCCGCTCTTTCTTCTACGTCGACATGGACCTCGGCGTCGTGAGCAGCAGCTACGCCTACAGCCAGCTGCGGGCGCGGCCGGTGCGGCGCGCGGCGCCGGCCAGTCAGTGCTTGGTTATTGGTCAATAAGCATCTGACATGACTTTCAGTCTTCCACCCGCCGTGCGTTTGGCCGAAACGCTTGCTCGCGATATTGAGCAAGCTGTCTCGAAGTTCTCGCGTGCGCATCGCTACGGCTTCGGCACGAGTCTATCTAACGATGCCTGGAAGGTGCTCACCACCGCCAATAGCGCGGCGCGCAAGCCAGAGAAGCGTGCTGAATTGCTGGCAGAGCTGGTTGACCAGGTGGACGATCTCAAGCAGCGGCTGCAGCTCGGCCAGCGTCTTCAACAGTTCAGCAGCTTCGGTCAGTTCGAAGCTCTGATGCGTACGGCTATCCAACTCGGCAAACAGGTCGGGGGATGGCACCGTGATTTTCACCCGAAAGGCCAGAGTGGCCAGGCGTCCGCGCCTGGTCAGCGTGCCATGACACTGAGTACCCGCGCCGCCTCGCAACATGAGGCCAACCGATGACGACGCCCTGCTACCCGAATGGATGCGTGGCTGGATCGCAAGTGCGCGGGGACGCGGGGACGCGGGTTCTTCCCGCTCTTTCTTCTACGTCAACATGAACAACGGCAACGTGAACAACAACAACGCCAACAACCAGCTGCGGGCGCGGCCGGTGCGGCGCGCGGCGCCGGCCAGTGAGTGTCAGGGTGAGATAAGCGTGCGCATGCTCTACGACTGCATGCGCGCGGCACGTCGAAAGAAAAAGCCGAACGGCGATCAGCTGAAGTTCGAGCTGCGCTGGATGGAAAACCTGATCGGGATTCAGAAGGCACTGAACGCCCGCACTTGGCATCCCGGTCGGTCTACCAGCTTCATCGCCACGCAGCCCAAGGCGCGGCAAATTCATGCGCCTGGCTTCGGCGACATGGTGGTTCACCACCTGGTTGTGCCGATGGTGGAAGCGGTCTACGAGCCGACTTTCATTCACGACAGCTATGCCAATCGACGTGGCAAAGGAACTCATGCAGCGGTCCGGCGTCTCGGTCAGTTCATACGCCAGGTTGCCAGTGGTCAGGGCGGTGGCTGGTATCTGCAACTCGACATCCACAACTTCTTCTATTCAATCAATCGCCGCATCTTGTGGGCGCTGCTCAAGCAACGATTGGAGCGCACCGGTGCCAGCGATATGACCATGCACGTGGTGCATGCGTTGCTTGCCCAGCACGTCGAGCAGCGTGGCGTGCTGCACCTCGAATCCGCCGCTGACCTTCTTCTGGTGCCACGCCATAAGCGGCTCGAGAACTCCGCACCAGATTGCGGGCTGCCGATAGGCAATCTGCCCTCGCAGTTCTTTGCCAACGTCTACATGGACGCGTTCGACCAGTTCGTGAAGCATGTGCTGAAAGCCGAACGGTATCTGCGCTACGTCGATGACTTCGTGCTGGTGCACCGTGATCGCGCGCAGCTGGAACGCTGGCAGGTACAGATCGAGCAGTTCCTTGCCGAGCGGCTGCACCTGAAGCTCAAAGCAGATATCCGCCTGCGACCGCTGAAGGCTGGCTGCGACTTCCTCGGCTATGTGGTGTTCCCTACCCATGTCCGCGTGCGGCCACGCGTCCTGAAGCACGCGCAAGAGGCTCTGGCGGCCTGGAAGCTTGCCCATATTCGCCACGACAAGGCTGAAGCGACACCAGAACAACTGCGGCAGCTTGGATCGTGCTGGGCCAGTTACCAGGGACATATGCGGCATGCGAATAGTTGGCAGCTGCAGCAGAGCATCCTCGCGCGCCAGCCGTGGCTCGAAACCCTGACGATACGCCGGCGGTTCAGCCACCAGCTTGAAGGGCGCCAGCTATCCATTGAGGTGAAATCATGACTGCGACCAAATTTGAACGCGAAGATCGATATCTAGTGCTGAAGTACACGGATCTAGTCGGCCTCTCGAAAGAACAGCAAGAATGGCTTGCTGCCTTGATCTATATCCACAACGAATACCGCGCCTTCAGGCAACGACCTCCGCTTGAAACCGTTGTGGTCGAGCGGGATTGGCCTGAGTTCGAAGTCGTCTGGCGGATGATCCAAGCGCGCATGGCAAGCAAAGATGCGGCGCCGACAGACGGGCAGATGACTGCCGAGAAATACCAGCAGTGGGTCGAGTTTAACTGGAACCGGCTCGGTTTCGAGCGCGCGCCAAATCAACTGCGCGAGCTGTTCATCATGTCCGTCGGCCTGGGCGGCGAGTGCGGCGAGGTGCAGGAGCTGCTGAAGAAGTTCGTGCGCGACGGCCGAGAGATCGAAGGCGACCTACGCCTCGAACTCGGCGATGTTCTGCATTATCTGACCCGGATCGCCAGCCAGTTCGGCATGACACTGGAAGAAATCATGCTGGCCAACCGCAGCAAGATCGAGCGTCGGCATACCATGCGGATGGAGAAGACCCGCGCCGTGAAGGGAGAGAGCCGGTGACTGACAAGATGAAGCTGCAGCGCGATGAGTTCGAGGCCGCCAACGAGTTCGCCCAACGCCTGCGCGTGCTGAACCAGACGCCCATTGTCGAAGATGACTATCCAGAGGTACGCCATCTCTATGAGAGCGCACTTGCACAGCTGCTCGCGACGATGAAGGCGAATGGTCGGTTCGAAAAGGGAAACCGATATGGGCTTTCCCATGTCTGATCACAGCGCCATCGAATGGACCGATGCCACATGGAACCCGCTGCGGGGTTGTTCCCGCGTATCCGCCGGCTGCCAGCACTGCTATGCAGAAACGGTCGCCGCGCGATTCTCTGGCACGGGCATGCCCTATGAAGGATTGATTCACCCCGCGACGAAAGGGTGGAACGGAACGGTCCGCCTGATACCGGAAGCGCTTGGCCAGCCATGGCGCTGGGTGAAGCCGCGCCGCATCTTCGTCAACAGCATGAGCGATCTATTCCACGAATCGGTGCCGTTCGAGTACATCGCTGCCGTTTTCTTCGTCATGAGCGTAACGACACGCCACACCTATCAGGTGCTTACCAAACGCCCAGAACGCATGCTGGAATTCTTCAAGTGGGTGAAGGATTACGACGAAGGCAGTTTCGAAGATGAACGAATCAGCGACGTGGCTATGGATATGCCGGCCATTAAAGCGCTTGGCTGGAATCCGTGCCGCGGCGGCCGTGGTGGTTATGACAACTGCGGCCCGGCATGGCCGTACGAAAATGTCTGGCTCGGCGTCAGTGTTGAAAATCAAGCCACCGCTGCAGAACGTATTCCGCTATTGCTGCAATGCCCTGCAGCTGTGCGCTGGTTGTCGTGCGAACCCCTGCTGAGTCATATTGACCTCTTCGAGCACCTTGGCGTGTGGTGGAACCAGGCCATGGGGTGCTTTGAGGGCACGAGCAGCAGTATCAATGCTAGCCCCTTCAAAGGCGAACAGCGCATTAGTTGGGTTGTCGCTGGCGGCGAGTCGGGCTCGGGTGCTAGGCCGATGCATCCTGACTGGGCGCGTTCGCTGCGCGATCAGTGCACCGCAGCCAGCGTACCGTTCTTCTTCAAACAGTGGGGCGAATGGGTTCCCGATGCCCGCGAATACCTCCTGCCCTTAACCCTTAGTGATCACACTCATTGCTGGAGTGGACACGGGGTTGAATCCTATATGCACAAAGTTGGGAAAAAATGCGCTGGGCGGAAGCTCGATGGCGTGGAACACAACACCTACCCGGTGATGCAGTCATGATCATTCACTGCTGCCTAGATGTCCGCGGCGCGCTCAAGATGACGAAACGCCAGCTCGGCTTGATGTTCCGTTACGCCGACGGACGGCGCGTGTCGGCCGACGACACGCGCGACATCTTGCTCGATCACATCGCTGCTGGTCATGAGGTGATCCCGGCTGGCCCCATCTGCCCAGGCTTCGACTACAAAACAGGCTGCCCGGGCCATGAATCGGAGACTCACGCATGAAAGAGCGCGCTACTGCCGAAGGAGTAATAAGCCATGCATAAGTGCAATCGATGTGGCTACACAATCTCACGGCTCGAATGGAAGTGCTTTAAGTTCGCCATGCGTTGTCCACGCTGTCGTGATAACTCTTTCGCCAAAGTAGTTGAGCCAAAAAAGGATTCGCCGAGATGAGTGCTGAAATGTACCGTGATGCGTTTGAGCGGGCATGGAAGCCTGATGATCTTAAGAGGAACCCCGACGGCACCTATTGGTCGAGTGTCGTGGAAAACGCCTTTAAGGATTTTTGCAGGGGATGGAATGCCGCATGGAATTTCCTCGGCGTAGACGCGGACGCACAGACGGCAATTGGTAACGACCTGGATGCCATTGCTGGCAAAAGGATACGCGGCAACTTGTCTGATGCAGACTTTAGGCTTGTGCTATCGGGAATCCATACTCTGACGCTACCGAAGAACGTCGCTGAGGCCATCGAAAACGTCAATGCATGTCGGCTGCACACGTTTGATGAGGACTGGCAAACAATCCGAGCGCACCTTCTCATTCAGGAGTCACGACTCGTTTCAGCAGATAGTCTGCTCAGAAAGCTGCGCAATGCAGGCACTTGGTTTGCGAGTGCCATCGAGTTTCACGGACATCCCGGCGAAGATTTAGAAGCCGAGGTTGATCAGTACCTGCTGGGAGGCAAGCCGACGTGAGTGAGACCCTACTCCAGCGCCCTGAAGTCGAACGCCGCGTCGGCCTGGGCTGCACATCGATCTATGCCGGCATTGCCGCTGGCACGTTTCCGAAGCCGATCAAGTCCGGCAAGCGGTCCCTCTGGGTGGAATCCGAGGTCGACAAGTGGATCGCAGACCGCATTGCGGAGCGGGACATGGTTAGAAACATGGGTACGCAGAACGCCGCATAACAGAAAGCCCCGTAAAAACGGGGACTTATGTTCATGCGTTGGCGGAGAGAGTGGGATTCGAACCCACGGTAGGCTCACACCTACGGCAGTTTTCAAGACTGCTGCATTAAACCACTCGGCCATCTCTCCGAATTTTGTCTGCGAACAGGCGTGCTGTGCACGCCGCTACGGCAGTTTGACTCCGGGCATCCTGCCCTACGCCCCTTCGGGGCCATCGACTATCGTCGATGTTCGCTTCGGCTTCCTGCCTCCGCGTCAAGACTGCTGCCTTAAACCACTCGGCCATCTCTCCGAATTTTCAACGACTGACGCAGGTTACTTCCGCGCCAACACAGTATGGGGGCGCAATCGTATCAGGAACTGTGCGGACGTCCATGGGTATCTTTGCGCGATAGGGTAATCAGCGCCCAAATTGCGATAAGTACGGGGATGAGCGCACCGACTAACGGAAGCAGGATCCCTGGATGACGGATCACCATCGGCAGCAATTGCGTGGCGGTGGCGTAGCCGATGATCCAGAAACGCCAGCTGCGGCGCTTACGGGCAATCCAGAAACTGGCCAGCACCAGCACCAGTGCGATCACGCTCAATACGAGATCGAGTTCCGGCAGCGTCCACACGCTGGCGAAAGCGAGACGTGTGCCGATGACCGACGCCAGCACAACCATCAGGAAGTAACTGGTGAAGTACTCGACCTTATCCCACGTGCCGCGTGCCGCTACCGGCGTGTTCATGCAATTTTCTCCGCCCCACCGAGATACGGACGCAGTACGTCGGGCACGTTGATTGAGCCGTCAGCGTTCTGGTTGTTCTCCATCACTGCGATTAACGTACGGCCCACGGCAAGACCCGAGCCGTTCAAGGTGTGCACAAGTTCAGGCTTGCCGGTTTCCGGGTTACGCACACGAGCCTGCATGCGGCGCGCCTGGAAATCTTCGCAGTTGGAGCAGCTTGAAATTTCCCGATAGGTGTTCTGGCTCGGTAACCACACTTCAAGGTCGTAGGTTTTCACCGCGGTGAAACCCATGTCGCCACCGCACAGCAGCACTTTGCGATACGGCAGGCCTAGCTTCTGCAGAACCTTTTCCGCGTGGCCGACCATCTCTTCCAGCTGCGCATGGGAGTCGCCTGCGCGTGTGATCTGCACCATCTCGACTTTCTCGAACTGATGCTGGCGGATCATGCCCTTCACATCACGACCGTAGCTACCCGCTTCAGCGCGAAAGCACGGCGTGTGTGCGGTGAGGCGTAGCGGTAGTGCACTGGTTTCCTGGATGGTGTCGCGTACCAGGTTCGTCAACGACACTTCAGCAGTGGGGATCAGATAACGCTTGGACTCGCCTACCGTGGTGGCGAACAGATCATCCTCGAACTTCGGTAGCTGGCCGGTGCCTTGCATGCTGTCCGCATTGACCAGGAGCGGCACGTTGCATTCCAGGTAGCCGTGCTCACCGGTGTGCAGATCGAGCATGAACTGGGCAAGCGCACGATGTAGACGCGCAAGCTGGCCACGCAGCACGGTAAAGCGTGCGCCGGAGAGCTTGGCACCGGTGTCGCCATCGAGCCAGCCATGGCGCTCACCGAGTTCCACGTGATCTTTCACCGCGAAATCGAATTCACGCGGCGCACCCCAACGGGTGATTTCGAGATTGTCGTTCTCATCCTTGCCCAGCGGCACGGACTCATGCGGAATGTTGGGGATGCCCAGTGTGATATCGGCGAGCTTCGCCTGCACATCGGCCAGTGCCTGCTCGTTGGCCTTCAGCTTGTCGCCGATACCAGCGACTTCGGCCATCAGCGGCGCCACATCCTCGCCCTTGCCTTTGGCTTGGCCGATGGCCTTGGAGCGAGTATTACGCAGGTTTTGCAGCTCCTGCGTTTCGGTGGAAAGCTGCTTACGCTGACCTTCCAGCGCCTCCACGGCGGCCACATCCAGCGTGTAGCCGCGAGTCTCTTTGAGACGCGCGGCCGTTTCGGTCAGGCGCGAACGCAGCAGTGCAGGATCCAGCATGATCAAGTCCAGATGTGACAATAGCCCGCGATTATCGCTGCCGGGCCGCAATTGTCGCAATGTCGGGCCAAATGTGCCGGCTATGCAGCCCGCGCTCGCGATGCTCGCCCGAGCCACCAAGCCATGACCGCACCTGCCAGCAACCAGCCGATGACCTGCTCGATCAAAGCCGCCCAGGCGAGTTCGGATGGAAAGCGATACCACGTCCAATACGGCACCAGCACGGTGAGCCAGGCAAAGATTGCGGCGGCCAACGCTATGCCCAAGCGCCGGGCAAAACCAAACGCCGCCAGCCCCATCAGATAGGCCAAAGCCAGGGCCCCCAAGGTGTCCGAGGCCCACTGGCGCGGCAATTGCCGGCTCATATCGGTCATATCGTCACCCTGCGGCAGGTACACCACCCACGCATACGGCGAGGCTTTGGATTTCTGGGCATAAGCCGCCCTGGCCGTAGGGTCGTTCCACTGCTTGGGATCGAATGACGGCAGGATATAAACACCCGATTCGTTACCCAGCCCTTCGTGCAAACTGCTCAGCACGGCATCTTCATGTATAGGCTGGTGGATGCCTGGGTTGCCCAGACCGAGCGCCATATGTGCCACGGCGCCCCACAGGAACATAACGATTCCGCCCAAGATCGCTGCGACGAGTACACGCATGATTCGCCCTCCCCAGTTCGAATCGATGGTTGCTGTCGCGCATCTATAGTCCTCGCCAGCGCCTCCGGCAAGGGGCACGTGCGGCGAGGATTACTTACCGCGCGCCTGCTTACGTGCAGCACGCAGCGCCAGCAACTTCTCGCGTAGCTGCAATTCCAGTCCGCGCTCGACGGGCTCATAAAATACGGTGCCATCGAGTTCATCCGGCAGGCATTGCTGACCAAGCGCCACGCCACCTTCTGCATCGTGATCGTATTGATAACCCTGACCGTATCCCAATCCCTTCATCAGCTTGGTCGGCGCATTGCGAAGATGCATCGGCACCTCCAGTGTGCCGCTATCGCGAATCACTGCGCGAGCCTGGTTGTAGGCCATGTAGGCGGCATTGCTCTTGGGTGCGATGGCCAACCAGATTGCCAATTGCGCGAGGCCAAGCTCGCCCTCGGGACTACCCAATCGCTCGTAGGTATCCCAGGCATCCAAGGCCATGCGCCATGCGCGTGGTTCTGCCAAGCCCACGTCCTCCACCGCCATGCGTGTCATGCGTCGCGCCAAGTACAGCGGGTCCACGCCACCATCAAGCATCCTGCACAGCCAATACACCGCAGCATCTGGATCGGACGAGCGCACTGATTTATGCAAAGCCGAGATCTGGTCGTAGAACTGCTCGCCGTTCTTGTCGAAACGACGCGTGCGATCGGCTAACACCTGGGTCAGCGTAGCGTCATCGATGCGGCGGTCCTCGGCCAACTCAGCGGCGATTTCCAGCAGCGTGAGCCCGCGGCGTACATCGCCATCGGCGGCCTGCGCGATCAAACGCAGCGATTCATCGGATACGTCCAACTGCAGCTCGCCAAGGCCACGCTCACTGTCGTGCAACGCGCGGCGCAGCGCAGCGACAATGTCGTCTACGGATACCGCATCCAGCACATGCACGCGGCAGCGCGACAGCAGCGCGGAATTCAACTCGAATGAAGGGTTTTCGGTGGTGGCACCAACGAAGATGATCACACCCTTTTCGATGTGTGGCAGGAAGGCATCCTGCTGGGTCTTGTTGAAGCGATGTACCTCATCAACAAACAGCACGGTACGCCTGCCCTGGGCAAAGTTAACCTCGGCCTCGGCCAATGCCTTGCGCACATCGGGCAACCCGGACATTACCGCTGAGATGGCACGAAAATCCGCATCTGCGTAGCGGGCTACCAGTAAGGCCAGGGTGGTCTTGCCACAGCCCGGTGGGCCCCATAGCACCATCGAGTGCACGCGGCCGGCTTCCAGAGCGCGGCGGAGCGGCTTGTCCGCAGCAACCAACCGCTGCTGCCCAACGATCTCGTCGAGGCTGCGCGGCCGCATGCGTTCGGCCAGTGGTTTGAGTTCTTCCGATTCGGCGAACAGACCCGGGGCGCTGGAGGTATCACGGCGTGGCATCGATGAATCATAAGGCATCTCATCGCCGACCTGCTGGTACGGCCAGCGGCGGACCGGCCCGAATTACACGATTTCGTACTGAAAAATAATCATAAATAATAGTCATTTATTATTAATAACAAGTCCATTTATTGCACGAATAATTCAACCCTTAGATTTAGCTTAGCTCATTATTAGGACTGGCTTAGTTCATTATTAGACCCAGCTTAGCGCACTTACTTTCGATTATCAAAAGTTCACCGATTAATATCATTGTTACCAAAATGTCATCTTGCATGACTAGGGTGGCGCCTCGCGCTGCAACCCTGTTCAACACTACATTACCGGACATCTCATGACGCGGCTTAATTCAAAAAATAATCGTTTCAAGCCCACTCATCTTGCATTTTGCGTGGCTGCCATTTTATCCACACCGGTGATTGCCGATGTGACTCCGGCGACAAGCAATACCGCAACACCCAGCGACACCACTTCAGCAGATGCACCACAAACGCAAAATGCAAAGAATCTCGGTACTGTCCAGGTAAGCAGCACGGTTAATACGGTTAATGATATTGCACCCACCCAGGGTTCAACGGTGGCCATCCAGCCGCAATCGATCATCAGCGGCCTGTACCTGCAAGAGAACGTGCCGCCGACTGGCGATTACACCGACGCCATCTCCATCGCGCCCAG
>JBARCX010000389.1:0-4965 GCA_049794535.1 Rhodanobacter sp.
TCGAGCAGGATGTCCACCTTGTACTTGCCTTCCGGCCACAGGTTCGGGTTCTGCACCTTGAACGTGGTGGTGTCGGAGCCATCGGTAGCAATCGACTGGCTGGTGGTGGTGACCAACTGGGCCTTACCTTCCAGGTAGCTCCACTTCGCGCTCAGCGTAGCGCCGTCGGTGTGGCCTTCGGTGTCGACAGAGACATAGATCGTCTTCTGGTTCGGCGCGAAGCTGGTGACAGCCTTGCGCACCTTGTGATCCGGAGTGACGGTGTCACCCAGCGTGACGGTGGCTACCTTGAAGGCTTCGGCTGGAGCTGCCGTTGGTGCAGCGGCAGCGGCTGGCGCGGCGGCGGTGCTGGTAGCGGCCGGGGCCGTGCTCGGAGCAGCCGGAGCGGCCGCGGTCGATGCCGCTGCCGGCTTAACAGCAGTCGATGCCGGAGCCGGTGCGGTGCTGGCAGCAGCTGGGGTGGCTGTCTGTGGTTCGTTCTTGCCGCAGGCGCTGAGCATTAGCAGGCCGGCGAACGTGACGCTGTACAGGGCGGCGGTGCGTGCGGAAAGTTTCATGGGCGAAATACCGTGGTAGACGAGGGACAAGGAACGGCCACATGGACGCGGCGGGATCAGATCGCCAAGCCTAGCGCTATCGATCTGAAGTGCCGATGACCGAATGGTCAAGAATATTAGATCAGTGTGATGCGGTCAGCTGACTATTGGCGCACGCCGCGGGCGTTGCTTGGCACTGTCGAGCCAGATGTCGCCGGCTCGCTGCTGCGGAACGGGTTGATGTCCAGCCCGCCACGTCGGGTGTAGCGTGCATACACGCTGAGCCGCTCGGGTTTGCAGCGGCGCAATACGTCCACGTAGATGCGCTCCACGCATTGTTCGTGGAACTCGTTGTGGTTACGGAACGAGACCAGGTAACGCAGCAGGCCTTCCCGGTCGATCGGGGCGCCGCGATAGGCGATCTGCACACTGCCCCAGTCAGGCTGGCCGGTGACCGGGCAGTTGGAGCGCAACAGGTCCGAGACCAGCGTTTCTTCGACCGCGGCAGCATCTACATGAGCATGTAAATAGT
Organism: Rhodanobacter sp.; assembly: GCA_049794535.1. GTDB lineage: Bacteria > Pseudomonadota > Gammaproteobacteria > Xanthomonadales > Rhodanobacteraceae > JBARCX01. The sequence continues at coordinate 1,069 of JBARCX010000389.1, forward strand.
CGGCCTTGGGCGGGCCGTAGTCGTCAATGGTTACCGGCAGTGCGTCGACCGATTCGCCTAACAGGTCGGCAAACAGATGTTGTACGGCACGGGCCGGGTGCAATTGCACGTCGATGGGTGCACCCGCAGCGACGGAGAGATCCTGCTGCAGTAGTGCCTTAAGCGCAGCGGCGCTCGCCAGCGGCTCTTGCGAGAAGCCGTTCAAATACAGCTTGAACGACTTTGATTCGATGATGTTCGGCGATGTTGCCGGCACGCGGAATTCGGCGAGCGCCACCATCGGCTTGCCGTGCATATCCAGCCACGACAATTCATAGGCATTCCAGATGTCCACGCCATGGAACGGTAACGGCTCGCTCACGCCGATTTCATCGCGCTTGCCTTGACGCGGGATCGGAAACAGCAACGTGGGGTCGTAGCGATCGGCGTAGATCGTGTTCTTGCCGAGTGGGGAATGTTCGGGAGTGCTCATACCGCCAAGTTTAGCGGTTTTGGTGACGCCCTCTACGAGCGGAGAGCGTCACCCTTGCAAGATCAACCGCCGACATGCGCCATGCTGGCTGGCGCATAGCGCGCACCAGCGGCAGCATCGGCTGGGAACACGGCATCGATCGCAGCCAGATCAGCCGCACTGAGCTGCACGTCGAGTGCGCCGATGTTTTCATCCAGCCGCGAACGCTGCTTGGTGCCAGGAATGGCCAATACATCCTTGCCCTGTGCCAGTACCCAGGCCAGCGCCAATTGTGCTGGCGAGCAACCGCGATCGGCGGCCAGCGTCTTCACCTGATCGACCAGTGCGAGATTGCGCGCGAAGTTCTCACCCTGGAAACGGGGGCTGCTACGACGGTAGTCATCGGCATCGAAATCTTCTGGCTTGGTGATCGCGCCAGTGAGAAACCCGCGACCTAGTGGCGAGTAGGCGACTAGGCTGATGCCGAGCCGGCGGCAGGTTTCGAGCACGCCGTTGTGCTCCAGATCGCGTGTCCATAGCGAATACTCACTCTGCAGTGCAGAGATCGTATGCACCTTGCTGGCGCGCTCAATCGTTGATGCGGAAGCTTCAGACATACCGATGTAGCGGACCTTGCCAGCAGCGACCAGTTCGGCCATCGCACCCACGGTCTCCTCGATCGGTACGTTCGGATCGACGCGGTGCTGGTAGTAGAGGTCGATGGTTTCGATGCCCAGCCGCTTCAGGCTGCCCTCGCAGGAGGCGCGCACATATTCCGGGCGACCATTGATACCACGCCTGACCGGGTCGCTCTCATCGCGCACGATGCCGAACTTGGTCGCGATAAAGGCCTGCTTGCGCCGTCCCTTGATCGCCTTACCGACCAATTCCTCATTGATGTAGGGGCCATACATGTCAGCGGTGTCGAGCAGGGTGATGCCACGCTCCAGCGCGTGATGGATGGTCGCAATCGACTCAACGTCGTCGCGCTGACCGTAGAAATCGCTCATGCCCATGCAGCCGAGGCCGAGGGCGGATACCTGGAAACCGTTTTTGCCAAGCGCACGTGTCTGCATGATCTGTCTCGAGGTTGGGTTGGGGGATGGAGTGGGTGCATCTTCGGGCAGAGCGCGGCGGCGATAAATACTGAATAATGGTTATCACTATTTCAAAAGTGACAACAATAGCCATGGACCGTCTCGAAGCTATGCGGTTGTTCACCCGGATCGTCGAACTGGGGAGCTTCACCGGCGCGGCGGATGATCTGAACCTGCCACGCGCCACCGTGACGCACGCGATCAAGCGATTGGAGACACGGCTGGGTGCGCAACTGCTACAGCGCACGACGCGTCGCGTGCGCGCCACGCGCGATGGCGAGGCTTACTACGGTCATTGCGTGCGCTTGCTGGCCGACATGGATGAGGTCGAATCGAATTTTCGAGAGGCCGCGATACAACCAAAGGGGCGGTTGCGCATCGATCTGCCTGCGACCATGGCGCGACTCATGGTGATTCCCGCACTGCCCGAATTCTGCGCGCGCTTTCCGCAGATCGAGCTGGACATCGGCACCAGCGATCGCTTCGTGAATCTGCTGCATGAGGGTGTGGATTGCGTGCTGCGTGTTGGGGAGTTGCCGGACTCCGGCCTGATCGGTCGTCGCGTGACCATGCTCGCGCAGGCCACCGTGGCCAGTGCGGATTATGTGCGTCGGCATGGTCGGCCTGATTCGCTCGCGGCTCTCCAGCAAGGCCACAAGGCGGTGCGTTGGGCTTCACCGACCACTCGTCGTGCGGAGCCGCTGGAGTTCATGGTGAATCGTCGCCGCCGTGAGATCGATCTGCCGGGGCTTGTCACCGTCAGTGGCGTCGATGCCTACCTCAGTTGTTGCGAGGCAGGGCTGGGCATGGCCCAGTTTCCGCGTTACCGCATTGCCGAGGCGCTAGCGAGCGGGAAGTTATGCGAAATCCTGCCTGCGATGCCACCTCCGGCATTACCCGTGAGTGTGCTTCACGCAGCACAGCGGCAGATGCCTGCGCGATTGCGTGTGTTCGTTGATTGGTTGGTCGAGCTGATTGCGAAGCAGTCTTAGCGCATTCGTGCGGCCGCAATGCAGCCATTCACGTTGCGCATGTCTGCATTGTTAGACACTGACACCCCTCCCCCACCACCCATGGAATAAGCAATGACATTCAAGGACAAGGTAGTGATCGTCACTGGTGGTGCCAGTGGCATCGGTGAGGCTAGCGCGCGTGCATTTGCGGCAGCGGGAGCGCACGTTGTGATCGCCGATTTCTCGGACCATGGACAGGCCGTTGCATCGTCGTTGGAAGAGGGCGGCGTCAAGGCGTTGTTCGTCAAGACTGACGTAACGGATAGTGACGCGGTAAAGCGGATGGTGGCGCAGACCGTCTCGAGTTTTGGACGTGTCGATGTTCTTTTCGCCAACGCTGGTATCGCCGCCGACGGGCCGATCGATCAGCTTTCGGAAGACGCCTGGAGCAGGACGATTGGCATCAACCTGACCGGAGTCTATCTCTGCGATAAGTACGTCATCGAGCAGATGTTGAAACAGGGCGGTGGCGTCATCGTCAATTGCGGCTCCATCCACAGCCATGTTGGCAAAGCGGGCGTAACGGCCTACGCGGCGGCCAAAGGTGGCGTGAAGCTTTTAACGCAGACGCTAGGTATCGAATACGCCAGCCGAGGCATTCGCGTGAACGCGATCTGCCCAGGCTATATCGATACGCCGCTACTGAAGAACGCACCTGCAGAAGCCAAGGAGGCGTTAGCCAAGCTTCACCCGATGGGCCGCCTTGGCAAGCCTGAGGAGGTGGCGCGTGCGGTGCTGTTCCTGGCAGGCGACGACGCCTCGTTTGTTACTGGCACCACGTTACTGGTCGACGGCGGCTATACCGCGCAATAGCCGGAAACCTCTGGATTAACTGCGCGGCAGGCCATGGCGTGGCCTGTCGCTGCTCAGCGATTTCGCCATCAAGGGTGCGCCGGCGCCAGTCAGTGCGGCGCGTTGTTCTGCGAGTGGTATGCGCAGCACAGCATCCTCGAAGTGTGCGAGTTTGCGGAACGGTTCCAGTGACAGAACGCGCTCCACAAAGGCGGCCGTACGCGGCCAACGTTGGGCATCCACCGCAAAGCGCACGAACGCCGCCGTACGGAAATAACAAGCAATGCTGATATCGGCAATCGATAGTTCGCCGAATAGGAAGCCATCGGCGGGAAGCTGGCTTTCCAGATAGTCCAGCGCCGAGGGAATGTGCACCTCGTGTGCCTGCTGCACGATCGACTCGTCAGTCGTTTCGCCGAAGACGTGCCGCTTGATCACAATCTGGTAAAACAAACGCCAGATCAATGCGTCGGCCAGTTGCGTATCGGCAAATTCCTCGAGCCAGCGCGCCTTCGCGCGCTGGGTGATATCGGATGGGTAAAGC
>JBARCX010000390.1:0-3840 GCA_049794535.1 Rhodanobacter sp.
CAGGAGCAGTTACCCCTGCAGTCGCGCTTTGATGAATTCGATGAATAACCGGGTTCGTGCGGGTAATAAGCGCGTTTCCGTAATGGCGTGCACCTGGACAGGCGCCAGGTTCCACTCAGGAAGTACCCGCCGCAATCGGCCGGCGGCCACATCGTCGTAGGCGAGTTCGGGCCCCAGCACAGCAATGCCGACACCAAGCGCTGCTAGTGAGCGACTCAGGCCAACGCTGTTCATCGCGAAGCGCGTCTCAAGCTGCACATTTATCGTTTCTTCGCCGCGATGCAGGCTCTTCCATCCATCCTGTTGTTTCGTCGAGCCCTGTCCGATGCATAACGTGTGATGGACAAGGTCACTGGGATGCGTGAGTGGGGGTGCGTTTTTCAGATAGCCGGGAGACGCATAGAGATACCGTGATAGCAGGGCTATCTGTCGCGCGATGAGCATGGACGGTGTGACGGGTGTTGTCCCTATGCGAATGGCAAGATCGAACGGCTCGGTCAGCAAGTCGACACGCCGTGGCGTGACATCGAAGTCGAAATCGATCTGTGGGTACGTTTCTGCAAAGTCGCGCAGGATCGGAGCGAGATAGCCGATCGCCAGATCGACCGGCATCGACACGCGCAGTGTGCCACTGGGTCGCTCCGCCACATCGAGCAACGCCTCGTGCGCCATCCGCGCTTCTTCCACGATGCTCTGGCAGCGCTGGAAATACACCTCGCCAGCCTCGGTGAGTTCCACCTTGCGGGTGGAGCGATGAAGCAAGCGCAGACCGATTGTTTTCTCCAGCTCAGCGATGCGGCGGGAGAGTGTCGAGTTGGGCATATCCAATGCCTCGGCCGCGCGCCGGAAACTTCGGGTTCTGGCCACTTCGACAAACAGGCTCATGTAGCTGAGCAATTCCATGAAGATTGTTCCGCTGGTGGATCAGTGTTTTCAAATATAGCCGTTTATCTCATGGATGGATCAATGCAGCATGTCGCATCACTTCCGCCAACCAGGAGATCGACATGAATACGCTCTTCACTTCCACCCGCATCGGGCGCTACACCCTTCCCAATCGCCTGATCATGTCGCCGATGACGCGTTCGCGCGCCGATGACGACACCGGTGTGCCTTCCGATGTGACGGCGACCTACTACAGCCAGCGCGCCGATGCCGGGCTGATCATTACCGAGGGTGCGTACCCATCCCCGATGGGCAAGGGTTACGTGCGTACCCCTGGAATCCATTCCGCGGCACAGATAAGCGCCTGGAAGAACATCACGGATGCCGTGCATGCCAAGGGTGGACGCATCTTCTTGCAGCTTATGCATACCGGGCGAATTTCCCATTCGAGCATGCTGCCGGGTGGTGCCGCGCCCGTCGCGCCTTCCGCGATTCAGCCGGCAGGCAAGGTCTTTACCGCGTCAGGTCCTCAGGACTTCGGTATGCCGCGTGCGCTAACCACCGATGAGGTCGCTGGAGTCGTCGAGGATTACCGCCAAGCGACGCGTCATGCGCTGGAAGCGGGTTTTGATGGTGTCGAATTGCATTCTGCATCGGGTTATCTGCCGGAGCAGTTCCTGTCTTCGAGTACCAATCAGCGCACGGATCGCTACGGTGGTTCGGTAGCCAACCGGGCGCGATTCATTCTTGAGGTTCTGGCAGCGATGGTGGCTGAAGCGGGCAGCGATCGCGTTGGCATCAAAGTCGCACCGGAAATGGGTTTTAACGACATAAGCGATGCCACACCACAGGAAACCTACCGCTATCTCGTAGAGCAACTGGCACCACTGGAGTTGGCCTACCTGCATGTCGCACTGTTTAAAAACGACTTCGACTATCACGGTGTGCTGCGCCCGTTGTTCAAGGGGGCCTATTTGCAAGGTAGCGGTCTCACCAAAGAGACGGCTGAATCGCTGATCGCACGAGGGCGTGCCGATGCAGCGGTGTTTGGCAGCCTGTATCTGGCCAACCCTGATTTGGTGCAGCGGTTTCGCGTGGGCGCTTCGCTCAATGCGCCGGATCGGGAGACCTTCTACTCAGCCGGGCCGCGTGGCTATATCGATTACCCGACGCTTGATGACACCGCACTCAATGAAGCCGTACTGGAGGCGTAGTCATGACGCGTAACAAGACGGCACACGAGCAGGGCAAGGTAATGTTCGACCCTAGAGTCTCTGCAGGTCAGGCAGTGATGGTTTTGTCCTTGTATCGACACAAATCGCGAACCACACATTGCGGACAATCCGGCTTACGCGCCTTGCACACATAGCGGCCATGCAAGATTAGCCAGTGATGCGCATCTTGTTTGAACTCGGCAGGTATCACCTTTTCGAGTTTGTCTTCCACCGCACGTACGTCTTTGCCGGGTGCAAGCCCCGTGCGATTGGATACACGGAAAATATGGGTGTCCACCGCAATGGTGGGCACTCCGAATGCGGTATTGAGCACCACGTTAGCGGTTTTTCGACCCACGCCGGGTAAGGCTTCCAATGCTTCGCGCGTGTGCGGTACTTCGCCATCGTGCTCATCGAGCAAGATGCGACAGAGCGCAATCACGTTTTTCGCTTTCGCGTTGAATAACCCAATGGTGCTGATGTAACGCTTCAATCCTTCTTCGCCAAGATCGAAGATGGCCTGGGGTGTATTCGCAATGGGATAGAGCTTTTTGGTCGCCTTGTTCACGCCCACATCGGTGGCTTGCGCGGACAGCACAACCGCGACCAGCAGCTCAAATGGCGTGGTGTATTCCAGTTCAGTGGTGGGGTGCGGGTCGAGTTCGCGCAGGCGCGTGAACAGATCGACGATATCGGCACGCTTCACTTCACTGCGCTCATGTGGCGGCTCTCATTTAAGTGTTCCCTGTTGCTTTGCACGCGCTCGAGCGAGGGCGGCAAGCACGGGATTGTCCGGTGTGGCGGTGGCGTCGACAGCCACCTTGCGAGCGATTAGTTCCGCTTCGCGCTGTGCATGTTCGCGCGCAAGTCGAGTTTCGCGGTGCTGAAAGTGTAGGCGCGCGGCATCAGCATGCAGTATGTCGATCTGCTCGAGTGGCATCGGCTCCAGCACGATGCAGTCGACCGGGCATGCCGGTACGCAAAGTTCGCAGCCGGTACAGTCGTCCGTCAGCACGGTATGCATCAGCTTTGCTGCACCGACGATCGCGTCGACCGGACAGACCTGGATGCACTTGGTGCAGCCGATGCAGTCAGCTTCGACAATACGCGCTAGCGTGCGCGGCTTTTCAATGCCGTGTTCGGGATTGAGTGGAAGAATGGGACGGCTTAATAACTCCGCCAGCTTCGCAATACCCGCCGCGCCACCTGGCGGGCACAGATTGATCTGTGCCTCGCCACGCGCGATCGCTTCCGCATATGGGCGGCAGCCACGATAGCCGCACTGCTCGCATTGCGTCTGCGGCAGGGTCGCATCGATGCGGTCGGCCAGCGTCATGACAGGTTCTTAGCGGACAGTGGCGCCCGGCTTCGCGCCCTGATCAGCATCGAGCAGGAACAAGTCGCTGCCGCCATCGCCAGCTGACAGGATCATGCCTTCGGACAGGCCGAAGCGCATCTTGCGCGGCGCGAGGTTGGCGATGAACACCACGTTGCGGCCGATCAGCTTTTCCGGCTCGCCATAAGCGGCGCGAATGCCAGAGAAAATCTGTCGCTTGCCCAGCGCGCCAGCGTCGAGTTCGAAGCGCAGCAGTTTGTCGGAGCCATCGACGAATTCGCAGGTGATGACGGTACCAATGCGCAGATCGAGCTTGGCGAAATCATCGATACCGATCACGGCAGCGCCCTCGATGGGGGCTGCTGCGTTCGTCGTGCTGCTTGCTTCGCTCATGGTCTTGCTGGA
>JBARCX010000391.1:0-4161 GCA_049794535.1 Rhodanobacter sp.
CCTCACTTTCGTTTCTGCGTTAGTGATCATGCGCAATGCTACGGTCAGACCACTTCACCCGCCGCCTGCCCTGCAGCCCATGCCCATTGAAAGTTGTAACCGCCCAGCCAACCGGTGACGTCGACCACCTCGCCGATGAAATACAGGCCCGGCACAAGTTTCGACTGCATCGTGCTTGACGATAGTCCATCGGTGTCCACGCCACCGAGCGTGACTTCAGCCGTGCGATAACCCTCGGTGCCGCTGGCGGTGATGGGCCAGTCGTGCAATTGCGCGCCGATCTGCGTCAGCTCCGCCTCGCGGTATTGGCGCATGGGGCGGCTCTCGAACCACAACTCACATAAGCGCTGTGCGAGACGCTTCGGCAATACATCCGCCAGCACGTTCTTCAATTCCGCGGCAGGCCGCGCTGCACGCTGCTCATTGAGCCAATCGCCAGCATCGAGATCGGGCAGCAGATTGATGCGCAGATCATCGCCCGGCTGCCAAAATGACGAAATCTGCAGGATCGACGGCCCGCTGATGCCGCGATGGGTAAACAGCAAACCGGCACGAAAACTACGCTTGCCCACACGCGTCTCCACCGCTGGCAACGCAAGCCCCGCCAGATCCTGGTAATGCTCCTGGTGCTTGCCACTCAAGGTCAGCGGTACCAAACCGGCACGCGTAGGCAACACGGTATGGCCGAATTGCCGCGCCAGCTCATAGCCGAAACCACTCGCCCCCATACTCGGAATCGACAGCCCGCCGCTGGCCACCACCAACGATTCGGCGTGTACCTCACCGTGCGCCGTGAGCACACTGAAGCCCTCGTCGGTCTTTTTCACACGCTGCACACTGCAACTGGTCTCGATCTGTACGCCAGCGGCAGCGCACTCATCGAGCAACATCCGCACAATCTGTTTGGAGGAATCGTCACAGAACAGCTGCCCGAGCTCCTTCTCGTGATAAGCGATACGGTGCTTTTCCACCAGCGCGATAAAGTCAGCCGGGGTGTAACGCGCCAACGCGGATTTGGCGAAATGCGGGTTCGTCGAGAGGTAATTTGCCGGCGTAGCGCCAAGATTGGTGAAATTACAGCGGCCACCGCCCGACATCAGGATCTTCTTGCCGACCTTGTTGGCATGGTCAATAAGCAGCACTCGGCGCCCGCGCTGGCCCGCGGCGATCGCGCACATCAGCCCGGCCGCACCCGCGCCAATGATCAGTACATCCACTTTCACGCGCACACCGCCATCACACGCCCATCCCGTATCGTAGATGGCGCATTATCGCAGACGCATGGCTTACACTTTCTGCCTTGCTTTCAACGAGCCGCCGCCATGCCCTCTTTCGACGTAATTTCCGAAGTCGACAAGCACGAACTGACCAACGCCGTCGACCAGGCGAACCGTGAGCTGATTACCCGCTTCGATTTCAAGGGCAGCGACGCAAAGTTCGAGCTGGACAAGTTCGAGATCACACAAAGCGCTCCCAGTGAGTTCCAGTTGCAGCAGATGTACGACATCTTGCGCGGCCGACTCTCCGCACGAAAGATCGACATCCGCGCGCTGGAAAAGAGTGATCCGGAAACCAACCTTGCCGGCTCACGCCAGAAGATCACCGTGAAGCAAGGCATCGAGCAGCCGGTAGCGAAAAAGCTGATTGCTGCGTTGAAAGAAGCCAAGCTCAAGGTCGAGGCGCAGATAAACGGCGAAAAACTTCGCATTACCGGCAAAAAGCGCGATGACCTGCAGTTGGCCATGGCCGTGCTACGTAACGCCGAAGTCGAGCTACCGCTGCAGTTTGATAATTTCCGCGATTAAGTCTCGCGGAGTTTTTCGTCATCCTGGCGCAGGCCGGGATGACGAGCTAAAAAGCGCGACACATCAAGTCGTGCATATCTCGGCGACAAATGACCAAGGCATCGAATAGCCCTTAAGCCATCCCCGCCGCGATATTCACACTGATCGCGATGATGAATACGTTGAAGAAGAATGCGATCACGCTGTGCATCAGCGCGGTGCGACGCAGCACACGGCTGGTTATCTGCACGTCGGATACCTGAAAGCACATGCCGACCACGAACGCGAAATAGACAAAGTCCCAATAGTCGGGCTGCGGGGTGCCTGGAAATTCCAGCCCCGCATGCTGTTTGCCGAAATCGCCGTAATAGCCGTGCGCGTAGTGCAGCGCGAACATCGTGTTCATGAACAACCATGACAACACGATGCTGATCGCGGCCATGCCGATCGTCATCGCACCGCCACTCTTGGCGGCATGCAACTCCGTGGTCAGGGCTACCAGCACCACCAGCGAAACGGCAACGGCACTGCATAACGTGCCACGTCGACCGGTGTCCTGCTTACGCGCCTGCCGGCACAGGTGTTCGGCGTTGGTGCGGTTGAACAGTCGCACCAGCACGCCTAGATAAAGCAGCGCGCCAAGATCGAAACCCAATAACAGCGCCAGCGCCGGTTTTACCCTGAGCAACGCCAGCGCCACACCGGTCAACACGAAGACAGCTGTCGATACGGCCAGCCACGGGCGTGCCCGCACGAAATGAATGGGACGCCAGCGCCGCCTTGCAGCGCGGGCAACCAACGGGCTCGATTCAGGGGGACTGCTCATGACGGCTCCTGCGGACCAGCGTGATCATAGCGGCCGCACACAATCGGACTCCCCATCTCAAGCACGAAGATCAGAGAACTCCGGGTGCCGCTCACTCCACGCCATCGCATAACTACAAGCCGGCACCACCTTCCAACCCTCGCTCCGAGCAGTATCGAACGCCGCACGCACCAGGGCGCCGGCAATGCCGCGCCCGCCCACCGCTGCTGGCACTCCGGTATGGGTGATCGTCATCACCCCGCCGCTCAATGTGTAGTCAAGCTCACAGCGCTGCCCATCCACCGTGATCTCGAACTGGTGTGACGTGCGGTGATGCTGGATATCGAAAGTCATGAAGAGTCCCTGAGGGCGGATCAAGAAATAAGCATAAGGCTTGGCGGAAGAAACGCGCGTGAAGCGAATACACGCAACCCGCTGAAGTCACGCCGCGACTCGCGCTGATCGCCCCTCCGCGTGTGTACCGTTTTCATTCACACCTGCCGCCAGCGCCCGGCGCCGACGCACTGCCAGCGCAAGTCGCTCCAGTACCTCGACGGATGTATCCCAGTCGATGCAGCCATCGGTGATGCTCTGGCCATAGACCAACGGTTGACCCGCAACGAGATCCTGCCGACCGCCTTGCAAATGGCTCTCCACCATCACACCGACAATGCGCTGTTCGCCAGCTTCAATCTGCTCAGCGATGTCGGCAATCACGTGTGGCTGGTTCTCCGGCCGCTTGCTGCTGTTGGCGTGGCTCGCATCGACCATCACCCGCTGTGCAAGGCCTGCCTTGTCGATCGCGGCGCAGGCTCCCGCCACACTCGCCGCATCGTAGTTCGGTGACTTGCCACCACGAAGGATCACGTGGCAATCCTCGTTGCCGGTCGTGCTGGCAATAGCGGTATGACCGCTTTTCGTTACGGCCATGAAATGATGCGGATGCGCGGCAGCTTGCACTGCATCCACTGCAATCTTCACGTTACCATCGGTGCCGTTCTTGAAGCCGACCGGGCACGACAGCCCCGAGGCCAGCTCACGATGCAACTGGCTTTCGGTGGTACGTGCGCCAATGGCGCCCCATGCCACAAGGTCGGCGATGTATTGCGGGGTGATCAAGTCGAGAAACTCGCAGCCCGCCGGCAATCCCAGGTCGTTGATGTCGCGCAGTAGTCCACGCGCCAACCGCAGGCCTTTGTCGATGCGGTAGCTGTCATCCAGGTCCGGATCATTGATCAGCCCCTTCCAGCCCACCGTGGTGCGCGGCTTCTCGAAGTACACGCGCATCACGATCTCCAGCGCATCGCCAAATCGCTCGCGTTGCGCCGCCAGCTTGGTGGCGTATTCCATAGCGGCCTGGGTGTCATGGATCGAGCATGGGCCGATCACCACGGCGAGGCGGTCATCCTGTCCGTGCAGAATGTGGTGTAACGCCTGGCGCCCGACGGCCACCGTGGCAGCAGCACGTTCGGTAAGTGCACAGGTATGGATTACTTCGGCGGGAGTGACGAGTTCCCGTATATCGCTGATGCGAAGATCGTCGGTAAGGCTAGACACGGTTGGCTCCTGAGT
>JBARCX010000392.1:0-3689 GCA_049794535.1 Rhodanobacter sp.
GCACATCAAGACGCTGAAGCTTGAGGATACGCATCATTTGAGCTCTCCTTAATATGGACGTGGCGATATGATCAACCGACCAAATATTTTTTGGCGGCTGGTAATTTGCCGTATCGAGAGTAAACAAAGGAGCGACGCACTCCCCATGCGGCAATCCAGAAAGCAACGCTGATCGCGTTGCGAAATATCTGATGTTTTGGTGAACCGGCGCGACGCGCCTCGTCAATGCTCTGCGCTGTCCGCATGCTGTGCGAATGCGCTTCAACGTGTGACAAATAATTCGGTTCACGAGATCTCATTCCCCGGCTGCACGCCGCTAGCGCCAAGTCTCATAGCATCGGGACGGCAGCTGGCAGGCTATGAGCGAAAAAGTTGGTTGTTACGCGTGCACATAAATGGCACGTCGTCCCAACTCCCCTGTTACCCGTAAAATCCCGGGCAACATGCCCGCCGGCCCGTGAACGAATCGTGATTGTTGAGCTTCATCCAAAACTGAGCCACTTCACGGGGTGATTTTCGTCGAATTTTGAGCGACCTTCCCGCACCCTCCGCTCAAGCCTCAGAGGGAGTAACAGGAGTGATCAACGTGGCCGTATTAAGCGTGATTCGACGCTACCACCTTCGCGACAATATCTCTATCCGAGAGATCGCTCGACGCATAAAGCTGTCGCTCAATACCATTACCAAGTGCCTGGTGATCAGGGAGACCAGCCCACACTATCCTCACCGCAAGAGTCCCAGTCAGTTTGACTCGCATGCAGCCGAACTATCTAGCTGGCTTCGCAGCCAACGACAGCTTCCATGTTTGCCGATGTCGAACGTAGGCTGCACGCCATGCCATCAACCATCTGGGAGTTCACGCACTGGCGTGTGCGTTCTACTGTGGGAAAACGCCGATAAGACACGAACGGGTCGTCCCGGAAGCGGCCGTTCGCGACTGGCAGCAATGGGTCGAACACCGCCCGCTGAGGTTGGGTGCAAGCTGACACGCTCCTTCACTACGGGAGCACGTCATGAAAACGTCCATCCAGTCGCCCATGGGTCAGCAGCCCTGGAACAAAGGCAGGCTCGTTGGCCAGAAAGCACCCCTACGGCTGCGTGACATCTGGGCAATCCGCGTTCGCCTTCAGCTTCGCCATGCGGCTCGCGACCTTGCATTGTTCGATCTTGCCATCGACAGCAAGCTGCGAGCATGCGACTTGGTCAAGCTACAGGTTCGCGATGTCGCCCGTGGTGATCGGGTTGCTCAGCGAGCGACAGTTCTTCAGCAGAAGACCCAGCGCCCGGTGCAGTTTGAGATTACGGAGCAGACGCGCGCCGCGATCAGCGCATGGATGGCCAAGGCATCCTTACACCAGGATGCATTCTTGTTCCCGAGCAGACTTCATGGCTCGCCTCATCTTTCAACACGCCAGTACGCACGAATCGTCGACCAATGGATCGTGGATATCGGGTTGGATGTCGCCGCCTTCGGAACCCACACGATGAGGCGAACCAAGGCGACACTGATCTACCGCCGAACAAAGAATCTTCGCGCGGTGCAGTTGCTGCTTGGTCATAGCAAACTAGAAAGCACCGTGCGCTATCTCGGCATCGAAGTTGATGATGCACTCGAAATGGCCGAGCAGACAGAGGTGTAGAAATTGCTACCGACAGTGGCCGTTGGATACGGTCGCTGTTCGGCCAAGAGCGGACAGTCGTGACCCCTGAACCAAGCCCGCGCCGCGCCGGCGGCGATCTGTTGGAACAGGGGTTGATGAAAACGCAACCCGGGCAACGTTGTTATTTTGCAGCCTCTGCCCGCTTGCCAAGATACCAGTCGAACTTCATTTCGTCGTCCCAGGCCCTTCCCATTTTCGCAAGGATGTCTTCGCGCTGGATCGGTAGCAGGAATCGCTTCGCGATCGCGTTGTCGATTGAAGCAGCAGCGGCTTTCATGAAGCCATCGCGGTTGCCGTAACGCTCTTCAATGGACAGCCTTGGATCGTTCGCGGCCAGGCGTTCGACACGCGTACGCGCGAATGGGATAAATGCGCCGTTGAGGCCGGAAATGAAACCAAACCGTGCGAATTCCGGCGACTTCCAGTTCCATGCAGTGTAGGTGCCGAGTGGCACTGAGGACATGGCGCCACGCCAGCCACCCAGTTCGTTGCCGTCGGCATCGACCACAGGCACCAGCAGCGGATATTTTGCGCCGACATGCACCGGCTCGGTGATGATGCCTTCGCGCGCATAGGCGCGACCCATGCCAATCTGCCACAACGGCGGCGGATCGGTCGGCACACGGATCCCCGGAATCGCCGGGAATTTCAAATCGGTCGCGGCGACAAGCGTGGAGCCCAGCACCGGTGCAATCGTCGGCGGCGGCGCGATCTTGTCGACCGCCCACCTGCGAAGGTTCTCAAGCTGGGCATTCAAGCCGTCGGCCAGATCGACATTGGCATTGTAGGGATAGGCCGCTTCCTTGCCGGCTTCGGTGAACTGGCCCGGAAACTTCAGCGCATGCGGCACGCCAGCAAAGTAATAAAGCCGGCTATCCGCTCCCAGCGCGACCTGCTGCTTGCCCTCGGTGGTCGTCTGCAGCAGCGATGCGTTGCGCGCCCAGTATTCTGAGCTGCTGATGATGTACATGATTTTGGGTACGGTGTTGTCGTGTACCACGCGATCCAGCAGACCGATATCGCGTTTGCCGTCGATATCCGGTGTCGCAACATCAGCGAATGGATACAAATCCACTGCGCGCAGATCGCTCATCACCGAGCTGCCTGCCTCGCCAGGCAGTGCGTAGCGATGATTGAAAGAACCGCGCCCCGCACCAGCAGTAGTGACGAGCATGCCGTCGAATACTCGCTGGCCGTCCATGCCAGTGTTGAAGCCACGGTAGACGAAGTCGCGCAGGAAGCGTCCACCCTGCGAATAGCCGTAGGCGAAGACCGCGGTCGCATCGCCGGGGCGATTGTTGATGTCAGAAGTAGCGTTTCGGCTTTTCAGATACGCTGCGAAGTCACGAAATGCTGCCTCACCCAAGCCCATCACTGACGCATCCTCACCCTCATAGACGAGGCTGAAATAGGCATCTGCTGGCGCAGGCTTGTTCAGCACAATGCCGCAGCGGGCATCGGCTTTTTTGTCGACCGGTACGGCGGCGAATTTCCAGGCGCTGCGCGGCACTACCGTGCCAGGGTCGTCGAAACGGGCCTGCAACCGAAGCACGGCCCCGCGCTGTTTCGCATCGTGCGCGCAATAGAAACCATTGTCTGCCAAATCGAAGACTTTGTGGTCTGACGCCATGTCCTCAACGGAGAAGGTCGCGCGCACGGCGCTGTGCACATGCGCGACAGGAACTTGAAGGCCGAATTGATCAGGCCCCAGCCGGGCCTGCCAACCCACCCATGCCAGCGAATATCCAAGTTTGAAGAAGGTCGGATCCGTCAGCTTCTGGACCTTGTCGGGCGACATCAGGTCCAACCCGTTTTCGGTTTCAAAGAACAGGCCGTCCATCTCTGTCCGCCCGCGGTCAGCCACCTCTATGAGCGTGGTGTGGTTTCCGCGCGCGGCATCGACCGGGCGAATGATCACGAATGGACCGGAATACTCGACCAGACCACGCGCATTGGTCGGTGCAAAACGGATATCGGCGATATCGCGTGCCGCCGCGCCGCGTGGATCGATCGCGTAATGAACGGTAC
>JBARCX010000393.1:0-9578 GCA_049794535.1 Rhodanobacter sp.
ACCTGCAGCAGCGGTTGCTCCGGTGGCTCCGGCCAAGCCGGTTACCAAGCCTGTCGTGCACAAGCCGGCAACACCGGCGCCCGCACCTGAAGAGCCGTGGTACATGCAGATTTGGGTACTGGCTGCGGGTGCTGTGGCGGTAGTGCTACTGCTTCTGCTCGCCCTGCGTGGTCGCCGTAAGCCCGCGGTTGCCAAGACTGCCGTCGCAGCGTCGTCGGCTTCGCTGGCGGATCGTTTCGGTACGGCACCGTCTGCCGCTTCCGCTAACAGTCTCGATCCGGATCAGGATGAGTTGCTTGACCAACTGGCAGAGCATCCGGACGACGTTGGCCTGCATCTGGAGTTGGTCAGCCTGTATTACAGCCGTCGCGACGTCGATCACTTCGAAGCCGCGGCCGAGGCGATGCACGCTCACGTCACCCATGCCGATCAAGACGAATGGCAGGATGTGGTGCACATGGGCGAGGATCTGGTGCCCGGTCATCCGTTGTTCGCGCACGCTGCGCCGCCTTCGCCGCCGCCGTTGCCCCCGCAGAACGAAGACGAGCACGAAGCGCTGCATCACTTTGATCTGGACAGCTATGCCACCGAGCCAGCGCAGGATCAGCATGATGCGGCAGCGGCAAACCGTCCGAAGGTGAGCGAGTATCACTACGACTTCGACCTGACGCCGAAGCAGACGGAAGCTGCTGCAGCGGCAAAGCATCACGAGTCGGCCTCGGCTTCTGCCGTATCCTCGGATGACGAGACGGTGGTTTCCAACTGGAAGTTCGATGAATCTGCGGAACCAACGCATGCTCATGCTGAATCTGGGGAGCATGAGTTCGGCGAGCTGCAGGACGATCCGATCGACACCAAGCTGGATCTTGCACGTGCCTACCTCGACATGGGCGACCCGGACGGCGCTCGCGCCATGCTCGACGAGGTGATGAACGAGGGTAGCCAGATGCAGCGTGACGTGGCCAAGGGTTTGCTGGCCAAGCTGCGCTGATTAAACGCGATAGGGATCGATGACATCGGGCCGGCCTTGCCGGCCCGATGTCGTTTAGGGCCCGCACTCTTGGGGCTGTTACGCTTCACACTTTCCGATTCAACTGTTTCCCATGCGCATTGCTTTAGGCATCGAATACGACGGCACTGACTTTCTTGGCTGGCAACGGCTGAGCCATGGCGCCACGGTGCAGGGGGCGCTCGAGCAGGCGTTGTCTTTTGTCGCTGCGCATCCCATCGAAGTGACGTGTGCCGGGCGTACGGATGCTGGTGTGCATGGTCGCTGCCAGGTAGTGCATTTCGATACCGACGTGCAGCGCGATATGCGCGGCTGGATTCTTGGCGGGTGCTCCAATCTGCCTGCCAGTGTGGCGGTGTTGTGGGCGCAGCCGGTGAATGGGGAGTTTCATGCGCGCTTCTCCGCGCGCAGTCGTCGCTATCGCTACACCATTCTGAATCGACCGGTGCGTGCAGCGCTGGATGCGCGCTATGTAACCTGGGAGCGCCACGCGCTGGACGCCGCGCGCATGCACGAGGCAGCACAGGTGTTGATCGGCGAGCATGATTTCAGCGCATTCCGCGCGATCTCCTGCCAGGCAGCGCATGCACGCCGTTGCGTACTGGCAGTGAGCGTGCGACGCGAAGACGAGCGCGTTATCGTCGAGATCGAAGCGAATGCATTCCTGCATCACATGGTGCGCAACATCGTCGGCTCGCTGCTGCCGATCGGTCGGGGCGAGCAGCCTGTCACCTGGATGGCGGAGTTGCTGGCAGGTCGCAATCGCGAAGTGGCCGGCCCCACCGCATTGTCCTCAGGCCTGACTTTTATCGGTCCGCGTTACGAAGCGCACTGGGGTCTGCCGGTGGAGGTGAGTCAATGACTACGCCCTCAACAACGACACGCATCAAATGCTGCGGTATGACGCGCGTGGAAGATGCGTTGCTTGCCGCCTCGCTGGGTGTGGATGCCATCGGCATGGTATTCACCGCGCGCAGCAAGCGCTGCGTATCGATCGCGCAAGCGCAGGCGATTCGTCAGTCGCTGCCGCCCTTTGTCAGCACTGTGGCCTTGTTTATGGACGACGAGGCATCGTTCGTGCGCGAGGTGCTCGCCGCGATACAGCCCGATCTTCTGCAGTTTCACGGCGACGAGCGCGACGACTGGTGCGCACAATTCGATCACCGTTATCTCAAGGCCATCGCGATGGGCGAGGGCGCAGCAGCGTTACCGCGCTTGCGTGAATATCCACGCGCCACTGGATTGCTGCTGGATGGCCACGGCCTCGGTGAGGCAGGAGGCAGTGGCAAAGCGTTCGATTGGTCGTTGATGCCACGTGATCTGACGCAGCCATTGATCCTGGCCGGCGGCCTGCATGCCGGCAACGTGGCAGCGGCGATCCGCACGGCACGACCATGGGCCGTCGACGTAGCCAGCGGGATCGAGTCGGCACCTGGCATCAAGGATGCGGAACGCATGCGTGCCTTCGTGGCCGCCGTGCGCGAAGCGGATATCACTTGAGCGCTGACATATCAGCCAGCGCCAAGCTCTGCCTGTAGCCACTGCACCAACGCGCTGATGCGTTGGTCGTTGGCACGGCGCGGCGCGCATAACACCCACGCTGCACGCGTCTTGCGAAAGCCCCATGGTGCGGCGAGACGTCCGGCTGCCAGATCATCGGTGACCAACGGCTGCGGTGCGATGGCCACGCCAAGGCCAGCCACCGCCGCTTCCAGCAAGTAATACAGATGCTCGAAGCCCTGGCCGTAACGTAACGTGCGCGGATCGATCCGCTCGGCACGTGCCCAGGCCGGCCATGCCTGTGGGCGCGAAGTCGTGTGCAACAAGGGTTGTTCGCACAGCGCGTTTGGACCAGCTGTGCTCAACCGTTTGAAATCCGGATGACGTGGACTGAGCACCGGGCCGATGCGCTCCGGCGCCAGCACATGGACTTGCCACTCCGCAGGCCAGGGCGGCTCGGCCAGCAACAGGGCAGCGTCCAGGCCAGGGAGTGTCGGCTCGGGTGAACCTTCGCTCGCGGATAGGTGAAGTTTCAGGCCTGGTAGATCGCGACCCAGCTTTTCGAGCCGGGGAATAACCCAGCGCGCGAGTAGGCTCCCCGAGCAGCCCAGTACGAACGGAGCTTGCGCGGTGGCGTGGCGCAACTCGCCGCATACGTCGCGCAATTGCTCGAATACAGCTGCAGTGGTGTCACGTAGGCGCAAGCCGGCTGGGGTGAGGGCCAGACCTCGCCCCTGACGGCTAAACAAGGCAACGCCAAGCTCGGCCTCCAATGCACGGATCTGCCGACTCACCGCGCCGTGGGTTACGTGCAATTCGCTCGCCGCCCGACTCATGTTTTCCAGGCGTGCCATGGCTTCAAAGGCGCGAAGGGCATTCAGTGATGGCAGTTCGCGGGACATCTCTTATGTGAGTTTTTCTGACATGTTGGAGCGATCTTATCGCTTTTTTCGGCAAGTGCGCTGCGCTAGGGTGAGCGGGCTCCCATGGTGCCTTGGCGCGATGGCCGATCCAGAGAATGCGAGTTAGAGAAACGAGTCATGCCGATGCCGACGATCAACGATTTCCACGCCTGGCCCGATGCGCAGGGGCGCTTTGGCAACTACGGCGGCAGCTATGTGGCCGAGACGCTGATGGCGCCGCTGGCCGAACTCACCGAGGCCTATCTGCGCCTGCGCAAAGACCCCGAGTTCGTTGCCGAGCTGGATCGCGACCTGAAGTACTACGTGGGCCGGCCCAGTCCGATCTATCACGCCGAGCGTTTGTCGCAGCATGTCGGTGGCGCGCAGATCCTGCTCAAGCGCGAGGATCTGAATCACACCGGCGCGCACAAGATCAACAACACCGTGGGCCAGGCCTTGGTCGCCAAGCGCATGGGCAAGACCCGCATCATCGCCGAGACGGGTGCCGGCCAGCATGGCGTGGCCAGCGCCACGGTTGCCGCGCGGCTGGGGCTGGATTGCGTGGTCTACATGGGCGCGGTGGATATCGAGCGGCAGAAGATCAACGTCTATCGCATGAAGCTGCTCGGCGCCGAAGTGGTGCCGGTGACGTCTGGCTCGAAAACGCTGAAGGATGCGCTCAACGAAGCGATGCGCGATTGGGTCACCAACGTGGCCGACACGTTCTACATCATCGGCACGGTGGCCGGCCCGCATCCGTATCCGCTGATGGTGCGCGACTTCAACGCGATCGTTGGTCGCGAAGCACGCGTGCAGATGCTGGAGCAATTCGGTCGTCTGCCCGATGTGCTCACCGCCTGCGTCGGTGGTGGTTCGAATGCGATTGGCCTGTTCCATGAATTCCTCAACGATGCGGATGTGCGCATCGTCGGTGCCGAGGCGGCGGGTGAGGGCATTGCCACCGGACATCACGCGGCATCACTCGCCGCGGGTCGGCCCGGTGTGCTGCACGGTAATCGCACCTATGTACTGTGCGACGACAACGGCCAGATCACCGAAACGCATTCGGTTTCCGCCGGCCTCGACTATCCGGGCGTGGGCCCCGAGCACGCCTTCCTCAAGGATGCCGGTCGCGCCGAATACGTCGGTATCACCGATGACGAGGCGTTGGAGGCGTTCCACTTGCTGGCACGCACGGAGGGCATCCTTGCGGCTTTGGAATCCAGCCATGCCGTTGCGCAGGCGATCAAGCTGGCGCGCGAATATCCCAAGGACGGCCTGGTGCTTTGCAACCTGTCCGGTCGCGGCGACAAGGACGTGCACACGATTGCCGCACGTGAAGGAGTGCAGGTATGAGCCGCATCGATCGCCGTTTTGCGGCGCTGAAAGCCGCCGGTCGCACGGGGCTGATTCCGTTTGTCACCGCGGGTGATCCGTCGCCAGCGCATATGGTGGCGCTGATGCACGCACTGGTCGATGCCGGCGCCGACGTGATCGAGCTCGGCGTACCGTTCTCCGACCCGATGGCCGATGGTCCGGTGATCCAACATGCGAGTGAGCGCGCGATCGCCAAGGGTGTCGGTCTCGCCGAAGTGCTCGGTTGGGTGGCGCAGTTCCGCCAGCGCGATGCGGATACGCCGATAGTGCTGATGGGTTACCTCAACCCGATCGAGATTCACGGCTATGCACGTTTTGCCGCAGAGGCTGTGCAAGCCGGTGTAGACGGTGTGCTGTTAGTGGATTGCCCACTGGAAGAATCCGCTGTGCTTGCGCCGCTGCGCGACGCGGGCCTGCAGCAGATACTCCTTGCGGCACCCACCACCGCACCCGCGCGTATGGCGCAGCTATGCGGGGTAGCGGAGGGTTTCCTGTATTATGTGTCGTTTGCCGGCATCACCGGCGCGGGACGTTTAAGCACCACGGATATCGCCGCTCGCGTGGCAGATATCCGGGCCCGTGCCAGGGCGCCGGTTGCGGTAGGTTTCGGCGTGCGCGATGCGCAGA
The DNA here is from genome assembly GCA_049794535.1 of Rhodanobacter sp. Taxonomy (GTDB): domain Bacteria; phylum Pseudomonadota; class Gammaproteobacteria; order Xanthomonadales; family Rhodanobacteraceae; genus JBARCX01. Next base: position 5,416 of record JBARCX010000393.1, read on the forward strand.
GCGCGAAAGCCATTGCCGGGTTTGCCGATGCAGTAGTTATCGGCAGTGCGCTGGTCGAGCGGTTGGCAGGTGCCACGGAGGCGGGTGACATCGCCGATCGTGTGCAGGCATTCCTGCAGCCGATCCGCGCCGCGCTAGATGCACGCTGAGGCGGTCACCTGACCGCTTCAGGTCAGGAACGTTTGAGGTGTCGTAATGAACTGGCTACAGAAAATCATGACTCCGCGCGAGCGCGCGCAGAACAACATCGCCGGCAAGGGCAAGGTGCCCGAAGGTGTATGGGAGAAGTGCGGCGGCTGCGGCACGGTGTTGTACAAGCCGGAGTTGGAACGCAACCTGATGGTTTGCCCCAAGTGCGGCCATCACCACGCCATCACTGCACGTGCACGCCTGAAGTCCTTCTTGGACGAAGGCTCGATGCAGGAGCTGTGGGCAAGCATGGAGCCCACCGATCCGCTGAAATTCCGTGACTCCAAGAAATACCGTGATCGCATCGTCGCCTCGCAAAAAGCCACCGGCGAGAAAGACGCGCTGTTGGCCATGAGCGGCAAGCTCAAGGGTCGCCCGCTGATGGCGGTGGCGTTTGAGTTTTCCTACATGGGCGGCTCGATGGGTTCGGTGGTCGGTGAAAAATTCACCCGTGCCGCCGAACGCGCGCTGGCTGATCGCAGCGCGCTTGTGTGTTATTCCGCCACCGGCGGCGCGCGCATGCAGGAGGCGTTGTTCTCGCTGATGCAGATGGCGAAGACCTCGGCCGCACTGGCGCGCATGCGCAATGCCGGCGTGCCGTACATCAGCGTGCTGACGCATCCGACCACCGGCGGCGTATCTGCCAGTCTGGGCATGCTCGGTGATATCAACGTGGCCGAGCCGAAGGCGCTGATCGGTTTCGCCGGCCCGCGCGTGATCGAGCAGACCGTGCGCGAAACGTTGCCGGAAGGCTTCCAGCGTTCCGAGTTCCTGCTTGAGCATGGTGCCATCGACATGATCGTCGACCGCCGCGAGATGCGCGACAAACTCGCCGACGTGCTGGGCATTTTGATGAAGGCGCCACGCGCTGCCTGATTGATCATCATCGTGACGCATGCTTCGATGCCGCCCTTGGGCGGCATCGTCGTTTTCGTCTTGCGGTTTTTATCTCACGTGCGTTACGAATTGTTTTCCACAGCTTGTGTGGATGCCTGTCGGTAAAGCCTGTGGACAAGCCGCATTCGATGCTTTGCCGACAAGCACTTGGCACAGCGTGATGAAATTTTGCGCAGTAGGTTGGGGTGAGCCTGCGAACCCCAACGTCGGGATGCCTTGATGTTGGGTATCGCTTCGCTCCACCCAACCTACAACGCGCAAAGGCTCTGCTATCCACCGTCGATGCGCACGCGATATGCGTGGCGCACCTCACCCCGCTCGTCATTCCAGCGTAGGCTGGAATCCAGTGGCATTGTCGTTGAGTCAAGCGATATCGCTGAAGGCCTGCTGCTAAGCCCGCATACGATCACACGACAATCAGGCCGTGACTCCACTGGATTCCAGCCTACGCTGGAATGACGAGCAATGAGCTATGTCTCCGTAAGCCGCCACTGGGCTTTTTCGGAGAGGGCGTGTTCTACCACGCACTGAGAGGCACAGAAATTTTTGAGCAGACGCTTCCCACAAAGTTTTCCACAACTTATGTGGATGCATCTCGATAAACCCTGTGGACAAGCCACATTCGATGCTTTGCCAACAAGCACTTGGCACACCGTGATGAAAATTTGCGCAGTGCGGATCTCGCGTACGCAATGTTTTCCACAGCAACTGTGTACGTAGCTGGGAGAAGCCTGTGGATAGGTGGTCTATGTGTCTGACCGCAAAGAAGGTACGCACAGCGTGCGCAAGAAATGCTCAGTGCGTTGCAACGCTCAGATAAACCACATCACGCTATGCGCCAACCACAGCGACAGCGCGCCGAGTCCACTGCCGATCATGATGGCGGCAAGCACATCGCTCGGATAATGCAAGCCCAGAATCACGCGCGATGCCGCAATCAGCGTGGTGAAGGTCAGAAGCAATGGTGCAAGCAGCGGATACCAGGCGAGCGCTACCACCGTGAAGCTCACCGCTTGCAGCGTGTGGCCGGAGGGGAAGCTAAATTCGTCCAGCGGTGGTACGTGAGCGATCACGCCAGGGCAGGCGCGGAAGGGGCGTGGCCGCTTCGTGTAGCGCTTCAACACGCGATACAGCAGCAATGCGGTAAGCCCGGTAAGGGCCATATGCGTGGCAGCGTGCAGACCGCGCATGCCATCGAGCAGCGCGAGTGCCGCCATCAACCCATACCAGAACACGCCATCACCAAGCCGGCTGATCGCACTGAAAAACAGGCCGACAGCGCGGCGTGTACCCCAACGATTGGCAAGCACGCACAGGCGTGCATCGATAGCGAACCGAGGGGCGTTAGGCCCCGGCAATGGCGACATCACGCTCATGGAGGTGCTCCTCAGCGAGTTCGCGTAGCAGGGTTTCGAATTCGCGTATCACCGCATCCGGCGATAACTGCGCGATGCCTTCGTGCGCGGCACGACCCATATGGCGGATCAGGCCCGGGTTGCACGCCAATGTGGTTGTTGCCTTGATGAAGGCCGGCGCGTTGCCAGAAGCAATGCGATAACCATTGATGCCGTCGTGCAAATGCTCGCGTGCCGCGCCCTCGTCGTAGGCCACCACCGGCAAGCCGGCAGCCAGCGCTTCGAGAATCACGTTGCCAAACGTTTCGCTGAGGCTGGGGAACGGGAACAGATCGGCGCTGGCGTAATGCTGCGCCAATGCCTCGCCACGTTTCACGCCCGTAAAGATGAAATCGGGATGCGCTGCCTGCAGTGCCGCGCGTGCCGGGCCATCGCCCACCCACACATAGCGAGCGGTGGGTATGTGCTGCTGGATCGACTTGAACGCTTCAACCGCAAGCTCGAGATTTTTCTCCGGTGCAATGCGGCCGACATAGAGCACTACCGGCGTATCGGCTTCCACGCCCCACTGCTCACGCAGCGACAAATCACGCATGCGCGGATGGAACAGCTGGGTATCGACGGCGCGTCGCAGCAAGCGCGCGTTGTTCACGCCCAGTGAGTTCAGTTCCTCGGCCAGCGCCGTAGTCGGCACCAGTGTGGCCGCTGCACGGCTGTGGAAGCGGCGTAGATGACGGCGTACTACCGGCGTAAGCCAGCCCACGCCATAGTGCGCGGCGTAGCTGTCAAAGCGTGTGTGGAAGCCAGTAGCCATCGGAATCTGCAAATGCCCGGCGGCGCGTAATGCCGACCAGCCCAGCGGGCCTTCGGTGGCGACATAGATTGCGTCGGGGCGTTGTTGGGTCCAGTGCTTGCGCAGTGCGCGACCAGCAGGCAGGCCAAAGCGTAGGCCGGGGTAGCGGGGCAGTGCTGCACCACGCGTGGTCATCGTCTCGATGCCGGGTTCGTCCACATGCGGCTGTGGCTGGCGCGGACGGATCAGATCAATGCTGTGGCCGCGTGCCGCCAGGCCGGTAGCCAGGCTATGCACGGTAAGCGCAACGCCGTTGATCTCCGGCGGATAAGTTTCGCTAACAATGCCGATGCGCATGGCTGCATTTCCCCGTACGGTACAAGCACAGAATGAAACGGCGCGGTTGCCGGGGTGTGGCGGGTGCGTGACATGTCGATGACGGGTAAGCGGTAACCCCGCGCGGTATTGGCGTTTTCTGAATGAAAACGCGCTTACACTGACCGTTCTTTCCTGCCACGGGGATCTACCGATGAAACGCCTGTTGCTTGCTCTCGCATTGACCGCGCTGTCCGGTGCCACCCTCGCTGCGGATGCCCCGGCGCTGCCGACCACCAAGGCCCCCGCGGGCGCCGAGGTCTACATCATTTCGCCGCAGGATGGCGCCACCGTGCCGCAGAGTTTCACGGTGCGTTTTGGTCTCAAAGGCATGGGCGTGGCCCCGGCCGGTGTAACCAAAGAAGACACCGGCCACCACCACCTGCTGATCGACGTGACCACCATGCCTGTCGCCGGCCAGCCGATTCCGAAAGACGCACAACATATGCACTTCGGCGGCGGCCAGACCGAAACCACGCTCAAGCTCACACCCGGCACGCACACGCTGCAGTTGGAACTGGGCGACGCCAACCACATCCCGTTCGACCCAGCGC
>JBARCX010000394.1:0-9540 GCA_049794535.1 Rhodanobacter sp.
CCCGATGATATTCTTAAAACCAAGCGACTTGCTCGACTCGCCATCGCCAAGAATTCTCATGCTGTCGAGCCATACGATATCAAATGGCATATTGACACCCTGCACTAACGTACTAGTCGCAAAACAAATCCTCGCAAACCGCTCACGAACGAAATCCTCGACTAGAAAGCGAACTTCCAAGGGAACGGAACCATGATGAATCACAACTCCCTTCCGCAACAGGTCTACCATCTTCGAGTTGTGACCGAGCTGATCGGCACCTACCAAATGTTCAATAGCCTCAATGATCTCAATGGCATTTGGGTCCGTAATCTGATCAAACTGATCAATGTAGACCTTAAAATCCTCCAAGAATTTTCCGCTATATACAGAACCCTTTGTTACGTAAGCCAGAACCGAATGCCCACGACTGAAGGCAAAGGAATCAAAATTACCATCATATTTTACGCAATTTTTAAGGTGATATCCGTCACTTTCGAAAGGCGAAAAATAATAATCTCCGCCATTTGAATGGCGAAAGACGTAAAGCTTGCCAACTGCCCCATACGGATATGTCCGCGAATAAGACCTCTCGTCCGGAAGACCGTGCTTAGTTAATTGCGCACCAGGATTATTAACGAATGGATGAGCAAAGATAATTTTTGCGTCAGGGAAGAATTTACTAACCCTCCGAACTAAAGCATCAAAAATAATTCCCCTATCCTGCTCCTCCGAAATCTGAGCCTCGTCAAAGAAAAATAGGCGAACACTTAGCTCACCGCGCATCTCAAATAAATCGCGTGCACGCTCAGGAGTAAGAACGAATATGTGCCGCAGTTCTCGACTGGTAAATACCTGATCGACAAAAGGCATAATCATTACACCCTTGTCACCCTCAAACATCGAGCGCATAACACTGAGATATTCTGCAATGAGTGCTCGCGATGGAACGACGATGACTGCATCACCGTCATCATTCGCAATAAAGTCACGAATCGAATAGGACTTTCCTGCGCTTGTAGGTGCCGAGATCGAAACAAACTGATTCTCTTGCAGTGCTCGACGCACGCTGGCCTGTACCGGCGTTAGCGAGCTGCCGTTTTCCGCCAAGTGAGCCTTGCCCATTTGCGAAATCAAGAATGCGTAAAGGCTGCTGGGCGACTCAACCTTGTAGAACAAACCCATTGATGAAACCACCTTTTCTTCAACCGCCGCGAATGCGTCAGGATGAAATTTTTTATACATGCTTAAGGTTTCAAGTATAGCTTGCGAGTCAGGCCCATGCTTATGAAGTACCTCAAGTAATTCGACGAGGCTACTAGACGGCTTATTATCAGCAACTACATACTTAAGCGTCATAACTCACACCCACAATAAAAATCTGACTAATCTTGTGCTTTTTAGCTAGCTTGCCAGCCGAATTGATCGCGTTCCTTATTACTAGCTCATGATTGACAGCATTCAACGAAAATGCAGCAATGACACCAAATTCTTCGTTATCGAGCTTACCTATAGCAGATGCCGGAACGATATTTACCAGATGCGTTCGATCGCGATAGTGTTTTTCTGCAGCAAGAAAGTCCGATATCTGGTTTAACGCAGAACCGTGCGGGTTCGCCGCCGAGGAGTATTTAGCCTCACCGAAGTTCACCAACCCTCCAGGACAGAGCGTATGGAAGTCAAAGCCTTCGTTCTGTTTAACCTGAGGCTTCCAAAGCTCAGCCAATGGAACCTCGTTATGGCTAAAGAGCATATTTAGTGCCCTAGCAGAACCCATGGAAACCATAAGCTCCCCGAAGTCCTCAGAGACTAACGATGGAGATGCAGCCGCTTTGAATATCGCGACAAGCAGTTCGGCAGTTTCAGCAACCGTTATCTCGTACGCTCTTCGCGCCCCCTTGTCGAGACTGGACATCCATGAGGTATCGACAACAGTCCGCGTGAGCTCATTCGCCAGCTTCGCCACGTCTGAAACAGAAACCCGACAAGCTCGAATGCTTCCGTTTGCTAATGACGGTAAATCGAAGTGGTGACACCCCCATGCAGTATCACATACACCACCAGTATTTGCAGACGTCATTCCTTGCTCCCTGTCATCTCAGCAACCAGTCATCACGAGTCCTGAACGACATCGAAGTCGTTTGGCTTCGCTTGTCCAAACAAGCTGCCTCTAAGCGCACACCTCACCGGTGACGCTCAAACTCGAGATTCCGATTCACGCGCCAACACTCCCTATGCACACTCGCTATCCAGTAATTTTTTAACGCCATGCTTGCATACTCAAGAAAATAAGCGACCTAGCTAGCCTGGCTCTTTCTGATTACTCAAGGATCTACACATTCTGTCAAGCCTTTCTACCCACGTTATAAACGTCTTCGCTATCTGCCCCAACAAGTTCCACTTCGTCGTATCCATTAACTCCTCAAACACATTCTTCCGGCCCCACGTAGTGTCCTGCTAGAACTTAAGGTCACTGCGCTTGGCCGTAGCGCGCCACCTTACCGATTCACAAAAGGAGACAGTTTGTGCTTCCCGCCTCCGTCCCTTTCCATCTAACGGAACTCTTCCGACTTAAACGAATAAAATTGCCTAGTCCACCACGATGCGATACCCATGTCGTAGCCGTAGACCAGCCCCACCCTCACCGCATCCTCATCGGCAAGATGCGGATCACCTTTAGCCATCAATTGGGCCATGCCACGCGCGTAATCAGCATCGTCAGTCATGGGCTTATCGACCCGCAGTTGAGCTGAGAGATAATGCGTGGCGGCCTGCCCGTTCACGGACTGCCAGCCGCTTTGAACTTGCGCATTCACTACATGCGGCTGGACTGAGAGCGTCTGGTACAGCGGCGTCAGCCCTGCGAAGAGCTGCAAATGGGATAGCTGCCTGCCGACGAACGGCGCGGCTATGGCAAGTACTACCAGCAGACTCACCGCAACCCAATGACCGCCCCAAAGCACTGGAAAACTAGCCACCCCCTCATCAGGCTGTACGCGCACAACGTAAGAGCCCACCACCAGGTCGTGTAGCGATTGCCGCGTGCGGCGGTTGAATATGTAGAGATAGATGATGGATAGACCGGCGCCAAATACGATCAAGGACACCAGCACGACGTAGGTGAGCGACATCGATAGGTCCGGCGAGACCGGCAAACCGTTGACGAAATAAGGAATGCCAAGCACGGCGTAGCGCAGTAGCGAACGCGGTAGCGATAGGCACTGACTTTGCGCATCGACTACACGGATACCGAACCATCGCTTGGCGAGCGTTTGCCCATTGCCAATCCGACTGTTGCAGATACCGAAATACGCTAGCGCAATGGCAAAGCCAATGAGCCGCGCATAGGAGCCCATGTGGGCGAGCGGATCGAACAAGATGCTGCCGATGACCAGGCCGACGATCCCGAGCATGAAGCAATCGACTACGAAGGCGTTAAGCCGGCGCCAGAATCCCGCGATATCCAACATTGGCAGCGCGTTGGGTTGCCTTTCCCCGTGCAGTGTGTCCATACATCCCCCCGGATTTGCCAGACATCTTGCCGTAAGTTCGTGGCGCTTGCGAGTAGTCAGTGGCAACCCGTTGCGCACCGGGCTCAGGCAGGACTACGCTGGCCTTGCCGCAGCGTCCCCACGCCCGGCAATCCACATCGACATCATCACGCTCGCGCAGGAGGAAGAATCATGGCTTTCTCTACACGTGTTTCCAGTGCTGCCATATCGCAAATCAACGTTACCCCGCTCGTCGATGTACTGCTGGTGCTGCTGATCATCTTTATGATCACGGCGCCGGTGATCACGCATAAGGTAAAGATCGATCTGCCGCAGACCAATGTGGATGTAGCGCCGCCACTAATCGAACCGATCCGGCTGACGATTCAAGCCAATGGCTCGATGTCCTGGAACGACACGCCTGTGGATGAAGCGACCGTCAACGCGCAACTGACCCTTGCCGGACTGCAAACGGCGCAGCCTGCGCTTTATATCAACGCAGATGATGCGGCGCCCTACGAAACGGTGGCGCGTGTACTCGCGAGTGCAAAGGCAAAGGGCCTGGCCAAGATCGACTTTGTAGAAGAGTAGTGATCGCGTCACTCATGCTACCGATGCCGCCGCACTTGTGGACGGCATCGAGCATCTAAAGCTCAAGGAATCAGGCTGTGCGAGCAGCGCGCAGCCTGATTTCCCATTCCAAACGTGTGGAATTCAGAGCAGCGACTGCTCTAACCACTTATCCGCCAGACGAATATGCCGAGTCTTCCCCAGCAGGCTATGGATCAGCACAACCTCGCTCACAGGCCATGACACCGGCGTGATCTTCTCAAAATGCATGCTGGCTTTGTCGTAGGCCACGGTCATATGCGGCTCGAACGAAGATCGGGTCCACTGCCCCAGGGCCGAGCCACGCAGATGCATGGCTAATTGCTTATGCAGCGCATGGAGGGCTTCGTTGCCTTCGCTCGCCGTGAGAACGAGCGGGCTTTTGGGTTGGCGATTACTGAAGCTGCCGATTTGATCGAAGCGGATGGTGAAGGGTTGCGCAGCGAGATGGAATAGCGCCGCTGTTGCGTTTGCTACCAGACCCGGCGGTAATCCGACGTAGTCGCCGAGATGAAACACGGTGACATGCAGGCGGTCGGCGTCGACGGCATTTCCGCCCAGGTGGTGGGTGGCGAGATGATGGGTGGCGAGCGTTGCCAGTTGGGTGGCGTGCTGCGGATCGGGAAAGATGGCGAGAAAGAGGCGATCGGTGGGTAGATCCGACTCGAAGCCGGGCAATGATCCCTGATTGGACATGACATCGTTCCGTGGTTTTGCTTCGATAGCTCAGGAGCGGCAAAGCGGGAGAATGGCTGTATTGGTTTCAACGAATCATGCGGCTAACGCGCCGTTGTGATCGCTAGTGTGGTTGTATTTACGCTGCGATCCGGTCGATCTTCTCGACGGCTTTGCCTAGCGCTCGGTGCGCCTCTTCCAGATCGAAATCCGCCTGCAAGCCCAACCAGAAGCGTTCGCTGGTACCCAGGGCTGCCGCGAGACGCACGGCCGTATCCGCCGTAACACCCCGCTTGCCGAGCACGATCTCGTTGATGCGCCTCGGCGGCACACCGGCGGCTCGCGCCAGCGCGTTCTGGCGAATACCAAGAGGCCGAAGAAAGTCCTCGATCAATACATGGCCGGGATGTGGGTTCGGTAAAGGGTTCTGGCTCATAGCAACTCTCCGTATTTGCTCAAGCCGCTTCAGCACCATGTTGTAGACCACCAGCTTCACGCAGTCTCTGATGCAGCGATTCTGCGCTCAAGTCGAATCCATTAGGCCACGCAAGCGCGCCCAGCTCGATGAAGTAACGCGAGAAGAACTGCGGATCGCGAAGCGGAGTCGTCATTTCAGTAGCCGACTCGATGAAGTGTGTGAAGTCGTAGACACCCGCCGTATCGTCCGAGAAGCGCAGGAGCAGACGGTAACCGCCTTTTGATTCAACCGCTTTCAGCTTAATCATTGTCGGCTCCCGAAATACGACTCAGCGGCTGCAGGGCTTGCGCCTTGGCCCAATTCTGCTACAGCTCGACGCGGTGGTCGAGGCACCACTGTCGCACCAGAGCCAGCGCCCGCGATGGCAGCTCGCCTTGTACTACTCCGCCATCAGAGATGGCGATGAGTGCCTCATGGCCCTGGTACTCCACGTGGATGTGCGGCGGGACATGGTCGGCGAAATACATGCGGATGTAGATGCCAAAGAAACTGGAGATGATGGGCATGGTCGCGTTCCTTGCGAATGAAGGGCTGAGAGGTTTTGACTGGAAGCTCTTCGCGAGCTCCGCCCCCTCACCCCAGCCCTCTCCCCAGAGGGGAGAGGGGGTTGGATTGCAGCGTCGTGCGGCGTAGTCGGTTACATATTGCGGCGGTATTCACCACCTACGTCATACAGGGCATGGCTGATCTGCCCCAGCGAGTTGTACTTCACCGCTTCCATCAACTGCTCGAACACGTTCTTCCGCTCACGCGCTGTGTTCTGCAGTGTGCGCAAGCTCTCCGGCACCAGGCCGTTGCGCGCTTCACCATACGTTTTCACGTTGCTGATCTGCTGGCCCTTCTCTTCTTCCGTGGAGCGGATGAGTTCGATTTCGGTGGCGATTTCGCCGCCGTGGTCTTTAGGCAGGAAGGTGTTGACGCCGATGAGGGGTAACGAGCCGTCGTGCTTTTTGTGCTCGTAGTACATCGACTCTTCCTGGATCTTGCCGCGCTGGTACATGGTGTCCATGGCGCCGAGCACGCCGCCGCGCTCGCTGATGGCTTCGAACTCTTTGTACACGGCCTCTTCCACCAGGTCGGTGAGTGCGTCGACGACGTAGCTGCCCTGCCACGGGTTTTCATTGAAGTTGAGGCCAAGCTCACGGTTGATGATGAGCTGGATGGCCACGGCGCGGCGCACGCTTTCTTCCGTCGGCGTGGTGATGGCTTCGTCGTAGGCGTTGGTGTGCAGGCTGTTGCAGTTGTCGAACAGCGCGTACATGGCCTGCAGCGTGGTGCGGATGTCGTTGAACTGAATCTCTTGCGCGTGCAGCGAACGGCCGGAGGTTTGGATGTGGTACTTCATCATCTGGCTGCGTGCGCTGGCACCGTAGCGCTCACGCATAGCGCGGGCCCAGATGCGGCGGGCGACGCGGCCGATCACGGTGTATTCCGGGTCCATGCCGTTGGAGAAGAAGAACGACAGGTTGGGCGCGAAGTCGTCCACGCTCATGCCGCGTGCGAGGTAGTACTCGACGATGGTGAAGCCGTTGCTCAGCGTGAAGGCGAGCTGGCTGATCGGGTTCGCGCCGGCTTCGGCGATGTGATATCCGGAGATGGATACCGAGTAGAAGTTGCGCACTTTGTTATCGACAAAGTACTGCTGGATGTCGCCCATCATGCGCAGTGCGAATTCGGTACTGAAAATACAGGTGTTCTGCGCCTGATCTTCCTTGAAGATGTCGGCCTGCACGGTGCCGCGCACGGCTTGCAGCGTTTCGGTTTTGATGCGCGCGTAGGTCTCGGCATCCACCAGCTCATCACCGGACACGCCGAGCAGGCCGAGGCCGAGGCCTTCGTTACCGGTGGGCAGTTCGCCGTGATACTGCGGGCGCGGGCGGTTCTTGTAGAGCTCGGCAATGCGCTTTTCGGCAGCCGCCCAAAGCGCGGGATCAGCCTTGAGGTATTTCTCCACGTTCTGATCGATCGCGGTGTTCATGAACATCGCGAGGATCATCGGCGCGGGGCCGTTGATGGTCATCGACACCGAGGTGCTGGGCGCGCTGAGATCGAAGCCGGAGTACAGCTTCTTCATGTCGTCTAGCGTGGCGATGTTGACGCCGGAGTTGCCGATCTTGCCGAAGATATCTGGGCGCGGTGCCGGATCTTCGCCGTACAAGGTGACAGAGTCGAACGCGGTGGACAGACGCGTGGCCGCACCGCCCTGGCTCAGGTAATGGAAGCGGCGATTGGTGCGCTCAGGCGTGCCCTCGCCCGCGAACATGCGGGTGGGATCTTCACCGCTGCGGCGGTACGGATACACGCCACCGGTGTACGGGTAATGGCCCGGCAGATTCTCGCGACCAAGGAAGCTGACCAGCTCGCCCCAATCCTTGGATTTGGGCGGCGACACCTTGGGGATTTTCTGGTGGCTGAGCGAGTCGCGGTAGTTCTCGACGCGAATGACCTTATCGCGCACTTTGTATTCGTTGACGTCGGCGGTGACCGACTGATACAGCGCCGGCCACGCGCGCAGTTGGTGGATGGCTTCGTGGCTGAGTTCCTTCAGCGCGGCGTTGTAGCGCTGGCGTAGGAGGAGGAGCGAGCGATCGACTACGCCCGAACCCTCACCCTCGGTCCCTCTCCCATTGGGAGAGGGAAGCAAAGCAGGATGCAGATCGGCGCTGTGATACAGATCCAGCGCGTGCGGCAGCTTGTCGTCACCGAGTTCTTTCAGCGCTTCGTAGTAATGCTGCGCCTTGCTGGCGAATTCGGCCTGGTGCGCAATGCCGTTGTTGATGCTGCGACCTTGCTCGGCAATCTCCGCGAGGTAGCGCACGCGACTACCGGGAATCAGCACGGTGGCGCGCGGCGACTTGAGCGTAGTGTCGAGTTGCGGCGACCACTTCTCGGCCGGCAGATGCAGCTTCTCGCGCATCAAACGGCACAGGTTGGTGAACATCCAGGTGACACCCGGATCATTGAACTGGCTGGCGATGGTGGGATACACCGGCACGTCTTCGTCTTTCAACGCGAAGGCGGTGCGATTGCGCTTCCACTGTTTACGCACATCGCGCAGTGCATCTTCGGCACCGCGTTTGTCGAACTTGTTGAGCACCACGAGCTCGGCGAAGTCGATCATGTCGATCTTCTCGAGCTGGCTGGCGGCGCCGTATTCGCTGGTCATCACGTAAACGGGGAAATCGACCAGGTCGACGATTTCCGAATCGCTCTGACCGATACCAGCGGTTTCGACGATGACAAGGTCGTACGGCTGGCTCTTGAGAAAATCGATGCAATCGTGCAGCACGATGCTGGTGGCGGCGTGCTGACGACGCGTGGCCATGGAGCGCATATACACGCGATGGCTGCGCAGGGAGTTCATGCGGATGCGATCACCCAGCAGTGCGCCACCCGAGCGACGACGCGTCGGGTCGACCGCGAGCACAGCAATGCGCATTTCGGGGAATGCGTGCAGGAAGCGCAACAGCAACTCATCCACTACTGACGACTTACCCGCACCGCCGGTGCCGGTGAGGCCGAGTACCGGCGTGTGCTTGCCGGCGAGTTTCCATTGCTTGCGCTGATGCTCGAGTTCGGCCTCGGAGAAATCACCTTCTTCGATGGCCGAGAGCATATGGCCGATGGAGATTTCGTCGTCGACGCTGACTACTGGCACGCCGTCGGTTTTGGCTTCCGCACGCAAGGTGGCGGCGGAACCGGCGCGGTGCATCACGTCTTCGATCATCTCGGTGAGGCCGAGCTTCATACCGTCATTGGGATGGTAGATGCGCTCGACGCCGTAGGCCTGCAGCTCGCGGATTTCTTCCGGCGTAATGGTGCCGCCACCGCCGCCGAACACGCGGATATGACCCGCGCCGCGCTCCCTGAGCATGTCCACCATGTACTTGAAGTACTCGACGTGACCACCCTGGTAGGACGACAGCGCGATGGCGTCGGCATCTTCTTGCAGTGCAGCACGAACGACATCCTCCACCGAACGGTTATGCCCGAGGTGCACCACTTCCGCACCCTGCGATTGAATGATGCGGCGCATGATATTGATCGCGGCGTCATGACCATCGAACAGACTGGCGGCAGTAACGAAGCGCAACGGGGTGGTTTCAGTCTGCGTGGCGCCGGCGGGGACGTGCTTGGCGGGGGAACTCATGGCAACTCCGACATCGTGTGTTCTATCGCCGCCATTCTAGTGGGGATCGCTTGCGTGCGCGTGACGTGGAGGGTGTGCCGTTGCTTAAAGCTCGTCATTCCAGCGTAGGCTGGAATCCAGTGGCCCCACGGTATGGTCAAGCGGTATCGCGGTTGAGT
>JBARCX010000395.1:0-3854 GCA_049794535.1 Rhodanobacter sp.
GTAGGCCTCGTCACAGCCCCACGTTGCAGACGCGGATGCCTTGGTCCGGCAGCGTTGTAATAAGAGTTGAACAAGTATCCAAAGGCTGGATTGAAGACTTTGTAATCGGGTTTGTTTGCTTGGAGAAGAAACGTTTCCCAGAACCATGTTGTATGCGCGAGATGCCATTTGGTGGGGCTCGCATCAGGCATGGACTGAACCACCATGTCCTCGACACTCAATGGTTCGATGAGCGAATCCGTCTTGGTTCGGACAGAGTTATACATCTCCAGAAGTTCTCGACTCCCCTGAAGATCGTCGCGTGACACGCTTGTGTAGGCAGACGTGAGCTTGGTGCGTCGATTCAAATTCATTTGGATAACCGATGCGGGCATGGTGTTAGCCACCGGGTAAGTGAGCGGTAACCCACTCCAACGGTGGCGCAGGTCGGTGTTCACGTTGGCTTTCAGTAGGGAGAAGTGCTTTCACCACTGAGCGTCGTAATGCCACAGGCACCTCCGGGTTCAGATGATGAGGCGTGCATCAGGCGATTTCTTCGAAGCTATCGACCCGCTCGGGATAGAAGGCGAGGTGATCCTTGATGGAGGACACCGCAGCATAAGGGGCCTCATAGGTCCATACTGCGTGCACCGAGCGCGCACCGCCGGAGGGAATGCTGTAGTAGTTGCACTCGCCCTTGTACGGGCAATAAGTGGCGTGATCAGCCCGCTCAAGCTGCGACATATCCACATCCTTCCTGGGGATGTATTGGACCGCAGCATAGTTGGCTTCTTTAAGCGTAAGTGCGTGGCGCGTGTCGGCGATGACACGTCCCTCCACCTTCACGACAACACGGTTAGGATTGGGTGTGACGGTGATGGGATGATCAGGTCCTGGCAGCTTGACTGTCCGAGTAGCGGGTTGATTGGTCGTTGCCATGTCGATTCTCCTGGGGCGATGATGACCTTGCGAACCCCGCGTTGCCTTGTAAAAAAAAAGCGACATGGGGTAGAGCTAGGAGCGTAACGATCGTCTGCTGACAACGTATTGTCAGCAGCATAGGGAGGGATTCGGTTTTCGGGAACAGGATTGCGCACTAGGCTTAGATGATTTGGACTAATGGGGAACTCCTCACCCCGGAGCACTTACTGCAGGTCGATTAATTTGAGGGCGCCCCGTCGGCTGAGTGTCGTCACCGATCGTGACCGCCATCCGTCCCGGATCACCTTGTCGTCGTTTTGTCCAGTGCTGGCAGGGTCATCGAGAAAAACACGCGCTTGAATCGATTGACCGGTTCCGGGCTTCGTTCGACTTTTGCGACAAGAAAAGCGCCCTGGAGCGAAGATACGAAGAACCCAGCGACATCATCGATGTCTATCCTTTCCGACAATTCGTTTTGCGCGATCGCAGCCTTCAGGCAAGCGGCGATCTCACGTCTATCCGTGCTGAAAACTTCCATGATCTTGAGGCGGACCTCTTCGGTATGTGCGTTTGCTTCGGCTCCGATGTTTCCGCAAAGGCAACCGTTTCGCATGCCGTCCTCATCGAGGAAGTCGCGTGAAGCGTCGACGTAGTCCATCAGCCTTTGCAGTGGCGAAAGCGACTCGTTGCGCAGCGTCGCATCGACCATGGACCGACTGACTTCTCGATACATATCGATGACTTCAAGGCCGAACGCCTCTTTGGAGGCGAAGTAGTTCGTGAATGAGCCAAGCGGAACACCGGCCGCTGTAGCAATGTCACGCACGCTGGCCCCTGCAAGACCTTGCTCGTGGATCACACGAAGGCCATTTATTAAGAGCTTATCTTTGTTTCTGATCTTGTTCATTGTTTTAATATATACGTACACCTTAAGTTTGTCAAAATACGCCGCAAGTTTGTAAATCTAAGAAGGACGTACATTTTTATGTTGACAAAGACGTACGTACATCTTATGTTGGTTCCTGTGGAGTTTCCCACTGGAACCTAAAGAAGAGATTGATATGACTACCCAAGTTGTTCTGATTACTGGCGCTCTCTCGGGCATCGGCCGTGCCACTGCTGTGGCATTCGCCAAGAAAGGTGCCCAGGTGGTTGTCTCCGGCCGCCACGAAGACAAGGGGCAGGCCCTTGTCGCGGAACTGAAAGCACTCGGCGCCGAAGCGGCGTTCGTTCGCGCCGACGTTCGTCACGAAGAAGACATTAGTGCTCTGGTAGAAAAGACCGTAGCTCGCTTTGGCCGTATCGACGTCGCCGTCAACAACGCGGCTGTGGAAGGTCAACTTGGTCCTATCCAGGATGCAACTGTCGAAAATTTTAAGATCGTCCATGAAGCCAATGTGATTGGTGTGTTTCTCAGCATGAAGCACGAACTCCGTGCGATGAAGGGCCAGAAGAGCGGCAGCATCGTCAACATCACCTCGACGTATGGCCACAAGGCAGCAGCGAACGCGACGGCTTACGTCAGCAGCAAGTTCGCGGTGGAAGGCATGACTAAGTCGGTCGCGCTGGAGCAGGGAAATTCGGGTATTCGTGTGAACGCGGTTGCTCCCGGTCCTACAGATACACCGATGCTCGATCGTTTCACGGGTACTGCAGAAGTCAACGATGCGCTGGTATCGACGGTGCCGCTGCGTCGTCGCGCTACGCCTGAAGAGCTCGCAAATGCCATCGTGTTCATTTCGTCCCCCGAAGCCTCCTATATTTCAGGCACAGTGTTCGAAGTAGCTGGCGGTATGTCGGCAACCTGAGCTATCTATCGAGGGGCGGCGAAAGCTTGCCCCTCGATCGAATCTTCATAAGAAGTTGCTTACCACGGCAACGTCATCAGGCTGCGTAGCGTCCCATGATTTAGATCGTTCGGAATGACGGATGCGAAGTCGTAACTCCTGCTAACAGTCGCGGTGGCGGGAGCTGCGTGATCAACATATGCTGATCGACCGACGTGACGTCGTCGTGGCATTAAAGTTGTTGCTATCACGCAAAGCGATGATGAAAGAGACGGGCCAGACATAAATCCGGTAGACCATGGATTTATTTATAAACAAGCGGGAAAAAACCGTGGTAAGGATTTTTTCAAAAAAAAGTTACTTGGAATCGCTTCATAAAAAGTTGACATCCGGTGGCAACTTGCCGCTTTTAGTCAAATTAGACTTGCATGTTCAAGAGGCATGTATTGGTGTTGGAATAAGTTCAACGCCGAGATAAGTGATGCTCTCTAGTTACGTGAAAAATATTTCATTTGATACGGCCGTTTGGATACCTATATGCTGCACAAACGTCGACGATTTTTAATCGCACTTACCATGGTTGTCGTATTCGCAAGCGTTTATTCGTTCGCCGACAGACACCACTCTGGTCAGTTGTTGGCTTCAACGCCACCGCCGCCTGTCGAAGTTGACGTCGCCAATGTGCTAGTTAAAAGCGTTTCGGACTGGCAGAACTATTCGGGTCGTTTGCAGGCTATCGACTATGTCTACATACGAGCCTTGGTGCCGGGAACCATTACCGCGGTCTACTTTAAAGACGGTCAGCTGGTAAAAAAAGGCGATCCGCTCTTTTTGATCGATCCGCGCCCTTACGCCGCAGCCACCGATCAAGCTGTCGCGCAGGTTGCCGCTGCGAAGGCACGCGAGGCATTCGCAGCAGCAGATTATGAACGCGCCAAGAAGCTCATCTTAGGCAATGCCATCTCCAAGCGTGACTTCGACCAGAAATCGAACGGAGAACTGGAGGCCATTGCTAACATGAAAGCGGCTGAAGCCGCTTTGGAGAATGCGCGCGTCAATCTTGGCTATGCACACATCGATGCACCGGTTTCCGGCCGTATGTCACGTGCCGAATTTACCGTCGGAAATATTGTTTCAGCGGGTATGGGTTCGCCGCCACTTACAACC
>JBARCX010000396.1:0-17020 GCA_049794535.1 Rhodanobacter sp.
GTGCAGAAAAGTCCGGAGAGCTCATGCGCTGATTGCCTTCAGCTGCAGACCCAGCCATGCGTCGATGGCTGCCGCCGCCGCTGGCGTGATGTCGATCGCCACCGGCCCGATAAACAGGGCATGCAGGCCATCGGTGATGCGGCCAGTCATGACCTGCGAGGCGTCGACGCTGTTGATATACGGCTCGACCTGGTTGCTTCGGCTCAGGCTGGCATTGATCTGCTGGCGGCGGTCGGTGCGTAGCTCGATGTCCGCGCCGGTTGGCGTAGCCGACTCGATCGACAGGATGTGCTGGCCGTTGAGGGTGGTTTCGCGGGCGCTCATGACGCGCTCCCGACATTGGCTCCGAACGCTTTTGCGAGGGATTCCTGCAGGTCACTAGCGCCGGGCGTCATAAGACTTGCGCCGTGCTTTATCGCTGCATGCCAGTGCGCGAGTGCCGCACCACTGGAAATGGTGTGATGCAATGCCTTGTGAGTATCACCTTCGATATGCGATCGCAGTGCCTTACCGGCGAGATAGCCAACGAGCCAGAACCAGTCCGCAGGCTCTTTGGCTCGATCGTGCACAGTTCCCCAGCGCTGAACCTGATGCGCCGCTTCCGCACGAACTGCAGGAAGGAATTCGTCGGTCTGTGGATTGTTGATCAGAGCATGAAGGGCATCGCGCTCGGCGATTAGCTCGGCCACGGCGGCGCGGGCTTTGACGGCATCCGAATGGACGCCCTCCATGCCTTCAAGAAAAGCAATCGCACGGTCCAAGGCGGCCAGCACACCCACCGGCCCGCTCATGCCAGCCATCCACGGCGAATAGCCATCAGCGCCAGCCCGATCAACAGCAAGGCCGTCCACAACGTGGCGCCCAGCGCCAGTAACCACAGAGGCACAGGTTTCGCCTCGTCCTCGCACTCGGCGCAACCCGAGGCGTCGTGCTCGCGAATGCGGGCCAGCAACGCATCTACCTGCAACGCCGCCGCGGTACGCTCGAAGCGCTCGCGCTCGGCGTCCAGTCCGCGCTGTTCCATCCTGTAGCGTGCAATGGCGCGCTGGGCAAGCGTCGAGCCGATGTGGGAAGTGAGGCGAGCGTTCATCGCTCAGCCCTTCCGCGCGGCGAGGCAGTGAGCAGCGCCTTCGGTGAGTGCTTCAGCGTATTCGATCGCCTGCTCAGGGCTCATCAACAGATCGGAGGCGTAGACGCCGTTGACCATGCGCCCACTGGTTACGCCGTCGCGGTTGGCCCTGACGTCGATCGTCATGCCGTCGATCTGGATGGATGCGGACTGCCAGATTTCCATGGACTTCTCCTGTGCCGTGGTTTCGGCCTGGAGACAGTAAATCATCATTGACTATTCGAAGTCAACAACAATTTACCTATTGTTTTCAGCATCCACAAAAAACCCCGCCGGAGCGGGGTAGGTGACGGAGTGTCGAGCTATGGTATTTGGCGCGAAGCCAACCGTCTCCGCTCCAATGGTCGCAGCCTCGGCTCCGGTTCTTGACGCTCTGGCACCGGTTTTTTGACGGCCGTTCCGCCTACTAAGCGCAGATCAGGCTTTGCGTCGAATTCGTCGGGCCACGACTCCCTTATCAGTGCCTTTGCTTGGCACACCAGCAGTTCGTTCACTTGTCGCCCCCTGTGGCGTAAGAGTGTCAGACAGGCCTGCACCGAACAGCTCGGCCTCCGACACTCCAGCCTTCCGTAGCGCAAGTTTTTCATACACCAGCACGAACCGAGCCACGTCCTCTTCGTGATAGGTACGGCCCTTGAGGCTGTACATATCCGTCAGCGCTTTGTGTGTGGCTTCGACTATCTCCGTGTCCAGTCGCATGGGTTGCGATCCCTCATCAGACAACGATCCTTCGTGCTTAGGACCGGTGCCCGATACCAGCCAACGCGGGCTCACTCTGAAGTATCGCGCCCAGCCTTCCAGGTACTCACCGTTGGGCATACGGTTCTTTCCGCTTTCGAGCTGAGACACGTATTGCTTGGTCGTGCCTACGATGGCTCCGAACTCAGGCTGATTCATGCCGGCAGCGGTCCGCAGTTCTTTCAATCTGTCTCCAATCATGTCAACAAGCATTGACTGAAACGCGTAAATAGCGGTTGACGACAGATAGTCAATAATGATTTACTGCGGTCATGAATATCACGAAGCGTCAGATCAAAGAGTCCCTTGGCCTGGCCACTGATGTTGAGGTGGCGGCGTTCTTCGGAACATCCAAACAAGCGGTTGGAGCATGGGGTGACGAGGACGCTATTCCCGAAGGCCGACAGTGGCAGGCGATTGCGCTTCGTCCCGACATCTTCGGCCCCGCCCCAGCCAAGCAAGGGGAGGCCGCCTGACATGGTGTTGCCGCACATCCAGCTTGCTGCGCGAAGTGTTTCGTTTTTTCGGGCCGGGTTCATGCCCCTTTTTTTACGCCTAAATCGACCTTCCACGCTCTTCCATTCGGTGGAAACACATGTCTGATGCCCTCGACCTGCGCGTGAAACGCCCGTTGCGATCCATTCCGGAGCCGGAGTGGAATTGGCCGTCTGAGGCTGCTGTCTTCGCATCCATGATTGCGCTTAGCGGCCTGCAGGAAAAAGCGGTAGCCATCGAAGCGGAGATTGATCCGAGCACTCTCGCCAAGGTGAAGCAGGGTACTGCGCGGCCCTCAGAAGAGCACATCGACCGGATGATGGACGCGACTGGCAGCGAAGCCTGGCTTTACTACTGGGTGCTGCGACGCGGCTATGACCCTCGCAGCCTGCGCCGGTTTGAATCCGACCTTGAGAAACAGAACCGGGAGCTGATCGAGCGGCTCGCACAGATCCAGGCCGAGCGTGAAGTAGAGCTGCGCCTGTTCCGCCAACTGAGGCCGAACGCATGACTCAGATATCCGACCATGGCGAGCTCGACTTCCTCACGCCAAAGCTCACCGACGACGACAAGGCTGCGGCCAAGAACCTGATGGATGCCATTCGGGAGCGCCGCAAGCAAATCAATGCGCAGGACCGTGACCGCGAGATCCATGCGAACGAACGGGCCATTACTGACTTCCATTTTTCGAGGTTCATGCCGTGAAAGGCCTTCCCCAGTGGATCGTCTACACGGCCGCGCGCGTTGACGGCCAGCTCTGGCACGTCCTACCCACCCGTGCGCTGCAGCGGGCGTTCGTTCGCCAGCACGGCGGCGTGAAGTATCAGCTGGTGCGATCGCACTGATGAGCGCCCAACAATTGAAACACCAAGTAACGCCATGTAACACCAGTAACGCCACATGTAACGAGGTGAAACGTGGCTGCAGGAATTGACTGGTTTCGTTGGCACCACGGGACCGTTACCGATCCGAAATTCGGTCTGATTGCGCGGCGATCTGGTGCATCGATACCCGACGTGGTGGCGATCTGGGCTGCGCTCCTGGAGGAGGGCTCGCAGTCGTCGCCGCGGGGGTCCATCGCCTCGTTCGATGCCGAAGCTTTTGATGTTCTCTTCAACTTTCCCGAACCCCGGACAGCCAGTGTTCTTGAGGCTTTGCGGGATCGTGGCCTGGTGAAAGGCCTGCAATTGTCCGCCTGGGAAAAACGTCAACCGAAGCGTGAACGCGAGGGCGATGACAGCACCGAACGTGTGCGAAAACATCGAGCTGGAAAGAAGGGCGTGAGTAGTGGAACGCCATGTAACGCCAGTGAAACGCAAGAAACGCCTAGAGTAGAGAAGAGTAGAGAAGAGTCTTTAAAAGCTTCTCTCTCTCATAGCGCGGGCGAAGGCGACTGCGGGCTGCTGGTGACCGACGGCGATGGCAATCCATCCGCTCCACCGGACCCAGCTCAAGCGCTTGGCGTTGGCGTGCCGGCAGCCAAGCGGCTGCGCTTGATCGGCATCCGCGTCACCGCACTCGACCCGACGCTGCTGGCGCTGTGCGCCGAGAAGTTCACGGTCGAGGACATGGCGCTTTTGGCGTCTGAGCTGGTACTGCGCAAGGTCCACCTGTTCGGCGATCCGGACGTGCATCCCGAGCTGCCCGAGCTGCTGGCCAGCGCCGCCACGCAGCAGCAGATGCTGCTGACCCCTGCGCAGTACGCGTCGATCCAGGTGGCCGCTGCGGATATCGGCATCAACTATCTCGCCACGGCACTGCGCCGCCGCCGGCAAGACGCCATCGACAAGCAATCACCCAGCCGGCCAGCCGCCAAGAACGGCGCGCGCAGGCCATCCGCTACTGACAATTTCGAGGGAACCACCTATGTCGGCACAGCCATCGACAAACTCCCACCTGAAATCCGAGCTGGATTCGAACCCCGCCAAGCCAGTACCGGCTGACGAACCAGCTGGGGCAGTGATGGCGGAACTGAGCTGCCCAACGCACGGCAAGTATCAGGCGTGGCGACCGGCCGGCGTCGTGGTGTCATTCCCGATCAAGGACTGCCCGCAATGCCTGGATGACGACATTGCCCAGAAGACGGCAGCGCGCCGGCAGCAGGACGCGCAGCGCATGCGCAGCAAGAAGCTGACCGAGATACAGGGTCTTGCCGGCATCCCGCTGCGCTTCCAGCCCAAGACCATCGACAGCTATCGCGCCACGACCGAGAACCAGCGCATCGCCCAGACGATCTGCCGCCGGTACGCCGAGAGCTGGCCGGAGCAGTACCGCAAAGGGGGCTCGTTGGTGCTGACTGGACTGCCAGGCACCGGCAAGACTCATCTGGCCTGCGCGATCGCCAACACGATCATGCCCGACCACATGGCAACGGTTTCATTCGGCGCGGTGAGCACGATCATCCGCAGCGTGCGCAGCACCTACGGCGGCAAGGGAAGTGAAACGCAGGCGCTGAGCGAGCTGCTCAAGCCGGACCTGCTGATCATGGACGAGATCGGCGCAGAGGGCGGCAGCGACCACGACACCAAACTGCTGTTCGAGATCATCAACAAGCGCTACGAGAACCTGCGCCCCACGATCCTGATCAGCAACCTCAATGCCGAGGCCTTGGAGAAACATCTCGGCCAGCGCGTGATGGACCGCTTCCGCGAGTGCGGCATGGTGGTGGCGTTCGACTGGGCCAGCTTCCGCGGCCAGCAGCAGGATCTCGTATGAGCGACATCCACGTTCTCAGCGATTGGGCGAAGCGCCTCATCTGCCCGAAATGCGAATGGCATTGCAGCGAGTTTGATAGCCATTTCATCGACTGCTGTCCGAAGTGTGGCGAGCACAGGAGCCGCACCAGCTTCTTCGAGAAATGGAGGATCGAGACCATGCGAGTGGTATCTGTGCCGCTGGGCAAGCACTGGTGGAACGGTCGCGATACTTTTTGGCAGGCTCGCCGCGATGATGGCAATCATCTCAGGTTGCCCGAGGTGATGGGATGAGCGCGCATCGTCCCCATTCACAGCACCGCATCGTCGGCGCTCTCCTGCTGGCACCCATGAGCCGCACGCAACTTGCCGCTTGCCTCTCGCTGCATTACGGAACCGTGCACGACTCGATGCAGGCATTGGTGATCCGCAGGAAGGTGAGGGCGCTCCCGAGCACTGGCCGATCATCTCACTACGGGCCGCCCGTTACGGTGTTCGAGCTTGCCCCAGGAATGGTGGTCGCTGATGGCCCGTAGCCACCGAAACAACCGCCGCTGGTGCGCCACACACCAGATGTATTACGCCGTATGGGAGGATGCTCAGCACACCCAGCTCGCACGCTGTCCTGAATGCGTCAGTGATGACGCGCGCTACGACGCAGCCGTGAAGCGGCGCACGGAACAGGCGACAGCCAAGCCAGTAGGTGACGCCTGATGGCCGGCGCACTGCGATACACCAGCGTGGCCGCCATGCCCGACGCGATCCGCCACAAGGTGGAGGCGCAAGGGAAGGGATCTCCAGCGGTGCCCCGCATTCGCCAGCCACGCGAACCCAAAAAAGCACCCGGACAACCGCGACAGGATCCGGAACATCAGGAACAGGTCAACTTCTTTCGGCGAATTGGTGAACTGGCTGTCCTTGATGCTCGCTATCTGATAGCAGCGCGCCGAACGTTCGCCATTCCCAATGGCGGTGGCCGCTCAAAACGCGAAGCCGGCCGGCTGAAGGCTGAAGGAGTCACCGCGGGGGTATCCGATATCTTCTGCAGCATCGCCCGTGCTGGCCGCCATGGGCTGTACATCGAAATGAAGTCCCTGACTGGCTATGCCAGCCGCGAACAGAGCGAGTGGATTGCCGAGTCGATCCAGCTTGGATATGAGGCGGCAACATGCCGTGGAGCTGATGTGGCGTTCGCGCTTTGGAAGGGGTATGTCGATGCGACTTGATAGAGGGGCCGCCGTGACGCTCACTCGCGCGCGATTGCATGAACTGCTTCATTACGACCCGGAAACAGGCGTCTTCAAGTGGGTGCACAACCGAGTCGGTAAGGGAGCTGGCCGCAAGAAGGAGATTGCGGGAGCGAGGCATAACCGCGGCTACATCTCAATCCGGCTAGATCGCAGCTTGTTTTTGGCACATAGACTGGCCTGGCTATACATGACGGGTGAATGGCCCGCAGATCAGATTGATCACATCAACGGCAATCGGTCAGACAACTGCTGGGCCAACCTTCGCGGCGCTGATCCAACCTTGAACGGGGAAAACCAACGCTCAGCGCAGGTCACAAGTTCTACCAAACTACTCGGCGTCTCCGCAAACAAGTCGCGATGGGCTGCATCGATCAAGGTCAAGGGTGTCAGGTATCACCTGGGCACGTACGACACTCCAGAAGCCGCCCACGCAGTATATGTTGCCGCGAAGCGACGACTGCACGCGGGCTGCACTATATGAAGCGCACCGAGCTGAAGCGCATCACTCCCCTAACCGCGAAGCATCCCGGTTTCCGGCAGGGCGAGCTTCTTCCACGGACGTCACTAAAGCCCGGCAAGCCGATGCGTCAGTCGCGCAGCACTGGAAGGATGACCGCTGCACAGAAACGCAGGTGCGACACGGCGCGGTCGATCGGGTGCATTGCCTGCAAGCTCAACCAGTCGCCCATGTGGCGCTGCAAGATGAACATCGAGATCCACCACCTGCTAAGCGGCGGCCGTCGCATCGGCCATGACGCCAGTATCGCGCTGTGCCATTGGCACCACCAGGCGAAGCGCTTCCCCTCCACCACCAGCGGCTATACCGACCAGGCTAAGCACTACGGCCCAAGCCTCGAGCGTGAGCCACGCCGGTTCCACGAGGTGTATGGCACCGATGACGAGCTGCTCGATTTTCAAGAAGCGCTGCTGGCCCAGGTCGCTACCGCATGAGCTACCCAATCAAGCCAGCGGTCACCGTAATAGACGGCAAGCTGGCCGTGTTCATGGGCTCCGACTACAAGCTTCTTGAGCGGTCCATAGCCAAGACGTTCGTACGGGACGTGCAGAGCAACTACGCACGGCTGCTGCGCGAGGAAAGGCGAGCGACGCGGGCGGCAAAAACCAACCAGAAGGGGTATCGCGATGATCGTCGAGGCTGACAACCGCCAGCGCGCGGGCTGGGCGCTCCAAGAGGCGCGAACCGGCTACATCAATTTGGCCGAGATTTGCGAAGACGAAGAGACGGCCCATGCGCTTCTCCGGGTAATGAAGATCCGTCAGTCGCATCGCGGAAAGTGGAAGGCGGTCCCCGTAATGATCACGGTGGAAGCCGTGAAGCATGGATGAGCCTTATTCCCGTCCGGAACGCGCAACCGAGTTCGCCATTGCGCGCCGGCACCTCGCCGAGGTCTACCGCGACCCTTGCGCGCACTGCCTGCGACGCGAGATGGCTTTCGGCAAAGCCATGTGCCCCACCTACGGCAGGACATTCCCGCGTTGTCTCAGCACGCCGGGCCTGCAGTTCGAACCTGATCACACTACCCTCCGGAGCAAGCCATGACGCATCCCGCCTATACGATGGCCCGCCTCAATGCCAAGAACGCCCGCTTCGATATTGGATCAGGCGGTGTCAGCGAGCTTACGCAACAGGACATTGCTGCAGCCTTGGCTTTTGTTCCGGCCGGCCTTGGTCGCGAGCTGCTTTGTCGCATGTGGTGGCCAGATGGCGCGCAACTGACGGCCAGGCAGCTGGCTGATGAAATGGAAGCTATCCAGCGCGCGGAATGGTCGACGCGCGAGACCGCCATGCTTGATGCTCTGCTGGCGGTGGCGAGCCACACGGGTGGCGATTCCATGCGTCATGCCCAGCGCCTGTATGCCGCTGCGCACGCAGCACGGTGGCCAAAATGGGTAGTTTCAGCTGAGACCGGCATGCATAACCCGGTATATGCCGCGATGCGCCGGTGCGTCGTGCTGGAGCTGATCGAGCCGAAGCATTGTCCAGCGTGTGGCGGCCGCGGCCTGACCATTACCTCAGCGGGACCGCGTGATTGTGAGCGCTGCGAAAGTGCAGGCACTGTCGCCTATGGAAATACGCGCCGCGCTCGGCACCTCGGCATCATCGAGTCGTCTTACCGTCAGCACTGGGACGCGCCATACCTCTGGTTGCTGACCCATGCGAGCGATGCGGTGCAGGCAGCGAGCCGGGCGATGGAAAAGGCCACGGCCTAAATGCGCATGTGCAAGATGCGAAAACAGTTTCTACAATGCCCTTGACGCTCGCCACCACTGGAGCAAATGCATACCCGGAACCCTGCCAGAAATGGCGGGGTTTTGTCGTTTTTGCGCGATAGATCAATGGCAGATCGCTGGGCTCATAACCCGGAGATTGTCGGTTCAAGTCCGGCTCGCGCTACCAATTGCTGTGTGCTCCTAGGTGGATATGTCGGGTAAGAGCTTCGCGCTGGCAACCGGCCACGGCATTCAAATATCCGCGAGGAAACCATGCACCGCTTCAAACGCAGGTTAATTCGCTGCTTTCTCTCACGCTCTGCTCGACTGGAGTTCGATCTCATGTCCGCATCCCAAGACCTGGTGACCAAAGTCGCCGCGCTCCAGACCGCTGCCGCCGCCTACGAGGCTGCTGTGCAGGCCAAGCTTGCCGAGCCCGCAGCTGACGACCCGAACGTAGTTGCTGCGAATACCGCCATTGATGCGGTCACCGAGTCGCTGACGGCTGCTGCAGAAGCGCTTGCACCGTCCGCCGCGGTCCCGTCTTCGTCCGAAGCCGCCACAAACTGATCAAGCATCAGGAACGCTCATGCCTCGTATCACCGCAGATCAGGCCGGCGGTGCGAACCGATGTGCGTTCCTGGACATGATCGCCGCCAGCGATACCGGTGCGGCCCTGCTGCCGCTGACCGACGACGGCTACAACGTCATCGTCGGTTCGACACCGCAGCACCTGATCCTGTTTCCGACGTTGCCGAATGGCTCGCCTGACTATTCCAAGCACCCGGACGAGTTTGAGGCTGAGGAAGACAGCACTGCAGCGGGGCGATACCAGGAGAAGTATTCCAACTGGGTGGCCTATTCGCAGATGCTCGGCTTGGCCGACTTCGGACCGGTAAGCCAAGACCTGATTGCGCTTCAGCAGATCCGTGAAGCGCATGCGCTTCCCTTGATCGACGCGGGGAAGCTGCCTGCAGCGATCACGTTGTGTGCCCATCTCTGGGCTTCTTTCCCAGGCGCTGACTATGGTCAGCATGAGAACAAACTGGCCGATCTACAGGCGGCATATACGCAGGCAGGGGGTACGTTGGCATGAGCTGGGCAACCTTCGGCGGATTCCTGTCGAGCCTCGGTATCAAGCTGGTCCCTACCGTCGCGGGTTTTGCTGGTGGTGTCGTATCGCTGGCCTTCATCCAGAACCTGACCAAGCCACAAGCCGTCATGTCGGTGGTAGTGGGGCTTCTGAGCGCGAACTATCTCAATCCGGTTGCGGTTGCCAAGCTGAGCATTACACCTGACCTGCAGGGTGGCTCGGCTTTCGTCATTGGCCTATGCGCCATGAGCATCATCCCGATCATCAAAAAGGCTGTCCCTTCGCTCGCATCACTCATCGCTGGCCATGTGGGCAGCGCGTCTACCGATCCGTCACAGGGGAAAGGAGACAGCACGAAATGAATTTGCTCGATCTGATCGATATCACCGTTCTGACTGTGATTCTGGTATGTGGCTTCGAAATGGTCAGAGTGCTCAACCCATTCCATCAACCATGGAAAACAGTCGCCTTCGTCCTGATCACCGTTGGGAGCTTTGGCTGGATCAATTACGACATCACCGGCCATTCGGTGGCCTGGTATGCGCTCATTCTGCATGCCGGTTTCGCCACCTGCGCGCTGGTTGTCCTGCATAGCCAGCATGCCAAACGCCGGGCCAGTGATCGTCGGATCAGCCAGCAAACCCGCGACCTTCTCGCAAGGCATCGCCCAACCGGCCCATCGCCCAAAAGGTAATCTCATGAAGATCAAAACCATAATCGTGGCGTTCGTCGCCGCGATGATTCTTGCTGCCTGTGCCACCAGCGGTACGCAGCCGCTCAGTCCGTCGCAGATCGCTTCCGTCGCCTGTCCGCAGATTAACTTGGTTGTGACGCAGCTGACCGCGTTCAACACTATCGCCGAAGCCAATCCGGCCACCAAGGCGTTTGCGACGAAGGCCAATGCAGATCTGGTGACATTGCAACCGACCATTGCCGCTGTGTGTGCCACTGGCGCGACCGTGACAGCCATCAACGTGCAGGCATTGGCGCAGCAGGCGCTGCCGGCGCTTGGCACCATCGTCGGCTCGCTACCGCTTCCCGCTGCGACGCAGGCTCAGGTACAGGGCGCGCTGGTGCTGGCCGAGACGGCTATGGGTCTTGTCGGTGTTGTGGAACAGCAGATCCAGGCGGCTAAGGCTGCGCCGGCATCGGCGTCGACGGCCGCGAAATAAGTACCCATGCGCCCAGTTAAGCAGGACAGGCTGTATTCCGATGAGGGTATCGGCAACGGCAATTGTCTTGCTGCCTGTTATGCATCTCTGCTGGACATGCCGTTATGGATGGTGCCGCCTTTCGATCAGATGTTTGGTCGAGGCGACTGGGCTATCCGTCGCGATCAATGGCTTGAGCGTCTCGGCTATGAGCTCGAATGGCTGGAAGGACATCAGGTTGAAAAGTTGCCAGAGTTCTACATCGCCTCTGGCATGTCGGCTCGCGGTGTCCTTCATGCGGTGATTTACAGCGCCGGCGAGCTGTTGCACGACCCTCATTTCAGTGGGTTGGGCATCGAAACTGTCAAAGACACCTACCACTTGGTGAGGATTACCAAGTGAATCCGGTCGACTACGCCCTACTGTCGAAGCAGGCTTATTCGGATGCGCCGACGATCGGCGATCCGGCCAGCGCCTCCCGCATGCATGTCTACGGCGACGTGCATGTGTTTCGGGGTACAGACGATTTCATGTCCGCGTTCAGCGATGCCAACTGCACCATCGTGAACGTCTGGGGCTTGGGTCATATCCACGCCGGCTTCTATGCCGCGCTGGCGGCAATTTTGCCGGCGTGTCTGGCGCTTCCGAGGCCTGTCGCAGTCGCCGGCCATAGCCTCGGTGCCGCGCTGGCGATCATCTACGCCGCTGTGCTGGCACAGCTGGGCGTGGTGGTTCCGGTCTACGCCTTCGAGCCGCCGCGGCTTTGTAGTGACGGAATCATGGCTGAGCTGCTCAGCACGAAACAGGTGCCGTTCTACGCAACCCGCAATGGCCGCGATCTGGTGACGCAGGTTCCGCCCATGCTGACGCTACCTGGTGAGCTCACCTTGATCGGTACGCCATCGCTGCCCATCGACAACATCGCCGATCACAACATCAATCGGGTCATCGCAGCCCTCGGGTGAAAGCCATGTGGATCAAGCTCGCCATTCTTCTGGTTGCCGTCCTGCTGGTTGCAGCATGGGTCTGGTGGGAGCTGCGCATGGACCGGATCGCACGCGAAGACGAAGAGATGTGGCGCGATGCGACCCGGCCGGCGGATGAAATGGGCAAGCGCTGGCCTACAAAGCGCGATCTGTAGGCATGTCCGGGGTCAATCTCTCCGTTCAGTCGAACATCAAGGAGATGAGTAAGCAGCTGACGGCAATGGCTCGTAAGCAGATCGATTTCGCGGCAGCGCAGGCGATCAATACACTGGCCAAGCGAGTAAAAGTCGCCGAAGCGGGACAGATCAAGGCGACATTCAAACATCCGAAGCCGTTCACTGTGAACTCAGTGGCCGTCAAGGGTGCCACGAAGGCGAGTTTGACCGCGGTGGTCTACGTCAAGCCGATTGCTGCGAAGTATCTGGCGCCGTACGAAGACGGTGGTTCGCATGTGCTGCCTGGCAGCGCTCTGCTCAACCCCAAGAACATACGGCTTGATCAGTATGGTCAGCTGACGCGCGCAACGCTGAAGCGATTGAAGTCGATGCCGAACGTCTTCATCGGTCCAGTGAAGACAGCACACGGATCAGTCAACGGTGTGTGGCAACGCATCAAGGCAAGCAAGGGCAAACCCGCGCACTTGAAACTGTTGATTCGTTTCGGTGATGCATTGCCAGTGAACAAGCGACTCAACTTCGGATCGACCGCAAAGAAAGTGATCGACCGCGGTCTCGTCAAAGCATTCAGCGATGCCATGACCAAAGCAATGGCGACAGCGAAGTAGATGCTTGAATCAGCCGACAAACTCTCCTGCAGAAAATGCGGGATGAGCAAGGCTGCGTCTGAGTTCTATGTAGATCGTCGTTATGACCGTCCCCGCACGATATGCATTGAATGCTGCATCGCTAACAAGGGGCCGAATAGCGGCAAGCGGACACCAGTGCGTCGCGCGGAATATGCGCGGGAGCGTGGTGAAACCACAGTGGCATACGTGCCACGAGACGATCGGGCCAAGATCGCAGAGGCAAAGCGGCTGGCACGACAGGCGGAGCGTGACAAGCCGAGGCCTGCGTTGAAGACCATGCATGACGCGCATATCAAGGCTTACAAGAGTGTGCTGAATACAGCGGCATGGCGTGATCAGTACAAGAACAACCCTGAGTTCGCTGCCGCGCAACGGTTGCGCACACAGATACGCAAGAAGATGAAGCTATACCCCAAGCTAGATGATCTGCTTCGAAGTGCTATATGCCGCCATGGATCAAGCGGCATCGTTGATTCAGTGTGCGGATTCACTATTGCGCAGTTCGTTGAACACTTCGAACAACTATTCACTGACGGCATGAGTTGGAATGCGTTCTCTCATGGAGAGATCCACATTGATCACATCCGACCACAAGCATTGTTCGACATGAACAACGTCGACCAGGTTCGCGAGTGCTGGGCGTTGAGCAACCTGCAGCCATTGTGGGCTGTCGACAACCTTCGCAAGGGCGCGAGGACGGCGGTCACTGCGGATGGTGACCGTCTAGGACAAAAAAGGTACTTCCGGCACCTTCATAAAACGTGGGCATTGCGCGCCGCGTTGGTTCACCAGCTATGAGCATTCAAAGGTGTTCGCACCTCCAGTTTATTGAGCGTTCTGTTTTATGAACGATGGGGTTTCAATCAGGGAGTTTGCGCGGCGCGAAGGCTGCTCTGACACGCTGGTCCGTCGGGCGATAAAGCAAGACAGGCTGCGGGTTTTCGAGGATAAGACGATTAATCCGGCTCTGGTCGGATCAGCTTGGAGGGAACGCAACGCGACCGGGCCAACCGGTGCGAACAGCGGTGCAAACACCGGTGCGAACACCCCGCCGCAAGTGTTCGCACCAAGCGCTGAAGTACCGCCGACCGCCGACATCGATCTTCCGCTCGACGAGTCGCTTGAAGAAGCCGCCGAGCGGCTACTCGAAAGTGGCGCGGTGCGCATGCTGCCGTATGCCGCCGCGTTGCAGAACAAAGAGAACTATCTGGCGCTGCTGCGGCAGCTCGAGTTCGAACAGAAGTCGGGGGAGCTGATCGAGTTAGCGTCGGCTGAGCGGGTGCTGTTTGAAGGTGCCCGGGCTCAGAGGGATGCGTGGCTCAACTGGCCTGCCCGGGTCGGCGCGCTGATCGCAGCCGATCTTGGTCTGGAAGCCGACCGAGTCACCGAGATATTGACGACGCATGTCCACAAGCACATCGAGCAGCTCGGCGAGCCAGACGTCGACTTCGGAGGCGAATAAGCAGGCTCGCCTGGCGCATGCCTGGCGCCGGGGATGGACACCGCCACCACGTATCAGCGTCCCGGAGTGGGCTGACCGGTACCGCCGTCTGGCAAAAGAGTCGGGCAGCACCTCCGGTCGATGGGAGACGGCCACTGTCGAAGTGGCACGTGGCCTGATGCTGGCGGTCACCGAGCCTGGCGTGCACATCGTCACCGCGATGGTGAGTACGCAGATCCTGAAGACAGCTCTGCTGGAGAACATCTTCGGATACTACGCGCATCTGGACCCGTCCCCCATGCTGCTGCTGCAGCCGAAGGAGGATGCGGCCGAGCAGTTCAGCAAGGAGCGCATCACCCCGCTGATCCGCGTCACGCCGGTGCTGCGCGAGCTGATCGGCGTGGGAAAGACCCGGGCCTCGGATGAAACGCTGCTTTACAAGGCGTTCCCTGGCGGGTTTCTGGCACTCGCCGGCGCTGGCAGCCCGGACAATCTGGCGCGCCGGCCGATTCGTGTGTTGCTTTGCGACGAGGTCGACAAGTATCCGATCACCCGCGAGGGCGATCCGATCGCGCTGGCGGAAGAGCGCACGGCCAGCTTCGGCGCCAACTGGCTATCCGTGCGGGCCTGTTCGCCGACGGTTGAAGATGAAAGTCGCATCGCGGCCAGCTACGCCGATTCCGATCAGCGTCGGGCATCGGTGTGCTGCCCGCATTGTCAGCACCGGCAGTTCCTGGAGTTCTTCAAGCACGTCCAGTGGGATAAAAAAGGCGGCGTTCACCAGACCAGTGGAGCACGCCTGTTCTGCGAAGCGTGTGGATCGATGTGGTCCGAGGGTGAGCGCCTCCGGGCACTGCAGACTGTGCGCTGGCATCAAACGCGACCGTTCAACTGCTGCGGCCAGCGGCATGTGCCGATGGAGTCCTACGAAGCAGCATGGCCGACGTCAGAAGAGGGCGCCGTCGATAAAGTCTGGCGCTGGTGGGCCAGCGATCGTTTTGCCGTGTACCGGGCTATTTGTCCGGATTGTGGCGCGATGGGTGTCGATAACGAGCATGCGGGCTTCCAAGCCTCGAAGCTCTATAGCCCATGGTCGAAAGACAAGCCTTCCGACATCGCCAAGAAGTGGATGGCGGCGAAGGATGACGAGGAAAAGCTGCAGACATTCTGGAATACCCAGATGGGCATGCCGTATCGGCGCCACTCGGGTAAGGAGATTCAGGTTGAAGCACTGGCATCCCGGTGCGAAGTTTGGCCGGCTGAAGTAGCAGATCCTGTTGCGGTGCTCACGGTCGGTGTGGACGTGCAGGATTACCGCATTGAGCTGGAAATCGTCGGATGGGGCAGGAACGAGGAATCGTGGTCGGTTGCCTATCACGTCATCGATGGCGAGTTCTCCGATCCAAAAGTTCAGGTCCAGCTGGATATGTACCTCAAGCGGCTATGGAGTCGGGCTGATGGTCGCGGCTTCGAGATCATGGCCGGCTGCATCGATTCCGGCGGCCACCATACGCAAGCCGTCTACGATTTTTGCAAGGCGCGCATCGGACGGCGTATCTGGGCGATCAAGGGTGAGTCGGCCCGCAACGGCAAGCGATCACCGGTGTGGCCAACTGCCAGGCCGACGTCGAAGACGAAAAAGTCCTATCGGCCGGTGATCATCGGCGTGAACGCTGCCAAGGACACCATCGTTAGCCGGCTGCGGAAAGACGCGCCAAGCAAAGATGGCGCCGCAGTAGCCGGTTACATGCATTTCCCGACGGATCGGGACATCAACTATTTCGCTCAGCTCACCTCTGAGCGGTCGGTGCTCAAGACCACGGCCGGTCAGCGCTATCGCGTTTGGGAACTTCGACCGGGTCGCGCGAATGAAGCGCTGGACTGTCGCGTGTATGCATTCGCGGCACTCTGCAGTTTGCTTCACATGGGATTGAAATTGAACCGGCGGGCCGAAGAGGTCACCGCCAATATCGGGCCGCCTATCCAGACGGTTGATGCGGAAGGCCATCCGGTGGCGGATGTGCCGCCGGCGAAACGCGCCGGGCCAACCGTCACGCAAGACACCGAAAAAACCAAGTCGCTCGCCAAACGGCTGGCGTAGGAGATTCACCTTGAGCTGCAATCCCCAATTCAATCCGGCTACCAGCTTGCTGGCCGGGATGAATAACACTGCACTGCAGACTGCCTTGGCAGCGGCGCAGCAGGCATATATCGACCTATCCACCGGTGCGAAAGGGGAGTCCTTCAGCTATACCCAGGGCGACGGCACCAAGTCCGTCACGTATACGCGTGCGAACCTGCCGGCGCTCACCAACCTCATCCAGCTGCTGCAGTCGCAGCTCGGCATCGTGGCGCGTGCGCGCCGGCCGATCCGGTTCTGGTATCGATGATGGAAAGCACGGTGCGCATCCTGGGCCCGAATGGTCAACCCATTCAGCCGATCACCTCCCGTGGGCAGCCTGGGCGTGCCCAGATGCTCGCCGGTGGCGGCAATGCGCCCTATGACGCCGCCGATATCTACGGAGAGCATGTTGCAGACTGGCGTCCCTACCTGGCGTCGCCGGATGGCGACCTCAACATGTATCGGGACCGCATCGTCTCGCGCGTGCGTGACTTGGTGCGCAACGATGGCTGGGCATCGGGTTCAGTCACCCGCATCCTCGACAATGCCATCGGTGGCCATTTCTGGCCAAGTTTCAAGCCGGACTATGCAGCGCTTGCCGCCTATACGGGCAACAAAGGATTCGATGCTGACTGGGCGGCGGCTTTCGGCCGGCGCGCCGGCGCGCATTATCGTTCGTGGGCAAATGATCCCGGCAAGTATTGCGATGCAGCCCGCTGCCTGAATGTTACCCAGCAGCTTCGGCTCGGCTTGCGGCACAAGCTGATCGATGGCGATGCGTTGGCCCAGGTGCTCTACCTGCCCAAGCGCATCGGCTATGGCAAGGCGCGCTATGGCACCACCATCCAGCTGATCGACCCGGATCGCTTGTCCAACCCGCAGCTA
>JBARCX010000397.1:0-14545 GCA_049794535.1 Rhodanobacter sp.
CGTGAGATTGATTCGCGCACCGGCAGCGACACGTGCCTTCGGCAGATCGTGCAGGTAAAGCCGCTGGGTGGCTCCCGCCATGCACAGCAAACTGCCGTGGGCCAATGGCACGTTGAACGTGTCGCCCGGTGCAGCAGGCTCACCACGCGGCCTACGTCGACGAAAACGGAAGCGGCGCTCGTCACCCAAGCTCAACGAGGCAATGACCGGTTGTTCGCCCAGTTCCGGCTCGTCATCGCTATGCCAGCCCATGGAATCGTCGCCATCACGATATAAATTGGCCAGCACGCTGTTGAAACGTGCATCACACGCTTGCTCCACCTGTCTACGCAGCTCGGCGAGACGGCCGGGCCACGGTCGCGGCTCGAAACGGGTGCGCGAATAGGTGTAGTGGGTGCCGGAATCCCCGATCCAGCAGCTGAGCCGGGGCGCATCCAGCTCGCGGCCAAACATCCGTAGCCGATGCCGTTCCCAGGGAATCTGCGCCAGCAGCTCATCGAACCACCCGTCCGCTTCCGGCATTGGCAGCCAATGCATCGCCAGGCGCACATCGGCACCCTCTAACGACAGCGTTTGCCATCTCGCGGCGCCGTTGACGGCCACATGGAATGACAGGAGATCAGATGACATAGGTGCCGTGACAGCATCAGTCTCGGCTGTAGACGAACACCCGCGCTGGCGGCAGGTTGCGCCATGCCTGCCCGAATCGCGTGCAACGCAATCCCAGTTGCTCGCGCACGCCGTCATCCAATGGGCTACGCATCCCGTAGGTGTATTGCACGAACACACCGCCCGGCCGCAGCACCGCGAACGCCGCGGCGAGAATCTCCCGCTGCAGCTCCGCCGGCATCGCCAGCAGCCCCAGGCTGCTCAGCACGACATCCGCGCGGCCAGACGCAAAGGCCCCGCTACGCTCCACCAACTCACTCAGATGCCGGGCGTCAGCACACAGCACATGCGTCTCGGGAAAGCGTCGCAGCAGCAAGTCGTGCAGCGTCGCGTTCATTTCTATCGCCAGCAACTGCGTTGGCGCCACGCCATGACGAAGCAGCGCCTCGGTGATGGCACCGGTGCCGGCACCCAGCTCGACCACATGACGGGCATCCTGCGGCATGGCCGCGACCATCATCTGTGCCAGCTGGCGCCCGGAGGGAACCACAGACGCCATGCGCAATGGGTTCTTCAACCATTGCTTAAAGAAGGCAACCCATTGCACGTGTACCGGCATAGGCAAGCCCGAATCGATGTCAACCATCGCGTACTCCCGACCATCGTGGTGACGATCACTCGCGGTGGCCGAGTATGGCACGCGATACCTGTACCCCATGTTGCAGCTAGGCCATCACGGGGTAGTTTGGTTCAGTATCCAGGGTTGCAGCACACACGGCGGCCAGTTCCAGCAGGCGCAGATCAGAGCCACGCGCACCAACCAGCTGCAAGCCCACGGGCAGGCCGTTTGGCAGCGTCCCCATGGGGATACTTACCGCGGGGCAGCCGGCGAGGCTGGCAAAACTGGTGAGATCCGCCTGCGAGTCGGGCACCGGGGCATCCAACGGGAATGCGCCCTGCGGCGTGGTTGGCAGCACCAGCACATCGACCTGAGCAAACAGGCGGCGCATCTTTAAGGTGGCGGCGTCGAGCACGCGATCAGCGACAGCGTAATCAGCTGCACTCTTGCGGGCCGCGTAACCAAGCAGTTCGCGGAAGCGTGGGGACACCGGATGTTCCGTATCCGCCAGATCATCGGCGAATGTACCGAGCATTTCGGCCTCCATCAGCAACAGGCCGGCACGACGGGTCGGCCCAAATCGCCAGTCGTCGAAATCCACGGTACGACGAACGCCCAGCTCACGCGGGAGCTTTGCGAGCGCCGCCTCAAATACGTCGATCACCTCTGGTTCCACACCTACCGCGGCAAGATCAGGCAACAAGCCGCAGCGCAGGTTGCCTGGCTCCCAGTCAGGTGGTGATAGCGCCACACGACGGCGGCGCGAACGTGCGTCATCCGCATCGTAGCCAGCCAGCACCTGCAACAGCACAGTGAGATCGGCGACGCTACGTGCCAGCAAACCCACCGCATCCAACCGACGCGCTGCCGGCACCATGCCCCGGGCGGAAATTTCGCCATGGG
Source organism: Rhodanobacter sp. (assembly GCA_049794535.1). Taxonomy (GTDB): domain Bacteria; phylum Pseudomonadota; class Gammaproteobacteria; order Xanthomonadales; family Rhodanobacteraceae; genus JBARCX01. Next base: position 2,132 of record JBARCX010000397.1, read on the forward strand.
TGGGCTTCAGGGCATAAATGCCGCAGTAGCTAGCGGGGATGCGGATCGAACCCAAGCTGTCCGAACCTACCGCGGCTACCGCGAGCCCTGCGGCCACCGCTGCCGCCGCACCACCCGAGGACCCACCAGCGGTATAGCCATGCCGATGCGGGTTGTGGGTAGCGCCGGTATGCGGATTGTTGGTCACCGCACCCAACGCACCCTCATCCATATTCGTCTTGCCGATCAGCACAGCGCCGGATGCACGCAAGCGCGCCACCACGTGCGCATCATCCTGTACCGGTCGACGACGACCCGGCAGCCCGGCGTGGGTCGCCCAACCGGCAATGTCGAAATTGTCCTTTAGCGCGATCGGAATGCCGTCAAGCCGACCGATGACGCCATCGCGCCGACGGTGCTCGGCATTACGCGCCTGTTCCTGCAACAAACCGGGACTCAAGCCCACATAGGCATTGAGTTGCGGATTGATGCGATCGATCGCCTCCTGGTAAGCCTCGGCCAATACCCGTGGCTGCACGCGACCGGCGGCCAGCCAATGCAATAGCTGGCATAACGAAGCACGACGCAGGTCAAAGTCGGCGATAGGTGGCAACTGGTTCATGGGCACTCCTTGCAAGATCCGTTGCGATTATGCGGGGCAAGCGTGAAGGGATTGCAAGTTGTTGCGAGTTTGCTGCGCGGCACGCGAACCCGGACAATAGCCGTTTGGCCTATCCACGTCGCGGTGGTAAAGCCCAGTATCCGCACTAGCCAGCCTACGATGGAGCCCGCCATGAGCGAACGCGAAACGATGGAATATGACGTAATCGTCGTTGGCGCCGGCCCGGCGGGGCTGTCGTTTGCCATTCGCCTCAAGCAGCTGAAGCCCGATGTTTCGGTCTGCGTGATCGAAAAGGCCTCGACCATCGGCGCGCAGATTCTGTCCGGCGCCGTTATCGAACCGCAGCCGCTCGACGCCCTGTTGCCCGGCTGGCGCGATAACCCACCGCCAATCTGCGTACCAGCAGGTGAAGATGAGTTCTGGCTCTTGAACAAAACCGGTGGCCGCAAGCTGCCGGTGCCGCCGGGCATGAAGAACCACGGCAACTTCATCGTTTCACTGGGCGCAATGTGCGCCTGGCTGGCACCACAAGCCGAAGCACTGGGCGTGGATGTGTTCCCCGGCTTCGCCGCCGCCGACACCATCTATAACGAGGACGGCTCGGTCGCCGGCGTACGCATCGGCGACATGGGCGTAGCAAAGGATGGCTCGCAAAAGCCCAGCTACACCCAGGGCATCGACATCAAGGCCAAGGTCACCGTGTTGGCCGAAGGTGCACGCGGCAGCTTGACCAAGCAGCTCATCAAGCGCTTCAAGCTAGACCAGGACAGCGATCCGCAAGGTTATTCCATCGGCATCAAGGAACTGTGGCAGGTGCCGGCTGGGCGCGTCATCCCAGGCAAGATCGTGCACAGCTTCGGCTGGCCCGCAGACAGCCATACCTATGGCGGCAGCTTCCTGTATCACCTGGACAAAGACCGCATCGCGCTCGGCTACGTTAGCGGCCTCGATTACAGCGACCCGAACTACCAGCCATGGGAAGCCTTCCAGCAGTGGAAGAACCACCCGATGATGAAGGCACTACTTGAGGGCGGCACCATCCTCTCGGCCGGCGCACGCGCCATCGTCACCGGTGGTTATCAGTCGCTACCCAAGGTAGAAATGCCTGGTGCATTGCTGATCGGAGACACTGCCGGCTTGCTCAATGTGCCCAAGATCAAAGGCACGCATCAAGCGATCAAGAGCGGCATGCTCGCCGCCGAGCACCTCGTCGCCAACGAGCTCAAGTCAGCAGGCTTCGACGCCAAGCTGCGCGGCTCCGACGTGATGGCTGAATTGAAGACGGTGCGCAACATCAAGCCCGCCTTCAAGAAAGGGCTGTGGTTCGGCATGTTGAATGCGGCGTGGGAAACCATCACCGGCGGCGCTTCACCGTGGACGCTGAAGAACAAAGCCGATTGGTCATCGCTACACAAGATCGGCCAGCACGAAGAGCCCGAGCGCGATTACGTACAACGCGAATTAGCACCGCGCGATCGCCTGGCCGGCGTCTACTTCGCTGCCACCGAACACGACGAGGATCAGCCAATCCACCTGCACGTCGCCGACACCTCGATCTGTGTAACCAAGTGCGCTGAAGAGTACGGCAACCCCTGCACCCGTTTCTGCCCCGCCAGCGTCTACGAGATCGTCAACGACACCACGCCTGATGGGAGCAGAGGCAAACGCCTGCAGATCAATGCCGCCAACTGCGTGCATTGCAAGACGTGCGATATCAAGGATCCGTACCAGATCATCAACTGGGTGACGCCGGAAGGCGGCTCTGGCCCGAATTACCAGAATCTTTGAGGCTCGTTTCTCCGCAAGATTCGCGGGAACTGAACCTGTACGTTTTATCGCGATGAGGATGCGACCCTGACCAGCACGATTCGATGGCAGCTCAAGCGGCTGCTCTCTCTGTTACAACGCGTATCTGGCAGTGTTGCCCAGCGAGGCTTGCGTGGCACGATCACGCGCATCGCGCAGGAATTCCGCCCACGCCCAGCGAAAGATCCGACGTGGCAGCTAGACACGCTAGATACGCCTTTCACACCATTCGCATTGCCCAGCAGTGAAATGCCACGTGTATCGATCATCATTCCGATATACGGGAAATTGCCTTACACGCTTGCCTGTCTGCGCTCGATTGCACGTCATGGCGCCAAAGCTACGTTTGAAGTGATCGTGGTGGACGACGCATCACCCGAGGATGACAAGGCCACCCTTGCGCAGATCGCCGGTCTGCGCCTGCTGCGCAACGAACGTAACCTTGGCTTTATAGGTAGTTGCAACGCTGGCGCCGCAGCGGCGTGTGGCGAGTACCTGCTGTTCCTCAACAATGACACCCAAGTCACACCCGGCTGGCTCGACTGCTTGCTCGACTGCTTTGCCGAGGAACCCCAATGCGGTATTGCAGGCAGCCGACTAGCCTATCCGGACGGGCGATTACAAGAAGCCGGAGGCCTGGTTTATGCCGACGCAAGTGGCTGGAACTACGGGCGCTTCGAGCATCCCCAGGATCCACGGTTCCTATATCGCCGCGATGCAGACTACATTTCTGGTGCATCGCTGATGATCAAGGCGGCGTTGTTCCATCAGATCGGTGGCTTTGACAGTCGTTATACACCTGCCTACTACGAAGACACCGACCTGGCTTTCGCCGTGCGCGCGGCCGGCCTCCGCGTGATCTACCAGCCAGAGAGTTTGGTGATCCACTTCGAAGGCATTAGCTCAGGCACCGATCTTCACACCGGGGTCAAGCGATATCAGACCATCAATCAAGCAAAATTTGCGGAGAAATGGCGTGAAGCACTAACACACCAACCCGTACCGGGCACGCCCGCAGAACAAGCGATCCATCAAGATGGGCGACCACACATCCTAATTGTCGATGCGCTGATGCCAGATCCGGCTCGCGACTCCGGCTCGCTGCGCTTGCTCAATATCATGCGTCTATTGCGCGAACTCGGCTGGCGCGTCAGCTTCATGGCAGACAATCGTCGTGCCACCAACGAGGAAACCGCCCAACTGGGCCGATTTGGTGTGCGTACGTTGTACAAACCATGGGCACCACCGCTGGCCGGCTGGCTAAAACGTGAGGGCGCTATGTTGGATGCCGTGATGCTGTGTCGTCATTACGTCGCGCATCCGCACCTTGAGTTAGTACGGCAACTCGCTCCGAAAGCAACACTGCTTTTCGACACCGTCGACCTCCACTTCCTGCGCGAGCGACGCGCCGCCGAGCACACTGGCAACACTACACTGGCACGCCAGGCCGAAACGTCCCAACAGCGCGAACTGGCACTGATTCGCGCTTGCGACGCCACTTTCGTAGTCAGCCCTGTCGAGCACGCACTGCTTGCCAGGGAAGTGCCGGATGCAAGGGTCGAACTGCTCTCGAATGTGCATGAGGTATTTGGACGTCAGGCAGGCTTTGCCGGACGCAATGGCTTGGTCTTCGTCGGTGGCTTTGGCCATCCGCCGAACGAAGATGCAGTACGGTGGTTCGTTTCCGAGATCTACCCGCTTATCCATGCGCAACGACCGGACATTACATTGCATCTGGTTGGCGATATTCCAGAAGCCGTGCGACCGCAATTGACGGGACCAGGCATACAGATCCACGGCCGTATGGCCAGTCTCGATCCCTGGATGAATGGCTGCCGCATCGCCTTGGCACCGCTGCGCTACGGGGCTGGCGTGAAGGGCAAAGTCAACATGGCGATGAGCCATGGACTGCCTGTCGTAGCCACCTCGCTTGCGGCCGAAGGCATGATGCTCAGTGATGGCGACAACGTGCTACTCGGCGACAATGCGGCGGATTTCGCCTTAGCCGTGCTGAAGCTGCACGACGACGAGCAGCTCTGGACCCAACTATCTGACGCGGGGTTGGACAATATCCGCCAACATTTCTCGTTCGATGCGGCCCGTGCCGTCTTGCGCCGCGTATTGTCAGGGTCTCGCGATAGCTGATTTCATACAAACGTTTGCCTACAGCTAGAATAGTTGTTTCCGACTGCCCCTCCAGAGCAGCCAACATGTTAAGGAACCACAGATGAAGATTCTGGTCGGCTATAAGCGCGTCGTGGATTACAACGTGCGCATCCAGGTGAAACCCGATGGCACCGGCGTGGTGACCGATGGCGTGAAGCTATCAGCAAACCCGTTCGACGATATCGCACTGGAAGAGGCGTTGCGTCTACGTGAGAAAGGTATTGCCACCGAGGTAGTTGTGGTCGGCATCGGCCCAACCGATCTCACCGCACACCTACGTAATGGTTTGGCCATGGGCGCCAACCGCGCCATCCATGTAGTCACTTCGGATGCGCTGCAGCCACTCACCGCCGCACGCATATTCCACAAGCTGATAGAGAAAGAACATCCTGGCCTAGTGATCCTCGGCAAGCAGGCCATCGACGACGATGCTAACCAGACCGGTCAGATGCTCGCCGCGTTATGGGATCGCCCGCAGGCCACCTTCGCCAGCAAGGTGGAGATCGTCGACGGCAAGGCCACGGTTACGCGTGAAGTCGATGCCGGCCTGGAAGTAATCGCGGCCGAATTGCCCGCAGTGATTACCACTGACCTACGTCTCAACGAGCCCCGCTTCATCAAGCTGCCCGACATCATGAAGGCGAAATCCAAGCCGATCGACACGATCGAATTCGCTTCGCTTGGCGTCGACTCCGGCGATCAACTCAAGACCACGCATTACGCCGCACCTGCCAAGCGCAGCAAGGGCGTCATGGTGAAGGATGCGGCCGAACTGGTCGCGGCGCTGAAGCAGAAAGGCCTGCTCTAAGCAGTTGTCTGGAACTGGAGATCCTCATGAGCAAGATTCTGGTCATCGCCGAACACTTGGGCGGCAAGCTGAACCCATCTACCGCACGCGCTGTGAGCGCTGCTGCGGCCGTCAAGCCCGATGCGATCGACGTACTGGTACTCGCTGACAACGTCGATGCCATCGCTGCTGAAGCCGCAAAGATCGAAGGCGTGAGCCGCGTATTTACGGTCGTCCGAGCTGAAAATGCACACCCGCTCGCGGCCATACTGGCACCGCAGATCGCCAAGGCAGCCACGGGCTATAGCCACGTGTTCGCACCATCTACCACTTTCGGCAAGGATGTCGCCCCGCGCGTCGCCGCCCTGCTCGGTGTCGCGCAGATTAGCGACGTGATGAGCGTGGAATCCAGCTACACCTTCAAGCGGCCGATCTACGCTGGCAACGCGATCATTACGGTAGAGGCAGATGCAGCACATACCGTTGTCGCCACCATTCGCACCGCCTCGTGGCCTGCAGCGAACAGTGGCTCTAATAGTGCGCCCATCGAAGCATTGGCCATCGATGTCACGCTGCCCACACATACAAGCTTCATTGAGCTGCAGCAAGGCAAGAGTGATCGTCCCGATCTGCAGAGCGCCAGCAAGGTCGTTTCCGGTGGTCGCGGCGTGGGCTCTAAGGAAAATTTCGAAGTCATCTACAAATTTGCCGACAAGATCGGCGCCGCTGTCGGCGCGTCACGTGCTGCGGTTGATGCCGGCTACGTCCCCAGTGATCTACAAGTCGGCCAGACCGGCAAGATCATCGCACCCGAGCTGTACATGGCGATCGGCATCTCCGGTGCGATCCAACACCTCACCGGCATCAAGGACGCCGGCACCATCGTCGCGATCAACAAGGACGGCGAAGCGCCAATTTTTGAAGTGGCTGATATCGGCCTGGTGGGTGATCTGTTCAAGCTGATTCCGGAGCTGGAACAAGCCATCGGCTGATTGCAGCCTCCGAGTTTCCGAAAACAAAACTAATCCCCAGCCGGACCGGGCCAATTCTCGAAGGGCTTGGTCATTGAAGGCCGTCCGGAGTGTTGGACTCATCGCCACTATCGTTTGGCCGATGATCGTCAATGCGCCGTGCGCGCATTCATCACTTCAGGTGGGCGCCGGAGTGGGATGCCCTGCAACTACCATGACGCCAAGCATCGGTTGCTACAGCAGTTTGTGTGGATCTGTCGGCGCTCCCGACAGCTCCACACCGCTTGCGCCCAGCGTGGGACTATCTCTCGCTTGTCGAGTTCGAAGCCCAATTATTCTATGCAGCAGGCGTCCATTTTTCGTCGACTCTCCCAGAGTCGCGCTTCAATGCGCATCTACGAAACACCCAAGCAGCGATAGCTCGCAAACCCTTCCGACGCATCGCAATGTAGACTGCGGCGCCAATGACTGATGAGGCCAACCAGAGAGCGGACCCAACGCTCACCGAGTGCCTCACAATCTGCAGGGGCTTACTGAGTACCGCTGTCGCCATCAACAAGTCAGCTGCCATGATGACCCCGCACCAGTTCAACCTTCTCGTCAGGGTGGCCACCTTCCTTTGTCCAAGTGAGTAGTCCGCGTCGAGCCCGGCCATCAACGATACGCGCTTGCTGAAATCCGTCTCGGCCTGGACGAGTTCGTCTTTCGATATGGAGAAGGCCCGATTAGACCGCTGTAGTTGCCGGCTCAACCGCATCGCCCGATCGATCACCTTCGGATCGGTTCGCGGATCACTGGACTCAAAACCAACCGGCACACACGAGCTGTTGATCCGGCGCGCCAACGGCTCGAGGCAAGCCTCCATATATGGCTCACCAAGGAAGTCGAGTACACCCTTGATAGCCCATTCGGATCCCTGGATCAGGTCCTCGTAGCGCAACCGATGCACCACTTCGGGGCCATACGCGTGTTCGGCCTGCATACAAGCCTGCACGGCGCTTATCCAGTATTCGTACGCCTGCTGCTCCGTGTCCACCAAGTTACGATTGCCATGTAACTTGAAATGAAGCATCGAATTCACGACGGAACGCACGTCCCGTGCGATATGCACAAATTTCGCGTCGGGGAAGAGCTTTCTTAGACCGGCAATGTAGTAGGCATATTCAGGTGTGCCATCAACCCAACGCGATTTCGGATCACTATTCGAACGCGAGATGTTGAAGGCAGCGTCAACCTGTGACGAATCCCGTCTAGCGCATTCCCTGGATGCCTGCTCCTGCCGATCACGGTGCTGGAGGATCATTCTGTCGATGCCGTCGCCGAATGCGCGAAAAAACGCCGCGCTCTCAATGCCTAGCGCACTCAATTGGGAACGCTCTCCATGCAGGCTGCCAACCTGGAACTGGACACCGACACTTATCGCGAACTCTCCCATCCATGCAGATTCTTCCTGCGGAAGAATGTTGGCATGTTGTCCGAGACACCAGGTAAGTACGCTCGTACCCGATCTTGGCGAACCGACCACAAAAATCGGACCACGGCCTTGTTTGACGCCATGCTGATACATCACTTTCGCCCCTCGAAAAGTGAGGACCCACCATCCCCTGCCTTGCAGCTTCAAGAAACCGTGTATTCGAACGTTCGATGCGCTCTTTAATCCATGCCAGACGATGAACGCCTGATGCAGTAATGAAGCACCATTCGTCAGCTTCATGCAAGTTTACATTTTTTTAACGAAATTATGCACTTTGGCTACAAATCAAACCGGCCAGCTGATGTGCCAGCAAGTTCCGCACGTACATCGCGCACCTGAACTCGCCAATCGATCGATCAGCCAGTCCCGCCTCGTCTTTGACACGTTAAACGTGCCGAGCACTTTCGAATGGCTTCCGTCGGGCAGCGCAAAGTCGCGAGCAGCCGTTTACGCCCGTCACCTCCACGCATTCAACCAAGCACGTTTAATCGGGCATGTCTGTTTATGGCTAATCACCCGACTCTCTGGCGATGGCTATAGGACCCTGCAATCACGACTTTTTTCGCCACAGCCAATGATGAGCGGCCTATCAAATTGCAGCCCTTAGATATCAGATCAACGACAATCACCCCGATACCTCAATCCGTGTCGCCAAGATGCGGACTACCGCCATCTTTCGCCGGGATACTGCTAAAATCACTAACCGATTAACGGCGACGAAGTGTTGCCGCCGGATATGGATCGATCACACCCATCCGTCGCTATATCGGTTCTGCCCGATATCGTCTTAGCAGACATGTGGCGGATACGGCGCAGCACCAAGGACGCCTGATGGATTTGAATTGTTTCAAGGCCTACGACATCCGCGGCCGAGTGCCGGACGAACTAAACGAGGAACTGGTTCGGCGTATCGGTATGGCCACAGTCCAACTTCTCGGCCCTGGCCCGGTGGTGACTGGACGTGATGTGCGCCTGAGCAGCCTATCGCTTCAGGCGGCACTTTCGTCCGGCATACAGGCCGCCGGACGTGACGTCATCGACATCGGTCTATGCGGCACAGAGGAAGTCTATTTCCAGACCCGGCACCTGAGTGCCGCTGGCGGCATCATGGTCACCGCCAGCCACAATCCGATGGACTACAACGGCCTCAAGCTAGTGCGCGAAGACGCCCGTCCGATCAGCGGCGACACCGGCCTGTTCGCCATACGCGACCATGCTGCCGCCGACATCAACAGAGCCCACATACCAGGCAGAACCAGCAGCGCCCCCGCCAAAGATGCCTATATCCGGCACCTGCTCAGCTACGTCGACCGCTCTAAACTACGGCCGCTGAAGATCGTGACCAATGCGGGCAACGGTGGTGCAGGAACAGTGATCGACCAGCTCGCAGCACACCTGCCCTTCGAGTTCATCCATGTACAACACGAACCTGATGGACACTTCCCCAATGGCATCCCAAATCCGCTGTTGCCTGAAAATCGCGAGGCGACCGCAGAGGCAGTGCGTGCGCATCAGGCCGACTTCGGGATCGCCTGGGATGGCGACTTCGATCGTTGCTTCTTCTTCGATGCCGATGGCCGCTTTATCGAAGGTTACTACCTAGTCGGATTGCTGGCCAAATCGCTGCTGGCTAAGCATCCGGGCGGCAAGGTGATTCACGACCCACGCCTCACCTGGAACACCATCGAGATGGTGAAGCAAGCCGGCGGAATACCCGTGCTCAGCAAGACCGGTCATGCCTTCATCAAGGAACGCATGCGTGCGGAGAACGCGATCTACGGCGGAGAGATGAGCGCCCATCACTATTTTCGCGATTTCGCCTATTGCGACTCAGGCATGGTCCCCTGGCTACTGCTCGCCGAACTGGTATCGCGCAGCGGCCGCTCGCTGGCAGACATGGTGGAGGGCCAGATGAACGCATTCCCCTGCAGCGGGGAAATCAACTTCCACGTCGTGGATGCGAAGGCATCGATCGATCGTGTCCTCGCGCGATACGCCACCTTCGATCCATTGCTCGACTTCACCGATGGCGTCAGCGCGGAATTTCCGGAGTGGCGGTTCAACCTGCGCAGTTCCAACACCGAACCATTGCTGCGGCTCAACGTCGAGTCCAGACAAAATTCCGGATTGATGCGCGAAAAAACCGCGGAGATCGCCGAGCTGTTATCTGCTCACTGAGGAGCGCCTGAACATGCTCTTCGACAAGCTCAGGGCGAACGGCGTGCGACCGATTCTGTTCGTGGCGGACCTATCGTGGCGGACCTATGAAACCACGAGCGGCAGCGACTTGTTCGGATCACCACCGAGACTCTGAGTCGGCTAGGCCGGGCTGATACAATCAGTCACGCTGATCTGATCGAATTGCCCCCATGCCATCGAAGCCTGACCTATGAACTCACCTGTTCAATCCAGCCACGCAGCATTGGAGAGCCGCCGTCGTGCCGTAGCACGCACATATCACCCTGCTGCATCCGGTCACTACCTGTGATCGTCGGAAAGGGGCTGCTAGCGCAAGCGTTCGAACCGTATTTCGGTGCCAGCGCGGATGTCCTGGTGTTCGCATCAGGCGTATCGAATTCACTGGAAACGCGCGACGACGAATTCGCGCGCGAACATGCATTGTTGTGTCGGTCGCTGGCTGGTCATGCCCAGCGATTCGTGTATTTCGGCAGCTGCGGCGTCGCCACCGCAGAAGCAGAACTGACGGCCTACATGAAGCACAAGAAGCGAATGGAGTCTCTCGTGCTTGCCAAGCCCGGGGGGCTAGTGCTGCGCCTGCCCCAGGTGGTGGGGCGTACCGAGAATCACCATACGCTGACCAACTTCCTGCACGACCGGGTTTCGTCCGGCGAGCACTTCAGCGTGTGGTCCCACGCCGAGCGCAATCTGATCGACATTGATGACATCGCCGCCATCGGTGCCGCGCTGGCCGTGGAAATGACCGGAGAATCTTCGGCGATATCCATCGCCGCGGAAAAATCCCTGCCCATGCGTGAAATTGTGAGGATTTTTGAGCACGTCCTGGGAAAGCGAGCCAATTACTCGCTCATGGACAAGGGCGCCACCATGGACATCGACACTACGCGAAACAAGCAAGTAAGCGCCCGGCTTGGCATCCATCTCGGAGATGGCTATGTCGAGGGTGTCGTACGAAAGTACTACGCCCCATCCGCGCCCTCTCGTATGAATCATCCTCCATCGCGGACCGCAACCGACACCACCACGACACGGACATGAGTACAGACACCATGACCCATATCGGCAGCAGTCTTCCGCTGGATGTTTCCATCGTCGTCCCGGTCTACGGGGGCAGTAGCGCCCTGGCGAAGCTTTGCCGCCGCTTGGCCGCCACGATGCAGTCAGCCGGACTTCGCCATGAGGTGATCCTCGTCGACGATCGCGGTCAAACGGAAACGTGGGGCCGCATCTGCGCGGTTGCGAATCAGGACCCGCATGTCACGGGGCTGCGTCTCAGCAGAAATTTCGGTCAGCACGCTGCCACGATCTGCGGCATCGCGCATGCCCACGGCAAATGGATCGTGACCATGGATGACGATCTGGAGCATCCACCCGAAGCCATTCCAGCCCTGCTCGCGGCCGGTGATGAGGATCACCCCTTGGTCTACGGTGTTTTCGAGAAGCGCACCCACGCCGCCTATCGGAACTGGAGTTCGGAGTTAATGCGCCGCATGCTTAAGCGCGCGTTCCCGGACCTCAATGAAGACTATTGTTCATTCCGTGCCATCCACACCCCGCTGGCCAAGCGGCTCGACCGCTTTGGTTTGAACCGACCATATATCGACGGCATGTTGTCCTGGCTAACGGCATCCGCCGCCACGGTGAGCGTGCCGCATGAACAGCGGCAACACGGCGAGAGCGCGTATACCCTGCGCAAGCTGGTGTCGCATGCCGCCAACATCTTTGTCACGTTTTCCACCCTGCCCTTGCGCATTGCCACCTACAGTGGCGCTTCGCTGGCTGTCTTGAGCTTTCTTTACCTACTCTATGTTGTCTATGGCCGCCTGAGCGGCAGCATCACGGATCCAGGCTATGCCTCGCTCATGTCCGTAGTGCTGTTCGCCTGCGGCATCCAACTGCTAATACTCGGCGTGGTGGGCGAATATATCGGCCGGCTAATGGGCGCGACATTCCGCCGCCCCGTCTATGCGATCGACAACCAGGTCGGCGGGCAGGCACCGGGTTTCGACAACATCTCCCCTTCGATCAAGGCGGCACGTTGAGATGCGCTCCGCATACTTACGTATATCCGATGCCGCTTCACGAATGGTCTCGAAATCTCCCATCTGCGCAGGAGAGGCTTTCCGCTTCTTGATCGGCGGCGTGTTGAATCTGGTAGTTAGTTATGGTGGTTATTTGCTGCTGTTGCATTGGCTACATTATGAAGCAGCGTATGCGATCGCATATGTCGTCAGCATAGCCGTGTCCTATGTGTTCAGTGCGTTGTTCGTGTTCCGACAGCCAATGCGCGCTCGCGCTGCTCTACGTTTCCCTTTGGTTTATCTCGTTCAATTTCTACTTGGCTTGATACTTTTACGAGTGCTGATCGATATGCTGCACTCACCTGCTTGGCTAGCCCCATTACTGGTGA